>NZ_CP031467.1:906200-1208266 GCF_003368325.1 Paraburkholderia caffeinilytica | reverse complement strand
CGATATGCCCGATCTGCACTGGACCATTCCGGTCGCTCGCTGGTCTAGCTGGCCTGCTGCCGCATCTGCCGCACCCGACATCGGCTTTATCGAGCCGATCGTGCGGCGTCGCCTGAGCACGCTGTCCAGAGTCGCACTGAAGGTCGCGCACGACTGCGTTGCGCAAAACGAGGTCAGGGTCGTGTTCGCATCGCGCCACGGCGAATTGCGGCGCACCACGGACATCCTGCGCACCATCAGCGCGGGCGAACCGGTCTCGCCCACCGCCTTCAGCCTGTCGGTGCTGAACGCCATGACCGGCGTGTTCGGCATCGCGCGTGGCGACCGATCCGCCGCCAGCGCGATTTCGGCTGGCGCGGAGACGCTCGGCTATGCGCTGCTGGAAGCGTACGCGCAATACGCAACGCAGCCCGGCTCACCGGTGTTGCTAGTGTACGCCGACGAACCGGCCGATCCGGCGTACGGCACGATTGAAGACGAAGTGCAGGGCGGCGCGATCGCGATCCTGCTGAACGGCGAAGCGGAGGCGGGGCAGCTGGTCTGCACGTTGTCCGGCGCGGGTGAGTTGGAGGCAGCGGAGGTCGCGCACGAGACCCGTCGCTCAGGCGCGGATAGTGTGGCAAGCGCCCAGGCAAGCACGGAAGAAAGCTTCGCGACCCAGAGCCAGGCGCTGCAACACTGCCTGGAAACGGGCAGGCCCGCCGTCTGGCAAGGCGCCGGCGCAGCCTGGCATTGGAGGTGGCATGAAAGCGCGGCTTGACTACGGCTGGCGGTTCTGCGCGACCGGCATGGCCTTCGTGGTGTTCGGCGTCTGCGGCGTGCTGTTTTCGGTGCTGGTGTTCCCGCTCGCGTGGCTGTGGCCGCATCGGGCGTCGCGCCAGCGCGCGGTGACGACCGTGATTCACTGGTTTTTCCGCGCGCTGGTCGCGGTGTTGCAGCGCATCGGCGTGATGGAGCTCGAGCTGTCGGGCGTACAGGGATTGCGCGCCGGCGGCCCGGCGATCGTGGTCGCCAATCACCCGACGTATCTGGACGTCATGGTGTTGTTGTCGCTCACGCCGCGCGCCTGTTGCGTGGTGAAAAACGCGCATTGGGGCAACCCGTGTTTCTGGGGGATCGTGCGCGCGGCGGAATACGTGAGCAACGCCGATCCCGCGGAGCTCGTCGAAGCCGGCGCGCGGCAGCTGGCAGCGGGCTACACGATGATTATTTTTCCCGAGGGCACGCGCAGCCCCGCGCCGAACCGGCTGCATGCGTTCTCACGCGGGTTCGCGCACATGGCGTTGAAGGTCGGCGCGCCGATCGTGCCGGTGCTGATGGACTGCGATCCGCCGGCGTTCACCAAGCAGATGCGCTGGTACGACGTGCCGGCGCGCGCCTTCCGGATGCGCGTGAACGTGCTTGAGCCGCTTGGCGTCGAGCAACTCGCGGACCACGATGCATCACCGTCTCTCGCGGCGCGCAGCGTGACCAGCGCCATCGAAGCCCACATTACTCAGCACCTGTTCGATTATGGATTCTTTAAAACTGGAAATTAAACAGCTTCTGATCGAAGCCCTCGATCTGGAAGACCTGAGCCCGGCCGATATCGACGACGACGCCCCGTTGTTCGATACCGACGGCATCGGTCTCGACTCGATCGACGCGCTCGAGATCGGCATCGTGCTGCGCAAACAATACCAACTGACCATCGCAGCGAACGACGAACGCACCCGCGAGCACTTCCGCTCGATCAGCACGCTGGCCGCGCTGGTCGCGAGTCAGCGCGAAACGGCGCATGCTGTGAACGAAACCACAAGAAAAGGGGATTAATCGTGTCCGAGGCAGAGATTCTTGAACGCATCCGCGCCATCTTCAAAGAGAACTTCGCGATCGAGCCGGAGCGCGTGACGCCCGACGCACATCTCTTCGAAGATCTCGATCTCGACAGCATCGACGCTGTCGACCTCGCGATCAAACTGCAGGAAATGACCGGCCGCCGCATCAAGCCGGAAGAATTCAAGTCGGTGCGCACGGTCGGCGATGTGATCGGTGCGGTCGAATCCCTGTTGGCGGCACAAGGCTGATGCCATCCGTGCGTTCGCGAATGCAAGCGGCGGCGAGCCAGCCCGCCGAGGCATCGCCCGGCACTGGGCGCCACTGGGCCAAGACGGTGGTGCAGGTCCTGCTGAAACTCGCGTATCCCGCGTTGATTCTGTGTGCATGGCGCTGGGACACGCCGCGCTATGTCGGTTGCATGCTGTTTGCGATTCTGTGGCTGCAACGCTGGGCGGGCAGCGGTCCGGTTGCGACCTCGCTGCGCCGGCTCTCCACGATCGACTGGACGGTGGTCGGCCTGCTGAGCTGCGCCTCGGCGGCAATCGTGTTCACCAATAGCGAGCTGCTGTTGCGCCTCTATCCGTCGCTCGTCAATCTGGGTCTATTGATCGCGTTCGGCGCGACGCTCGTGCGCGGGCCGTCGATGATCGAGAAATTCGCGCGGCTGGGCAATCCGGATCTGCCGCCGGGCGCCGTGCGCCATACGTGGCGCGTGACCCAGGTATGGTGCGTCTTCTTCGCGCTGAACGGCGCGTTCTCCGCTTATACGGCGCTCTACTGGAGCCGTGCAAGCTGGTCGCTTTATAACGGCGCGATCGCTTATGGATTGGTCGGCGTGCTGCTGGTGGCCGAGGTCGTCTGGCGTTATCTGGTGGTGCTGCCGCGAGCCGCGCGTTCGGAGGCGGCATGATTGCGCTGCACGATCTGTTGTCGGCGGCCCATGAGGCCGCCGTCGCGAATGCACCGGTATGCCGCGACGGCGCTACGGTGCTCGACCGCGTTGCGTTTCGCGCGCGCGTCTCGACTCTGGTCGAGCTCATGCAAACGCAAGAGGCGCGCCGCTACGCGTTATGCATCGACGACCCGTTCGATTTCGCCTGCGCGCTGTTTGCGTTGTTCGCCTGCGGCAAGGAACCGGTCATTCCGGCCAACGCGACGCCGGGCTATCTCGCCGATCTTGCCGATGCGTACGACGCCGTGCTGACCGATGCGGGCCTGCCGCATGGCGTGGCGGACGCCGATGTCGATGCCACGCACACGCCAGGCACCTCGCACACGATCGATCCGCAAGCGCCGTTGACGCTCTACACCTCCGGCAGCAGCGGAACCCCCAAGCCGATCCGCAAGACCCTCGCGCAATTCAACGCCGAAGTGCACACGCTCGAAAAGCAATGGGGCGCCTTGATCGGCGATGCGACGATGCTCGCAAGCGTGCCGCATCATCATATCTACGGTTTGCTGTTTCGCGTGCTGTGGCCGCTCGCGGCGGGCCGCGCGTTCAACCGCGCGATCAGCATCGAGCCGTTGCATCTGCAAACGCAGATCGAGCAATGCGGCGCGACGGTCGTCGTCTCGACACCCGCGCAATTGTCGCGTTGGCCGGCGTTGCCCGGCTTCGCCGCGTTGACGCCGGCGCCGCGCGCGTTCTTTTCTTCGGGCGGTCCGCTCGCTCTCGAAGCCGCGCGGGAATACGCCGCCGCTTACGGCGCTGCGCCGCTCGAAATTTACGGCAGTACGGAGACCGGCGGCATCGCGTGGTGCCGTCAGGATCAGAGCGATGCATGGCAACCGGTTGTCGGCATTGAAGTGCGCCGCGACGAGGACGGCGCGCTGAACGTTCGCTCGCCGCATCTCGATCACACCGGCTGGCATCGCACGGACGACCAGATCGCGTTCGACGCCGATGGCCGCTTCCGCCTGCAAGGCCGGCTCGATCGCGTGCTCAAGCTGGACGGCAAGCGCGTGTCGCTGCCGGAACTCGAAGCGCGTCTCGCGCTGCATCCGTATGTCGCGCAAGCCGCGATCGTGCCGCTGGAAGGCGCGTCGCGCGAGCGTGTCGGCGCCGTCGTGGCGCTGACTGAAGCCGGCTGCGAGGCATTGCGCGAGGAAGGCCGCGTGCAACTCGCGAAAACCCTGCGCCGGCATCTCGCCGAATATTTCGATGTCGTGGTGCTGCCGCGTCATTGGCGTTTTCGCCTCACCTTGCCGTTCGACGCGCGCGGCAAACTGCCGGTGGCCGCCGTCGCGGCGGCTTTCGAGCCGCGAGCGGACGGTGTGGAAGTGCTCGCCGAAGCCCGCAGCGCCGACACGTTGCACTACGAACTGCGCGTGCCGCCGACGCTCGCGCAGTTCGCCGGCCACTTCCCCGGCTTCCCGATTCTGCCGGGCGTCGTTCAGGTGCACTGGGCGATGCGTCTGGCCGCCGAACACGTGCCCGCCGTGCGCGCGCTGGCATCGGTCGACCGTCTCAAGTTCATGGCGCCGGTGCCGCCGGGAGCCGTGCTGAATCTCACGCTCGCACACGACGCCGCGCGTGGGCGCGTGCAGTTCGCGTACCGGCTGAGCGGGCGTGAATGTGCATCGGGCGTGATCGTGTATCGGGGGACTGCATGATGCGTTTCGCTCCGTGCATCGTCATTCCGATTTACAACCACAAGGACGCGATTGGCGCGACCGTTGCCCATCTCGCGGTGCACGGCTTGCCGGTCTTTGTCGTCGACGACGGCAGCGATGAGGCGACCCAGCAGGTGCTCGCCTCGCTCGCGCAACAGTACGCGGGGCAGCTCACGCTGCTGCGTTTGCCGGTCAACGGCGGCAAGGGCGCGGCGGTGATGGCGGGACTGCGCGCCGCGCGCGCCGCGGGTTACACCCACGCGCTGCAGATCGATGCCGACGGCCAGCACGACGCGACGGACGTGCCGCGCTTCATCGAAGCCGCGCGTGCCGAACCCGGTGCGGTGATTCTCGGCCGCCCGGTCTACGACGAGAGCGTGCCGAAATCGCGCCTCTACGGCCGCTATCTGACGCACGTGTGGGTGTGGATCGAAACGCTCTCATTGACGATCCGCGACTCGATGTGCGGCTTCCGTCTGTATCCGCTTGCGCTCGCCTGCGGGCTGATCGACAGCGTGCCATTGCCGACGCGCATGGACTTCGACATCGAAATTCTCGTGCGTCTCTACTGGCGCCGCGCCGCGTTCCGCTCGATTCCGACGCGCGTCACCTATGCAACCGATGGCGTCTCGCATTTCGACGTGCTGTGGGACAACGTGCGCATCAGCCGCAGCCATACGCGGCTCGTGTTCGGCATGCTGTGGCGTCTGCCGATGCTGCTCGCGCACAAAGCGATGCCACGGCGCGTGGTCATCGCGAGCGAGGCGCTCAACCAGGGCGAACGGGACAGCCAGGATAAGCAAGACAAACCGGGCGAGGCAAGCAGCCTGAGCGAACCGGGCAAGCACGCGGAACGACACGAACAGAGCTCGCAGGACTGGTGGCGCATCGCCGAACGCGGCAGTCATCTGGGCATGTCGTTGCTCGCGCTCAGTTGCAAGCTGTTCGGCCGCCGTTTCACCGCGCTCTGGCTGCATCCGATCGTCGCGTATTTTCTGCTGACGGGCCGCGCCGCGCGCGAGGCGTCGAGCAACTACTTCACGCGTCTCGGCCAGGCCGCACCGGACGGCGATACGCCGCGTCCGGGTTGGCTATCCGCCTATCGCCACATGCTCGCATTCGCGCAATCGGGCTTCGACAAGCTCGCGGCATGGTCCGGCCGCGTCAACAACGCCGACGTCAAATTCGAAGACCCATCCGCATTCGAAGCACTGGTGGCGAGCGGCAAGGGCGCGCTCGTGATCGGCGCGCATCTCGGCAATCTGGAAATGACCCGCGCGCTCGCCGCGCAGGGCGCGTACGCCAAAGTTACCGCTGTGGTCTACACCGAGCATGCACGGCGCTTCAACAGCGTGCTGGCGTCGGCGAATAGCCAGTTCGCGCGGCATCTGCTCGAAGTCAGCGATTTCGGACCCGAGACCGCGGTGATGATGCAGGAGCGCGTCGATGCCGGCGAGTTGCTGGTGATCGTCGGCGACCGCGTGCCGGCCCACGAAGCGGGCCGCACGACCGAAGCGCAATTTCTCGGCTCGACCGCGCCGTTCGCGCAAGGTCCCTACGTGCTGGCGCACGCATTGGGCTGCCCTGTCTATCTGTTCTTCTGCCTGAAAGAGCGCGACGGCTACCGTCTCTATTTCGAACCGTTCGCCGAGCGCATCGAGTTGCCGCGCCGCGAACGCGCGCAGCATCTTGCCGCGTGGGCGCAGCGTTACGCCGCGCGCCTCGAACACTATTGCCGCAAGGCACCTTATCAATGGTTCAATTTCTTCGATTTCTGGGCCAGCCCCAAGCGAGGCACACATGGCCGAACATGATCTGATCGAGGCGCCGATCGCCAGCGCGCATGAGAACGCGGTCGCGAACGCGGCGGCGGTGACGATCGGCGGGCGCAAGCTGACGATCGAAGAGGTCGTCGCGATCGCGCAGCATCGCGCACCGGTCGCGCTGAGCGCCGATCCGGCATGGCATGCGCGGATTCAGCGCGGCGCGGATTTTCTGCGCCGGCATCTGGCATCGGGCGCGACCGTGTATGGCGTCAACACCGGCTATGGCGATGCGTGCGTGGTCGACGTGCCGATGGAACTCGTCGAAGCCTTGCCGTTGCAATTGACGCGTTACCACGGCTGCGGGATGGGTCAGCATCTCGACGACGCGCAAACGCTCGCGGTGATCGCCGCGCGACTCAATTCGCTGGCCTACGGTTTTTCCGGCGTGCGCCCCGTGTTGCTCGCACGCCTTGCCGATCTGATCAATCACCGCGTGTTGCCGCGCATTCCGTCGGAAGGCTCGGTCGGTGCAAGCGGCGATCTGACGCCGCTCTCGTATGTAGCCGCCGCGCTTGCCGGCGAACGCGATGTGATGTTCGAAGGCAGTCTGCGCAACGTGTGCGAGGTCTGGACCGAACTGGGCCACGAGCCATTGACGCTCGCGCCAAAAGAAGGCCTCGCGCTGATGAACGGCACCGCGGTCATGACGGGTCTTGCCTGTCTCGCGTTTGCGCGTGCCGATCATCTGACGCGCCTCACCGCGCGTCTCACGGCGCTCTCCACCATTGCACTCGACGGCCGCGCCGCGCACTTCGACGCCATGCTGTTCGAAGTGAAACCGCACGCAGGGCAGGCCGAAGCCGCAGCGTGGATTCGCGACGATCTGACCGGGCGCGACGATACGCCGGGGCATCGTCTGCAGGACCGCTATTCGATTCGTTGTGCGCCGCATGTGATCGGCGTGGCGCGCGATGCCTTGTCGTGGGTGCGCCGCGACGTAGAGAACGAACTGAACAGCGCGAACGACAACCCGTTGATCGATCCCGACAACGAGCGCGTGCTGCACGGCGGCAACTTCTACGGCGGCCATATCGCCTTTGCGATGGATTCGCTGAAAGTCGCGGTCGCCAATCTCGCCGATCTGATGGACCGGCAGCTCGCGCTGCTGGTCGACGTGAATTTCAACAACGGCTTGCCGCGTAATCTGTCGGGGGCGGCCCCCGCGCGTGCCGCGATCAATCATGGTTTCAAGGCGGTGCAGATTTCGTCGTCCGCATGGACGGCCGAAGCGCTGAAGAACACCATGCCCGCGAGCGTCTTCTCGCGTTCGACCGAAGCGCACAATCAGGACAAGGTCAGCATGGGCACGATCGCCGCGCGCGATTGTTTGCGCGTGCTGGAATTGACCGAGCAGGTTGCCGCCGCGCATACGCTCGCGACGGTGCAAGCCGCGCGTTTGCGTTTGAGAATCGACAGCGCCACGCCGGTTCCCGCGCCGCTGCAAGCCTTCATGGATAGCGTGACGGCGCAGTCGCCGTTCGTCGACGAAGACCGCGCGCTGGAAAGCGATCTGCGTGCACTGACCGCGCGCATCGCCGCGTGCGATTTGCTGAGCGGCTATCGCGGAGGCCCGAACGCATGACCGGCTCCCCTAAAGTGCTGACCGCCAGCGCGATGGTCGAAGTGCCGTTTCACGACGTCGATGCGATGAACGTGTGCTGGCATGGCCACTATCTGAAGTACTTCGAGATCGGCCGCGCGGCGCTGCTGCGCAGCTTCGATTACGACTACCGCGAGATGCAGGCCTCGGGTTACGTCTGGCCGATCGTCGAGGCGCATCTGAAGTATGTGCGCCCGGCCACCTACGGCCAGACGCTCGAAGTGCGCACGCAACTGCTCGAACACGAAAACCGCCTGAAAATAGGCTATGAAATTGTCGATTGCGCGTCCGGCACGCGATTGACGAAAGGCTACACGATCCAGGTCGCGGTCGATGCCGCGACGCAGGAATTGCAGTTCGTGTCACCGCCCGTCGTATTCGAAAAGCTGGAGCGAGTATGGGGACGATGACCCTGCGCGGTGCGGCGGCGGGCGGGTTGCTCGCGCTAGGCACGCTGAGCGTATTGAGCGTATCGGGCCTCGCGGCATGGCCGACTCCGGCGTCGGCGGCGGAAACCACGCAGTCCGCCGGCAACCCCGCACTCGTCTCGCAGATCGCCTCCCATCTCGCCCAGGCCAAGGGCGTGCGCGCGCAATTCACGCAGACTCAAACGCTCGCCGCGATGAAGCAGCCGCTCGTCAGCACGGGTTCGCTGCTGTTCTTCCGCGAGCGTGGCGTGATCTGGCAGATCGACACGCCGTATAAAGCCATCTACGTCATCACCGACGCGGGTGTCGCGGAAGTCGACGCCAACGGCCGGCGCGTGACGGCTCACAGTGCCCAGGGCACACGCGGTGTCGCGCAGGTTTCGAAGATGATGCGCGCGATGCTCGGCGGCGATCTGTCGGCGCTGTATTCGCAATTCGACGTGCAGGCAGAAGGCAGCGCCGCACAGTGGCGCATGCAACTTACGCCGAACCAGCCGCAGATTGCACAATCGATCAAAGGTTTGCAGATGAATGGCGGCGACTATCTCCAAACCTTGCGTATCACGCTCGCGAACGGCGACGTCACCAGGCTCGAATTTGCGAAAAGCGCGGCGGTGACCGAACTGACACCGGCTGAGCGCAGCTTGCTCGGAGCGCCGTAATGCACGTGCTGCAACAGCGGTCTGCGAAACAGGCGTGGAGCATGCGCGCCGCGTGGCTGCTGCTCGCGCTCGCCGCGGCGCTGTATTGCGGCTGGCGTTTCGCGGGACCGTCGCCGTTGCAGACCAATCTATTGGCGTTGCTGCCTGCCACCGAGGCGGATCCGGTCGCCGAAAAGGCGGTCGATACACTGGCGAGCGCGCTGGGCGATCGCACGGTGTTTCTGGTGACCGCCAACGACGACGCGCACGCGAAAGCGGCAGCGAAACAATTGGGCGCATCGTTGCAGAAGAGCGGGGCGTTCGGCTCGGTGACGGCGGAATTGCCGCCGTTCGATCTGTCGCAGATCGCGGCGTTGTACATGCCGTATCGCTTCGGTTTGCTGACGCCTGTTGACCGCGCGGCACTCGCGCAGAGCAGTGCTGCAAACCCTACGGTACACGAAGCCCCGACGGAAGTTGCCCGCTCCAACGGAAGTCGCCCGCCGCGAATGAAGTCGCCCGCCGCGAATGAAGTCGCCGGCCCGGAAGGAAGTCCCCTTGGGGGATTGAGGGACGCGCTCGCGCAGCGCATCTACAGCCCGTTGCGCGGTGGCCTGACCACGCCGCTCGCCGACGATCCGTTCGGCTGGCTCGAACACTGGCTCGGCGGCTTGCCGCTCGCCACGTCGAATCTCGAACTCGAAGACAACATGCTGGTGTCGCATCGCGGCACCGCGACAAGCGTGCTGATCGTCGCCACGCTGCCTGGCTCGGCCTACGAATCGAAGACGCAGCACGCCGTGCTCGCCGCGCTCACGCAAGGCGAAAGCGCGTTGAAGCAGGCGTTCCCCGACGTGTCGGTGGCGAGAACCGGTGCGGTGTTCTACGCGGAGTCGGCACGCAGCGCATCGGAACACGAGGTGCATCTGATCGGCGTCGCGTCGCTGTGCGGGATTGCGTTGTTGATGATGTGGGTGTTCCGTTCGCCGCGTCTGTTGCTGCTCGGTTTCGTTTCGACGGCGCTCGGCATCGTCTGCGCGCTCGCGGTGACGATGCTGGTGTTCGGTCAATTGCATCTGTTGACGCTGGTGTTCGGCGCAAGCCTGATCGGCGAAGCGGTCGACTATTCGATTCAGTATTTCGTGGTCTATCTCGGCGCAGGGCGCGATTGGGATTCGCGCCGCGGCGCGCGCGCCGTGCGCCCGGCCTTGACGGTTGCGCTTGCCACCAGCCTGCTCGGCTACGCGATCCTCACGTGGGTGCCGTTTCCCGCACTCAAGCAGATTGCATGCTTCGCGATGGCGGGCATTGTGACGGCGTATGCCTCCGTGCTGTGGTTGTTGCCCGCGCTGCTTACGCGCCCGCCGAAACGCGGCCCGCAGCGCCTGTTCGCCGGCGCCGCGCGTGGGCTGACGGTCTGGCATCGCACGATCGGCGGCAAGCGTGCATGGCGGGTTGCGGCGCTGTTGCTGATCGTGGCCATTCCCGGCTGGTTGCGTCTGACGAGCGACGACGATATCCATCTGCTGATTCAGCGCGATCCTTCGCTGGTCGCGCAGGAAGACAAGGTGCGCGCGGCGGTCGGTGTCGATAACAGCGCACAGTTTTTTGTGGTGCGTGGCGAGACGCCGGAGATCGTGCTGCAACGCGCCGAAGCGCTGGGCGTGAAACTCGACGGGTTGAACGGTACCGCGAACAAGGTCGGCAGCTATCAGTCGGTGGCGCAATTCGTGCCGTCCGCGAAACAGCAAAACGAAGACCGTGCCTTGCTCACGCTGCACGTATTCAACGATCCTGCAGCATTGCGTGAGACGCTGCTGCAGGCGGGCTTTAAAGACGAAGTCGCCGATGCCTGGCTCGCCGCGTATGCGAAACCGCAGCCGCTGCTCACGGTCGACACCTGGCTCGCCGCACCGTGGTCGCAACCCTACAGGCATCTGTGGCTGGGCGAAGTCGATTCGGCCGCCAAAGCGTATGCGGCAGTCGTCATTCCACAAGGCGTGACGCCACAGAACGAACCCGCGCTCATCGCCACCGCGCAGGCGCTGCCCGGCGTCGTATTCGTCGACAAGGCGGCGAGCGTTTCGAAGCTGTTTGGCGCGTATCGTGTGGATAGCGGCTGGTGGCTCAGCGGTGCGCTTGCACTCGTGCTCGCCGTGCTGATGCTGCGCTACGCTTCCCATAAAGGTCCTCGGTCCGAAGGAAATCCCACGCCCCAAAGGAAGTCCCCTGCTTCGAAGGAAGTCATCCACCCCGACGGAAGTTCCCTCGGCAGATTGGGGGACGGGAGGATCGGGGGATGGATGGGCGCCCCACGGAACGTCTCCTTGGGAGGCCGTGTGCGCGGCGGCATCGCCGTGACGCTGCCGGTGCTGCTCGCGGTCGGCGTCACGCTTGCCGTGTTCGGCTACGCTCGTGTGCCGCTCAATCTTTTCAACTGGCTTGCGCTGATGCTGGTACTCGGCGTAGGCGCAAACTATGCAGTGTTTCTGCGCGAAGGCTGCTTGCGCGCGGACGCCGATCTCGGCGCGGTGTGGACCGGCGTGCTGCTCTCGGCGGCCACCACGCTGCTGTCGTTCGGCATGCTCGGCATGAGCGCGATGCCGGCGCTGAAGAGTTTCGGCGCCACGCTCGCGCTCGGCATTGCGGTATCGGTGTTGCTCGCGCCGATCGGCATGCCATCGGAATCAAGGAGGGACGCATGAAGGCGCCATCAGTTTATTTGCACGCGCTCGGCATGATCAATGCGCTCGGCGGCGACCTCGACGCAATCGTCCCGGCGCTTGCCGCCGGTCACGCACCCGGCATGGCGAACGCACATACGGGCATCGGCGAAGCCTTTGTCGGCAGCGTGCTCGCGCCGCTCGATCTTGCGCCGCCGGCCGCGCTCGCGCGTTACGACTGCCGCAATAACCGCTTGCTGCTGGCCGCATTGACGCAGATCGCACCCACGGTCGACGCGGCGCGCGAGCGTTACGGCGCGCACCGGATCGGCGTGGTGCTCGGCACCAGCACGTCGGGTATCGAAGCGGCCGAAGCCGCGTTCGTCTATCAGGCGCAAGCGGGCGGCCTGCCCGCCAATTTCAATTACCGGCAGATGGAGATCGGTACCGCCGCGCCATTTGCCGCCGCCGCGCTCGGCGTGCAGGGCCCGGCGTTCACGATCTCGACTGCTTGCACGTCGAGCGCGAAGGCCTTTGCGTCCGCGCGCCGCTTGCTGCAATTACGGCTGTGCGACGCGGTGGTGGTCGGAGGCGTCGATTCGCTGTGCGAGTTGACCGTGCAGGGTTTCGCCTCGCTCGAATCGACCAGCGGCGTGCGCGCCAATCCGATGAGCCGCAATCGCTGCGGGATCAATGTCGGCGAAGGCGCCGCCGTGTTCCTGATGAGCCGCGACGAAGCCGCGGTAAGACTCGCGGGCGTCGGCGAATCGAGCGACGCACATCATATTTCTTCGCCGGACCCCCGCGGTGTGGGCGGCGAACTCGCGCTGCGAGCGGCGTTGGCCGATGCGGGCGTCGCGCCGTCGGCAATCGGCTATGTGAATCTGCATGCCACCGCTACCCGCAAGAACGACGACATGGAAGCGAAGCTGATGGCGCGTGTCTTCCCCAAGGGCGTGGCGACGAGCGGCACCAAGCCGCTGACGGGCCACCAACTCGGCGCAGCGGGCGCGACTGAGCTCGCTTTCGCTTGGCTCACGCTGGCGCGAGAGGACGTGCCGCTGCCGCGTCATCTGTGGGACGGCGACGCCGATCCTGCTTTGCCGGTGCTGGATCTGGTCGAAAGCGAGCGCTTTCTGCCGCGCGGCGCCGGACCGCAGTACGTGATGAGCAATTCTTTCGCGTTCGGCGGCAGCAATGTCAGCCTGATCCTTGAACGGTGACGCGCGCGATGACCCAGACGCTCTCCATTCAGGATCTCGTCCTGCAACCGATCGAAACAATCATCCCGCATCGCGGCACCATGCTGCTGATCGATGCCGTCGACACCTTCAGCGAGGACGCGCTGAGTGCGCGTGCCACCGTCCATGCCGACGCCTGGTATGCCGATGCCGACGGCGCGATGCCCGCATGGATCGGCATCGAGTTGATGGCGCAGGCCGTTGCGGCGCACGTCGCGCTGCTGGCCATGCGTGGCGGTGGCCAGGCGCGTCCCGGTGTGCTGCTCGGCTCGCGCAGCTATCGCGCCTTGCAACCGTCGTTCGCCGGCGGTTCCAGGTTACTGATCCGCGCAACAGAATTGCTGCGCAGCGAAGAAGGCCACGGCGCCTACGAATGCACGATCCACCATGGCGACGTGTGTTGCGCCGAGGCGGTCATCAAGGTCTTTCAGCCGCGCGATTTTCAGTCATTCATTGAAGGGAGTTTCAGTTCATGAGCCGGCGTGTTCTCGTTACCGGCGCAAGCCGCGGCATCGGCCGTGCGATTGCGTACAAGTTGGCCGCCGACGGCTTCGCGGTGTCGGTGCATTGCCGCACGGGCCGCACCGAAGCCGAAGCCGTGGCAACGGGCATTGCCGCGCAAGGCGGTACGGCGCGCGTGCTGCAATTCGACGTGCGCGATCGCGCCGCGTGCCGCGAAATACTCGAAGTGGATGCCGTGACGCACGGCGCCTACTACGGCATCGTATGCAGCGCGGGCGTGACGCGCGACGCCGCATTCCCCGCGCTCACCGAGGAGGACTGGGACATCGTCATCGAGACCGGTCTCGACTCGTTCTACAACGTCGTCCATCCGCTGACCATGCCGATGGTGCGGGCGAAGAAGGGGGGGCGCATCGTCACGATCGCTTCGGTCTCCGGCGTGATGGGCAATCGCGGCCAGGTCAACTACAGCGCGGCGAAGGCCGGCCTGATCGGCGCGACCAAGGCGCTCGCCGTCGAACTGGCGACGCGCAACATCACCGTCAATTGCGTCGCGCCGGGTTTGATCGACACCGGCATGCTCGACGAAGTGCCGCTCGAGCACGCCTTGAAGACGGTGCCGATGAACCGCGTCGGCCAGCCTGCCGAAGTGGCGTCCGTGGTCAGCTTCCTGATGTCGGATGCGGCTTCGTATGTCACGCGTCAGGTGATCGGCGTCAATGGTGGGATGGTGTAATGAAACGCGTCGTCATTACCGGCATGGGGGGCGTCACGGCGTTCGGCGACGACTGGGATGCCATCGAAGCGCGCCTGAAGAGCGGCGTGAACGCGGTGCGCCGGATGCCCGAGTGGGATTACTTCGAGTCGCTGCATACGCGGCTCGCGTGTCCGTTGCCGGGCTTCTCAGTGCCTGCGCATTATCCGCGCAAGAAAACCCGCTCGATGGGGCCGGTGTCGATGTACTCGGTGCGCGCGAGCGAACTGGCGCTCGCCGACGCGGGTCTCGCCGACGACGTATCCATCAAGGACGGCCGCATGGGCGTCGCCTACGGCTCGTCGTCGGGCTCGGTGCAGCCGATTCGCGCGTTCGGCACGATGCTCGAAACCGGCTCGATGAGCGACGTCACGTCGAACAGCTACGTGCAGATGATGCCGCACACCACGGCCGTCAACGTCAGCCTGTTCTGGGATCTGAAAGGGCGGATCATTCCGACCTCGTGCGCGTGCGCATCGGGCAGTCAGGCGATCGGCTATGCGTATGAAGCGATCCAGACCGGCAAGCAGACGCTGATGCTGGCGGGCGGCGCGGAAGAAATGTCGGGTCCGGCGGTCGCGGTATTCGACACGCTGTACGCCACCAGCACGCGCAACGACGAGCCGCATCTCACGCCGCGTCCGTTCGATGCCGCGCGTGACGGCCTCGTGGTTGGCGAAGGCGCGGCAACGCTGGTGCTCGAGGAATACGAACACGCAGTGGCGCGCGGCGCGCGGATTCATGCGGAGATCGTCGGCTTCGGCTGCAATTCGGATGGCGCGCACATGACCCAGCCGACCGCCGAAACCATGGCGCTGGCCATGCAGCTCGCCTTGAAAGACGCGCAACTGCCGCCCGAGGCGATCGCTTATGTGAACGCGCACGGCACCTCCACGGACCGTGGCGACATCGCCGAAAGCCAGGCGACCGAGCAGACCTTCGGCGCGCGCATGCCGATCAGTTCGCTCAAGAGCTATGTCGGTCATACGCTCGGTGCATGCGGTGCGCTGGAGGCGTGGTGGACCATCGAGATGATGAAGCGCAACTGGTATGCCCCGACCTTGAATCTGGAGAACGTCGATCCGGCTTGCGCGCCGCTCGATTACATCGTCGGCGCCGGCCGTGAGATCGACGCCGAACATGTGATGAGCAATAACTTTGCATTCGGCGGCATCAACACGTCGCTGATTTTCAGGCGCGTTCGATGAGCGTGCCGCTGCAACGCGTGGTTGTCACCGGCATGGGGATCGTGTCGTGCCTCGGCAATACGCTCGACGACGTGTCCGCCGCGTTGCGCGCGGGCCGTTCGCGCATCGAGCTGATCGACGCGTGGCGCGAGCGCGGTTTCGCTTCGCAGGTGGCGGGCGTTGCATCGGTCGCGCAGGAGCTGCCATTCGAGCGCAAGTTCGAACGCTTCATGGGCGACACCGCGCGCTTTGCGTGCCACGCCGCGCGCAAGGCGATCGACGATGCCGGGCTCGATCCCGCCGCACTGCGTTCGCCGCGCGCCGGCACGGTGATCGGCTCGGGTGTCGGCACGATATCGAGTTACGACGCGTCGATGTCGATCGCGAATACGCGCGGCGTGGACAAAGTGCCGCCGTATACGGTTCCGCATGCAATGAGCAGCACCGCGTCGGCCAACGTCGCGCAGGTATTCGGATTCGAGGGCGTGAGCTATTCGCCGTCGTCGGCCTGCACGACGTCGGCGCTCGCCATCGGCCAGGCGATGCAGCTGATCCAGACCGGCCGCCAGCACATCGTGCTGGCCGGCGGCAGCGAGTCGTTGCACGACAACATGACGCTGATGTTCGACGCAATGGGGGCGCTGTCGCGCGGCTTCAACGACACGCCGCAGCGTGCTTCGCGTCCCTACGACACGGCGCGCGACGGCTTTGTGATCGCTTCGGGCGGCGGCGTGCTGGTGCTCGAAGCGCTCGATCACGCGTTGGCGCGTGGGGCTCGCATTTACGCCGAGCTAACCGGTTTCGGCGACTGCACGGACCCGGCGGGCATGGTCACGCCGCATGCGGCAGGCATCGCACGGGCGATGCGCGGCGCGTTGAGCGAAGCGGGCAAGCGCCCCGACTATGTCAACACACACGCTCCGTCGACACCGCTTGGCGACGTCGAGGAATTGCGTGCCTTGATCGACGTATTTGGCGACCAGGCAGGCGGCATCGGCGGCGGTGAGATTCCCGCCTTTTCGTCGACCAAAGGCATGACCGGGCATCCGCTCGGCGCATGCGGCGCGCATGAGGCGATCTACACGTTGCTGATGATGCGCGACGGTTTCATCGCGGGTACGGCGGGCATCGAGACGCCGGAGCCGGGCGTCGACGGCATGCCGCTCGTGCGCACGACGCGCGACGCCCGCATCGGCTCGGCGATGTCGATTTCATTCGGGTTCGGCGGCAGTTGCGCAAGCCTGATATTTGAAGCGTGGCAAGGCGGTTGAACCGGCCGCGATTTTTAAAAAACGAGGGTGATAAAAATGAAAAAAGTTTTTGTACTGGGTGCGCTGGCAGCGGTGGTGCTGACGCAGGCGGGGTGTGCCACGGACGTGAAGTCGGTGCCGTTCGAGGCGGCCGGCGCTCAGTCTCGCGACGGCGTGCCGGTGTATTTCGGCCAGCAGAGCCACCCGGCCGTGACGGCCAGGTTGGGCGACGTGTCCTACTCGGTGCGGATCGCGCGCAAGGTGGCGAATCCCGACGACGCCTGCCATCAAGCGCTTGCCGAAGCCGTGCGGAAGCTGCGCGCGGCGGCCCATGAACGCAACGCCAACGCCGTGATCGACGTATCGACCCGCTTTCATAGCACCGAAAGCAAGTCGTCGACCGACTTCACGTGCGGCGTGAGCCCCAGCGCGGCCGCCATTGCCGTGAGCGGCCAGCTTGTCGTGCTTGAAGCGAACTAGGCCTGATCGTCGATACGACTCAATACATCTCGATAGAGCAAGAAGAACCACCAAGGGGTTTCAATGAAACGCAATGTGCTGTTTGCGTTGTTGGCATCGCTCGTCATGTTGAGCGCGACTCAGGCTTTTGCCCGCGACACGGTTGACAACTATCCGGTTGCACCGGCGCTGCAGAGCGAACCTGGCAAGGTCGGTACCGACATCGCGTTGTATTTCGCGGGCCAGCGCCATCCGGCTGTGGTCAAGACGATGGGCGAATTCGCGACCAACAAGAAGACCAACGCCTTCGGCAAGAGCGACCTGGAGGCGTGCCAGCACGTGTTCCTGTCGGCGGTGATCGAGTTGCAGGATCGTGCGCGCAAGGAAGGCGGTAATGCGGTGATCAACATCAAGAGCAACTACAAGAACGAAGTGCGTGAGAGCGCAACGGAGTTCACGTGTGGCGCGGGCGCGGTAATTGCTGGTGTGGCGCTGAAGGGCGATGTGGTGACGCTGCGCGGCAAATGATCACCGAAGTGGTGTCGAGGATGCAAATAAGCGCGCAATCAAGCACGCAAATAGACCCACCGTGATGCTTACCAGTGCGGTGGCGCGCCGCCGCACTGGCGAGATTCAATCTGTCTTGACCGCCGCGACATTGACCAGCGTTTCGCGACGCTTGCCAGGCTGCGGACGGGTCAGGCCAAGGCGCTCGAGCAGGCCGAAGTCTTTCGCGCGGCTCCACCAGAGGTATGGCAGCGAGACGTTGCGCTGATCGAAGCGGAAACCGCCGCGGCGGATCATGTCGAGATAGCCGTCGGCGCTTTTTTGCACGTGCATGGGATGGCGGAACAGCAGCCGGATCACCCACGACTTGATGTACGCGTCGGTGGATTCGGCGAACAGCAGGATGCCGCCCGGTTTGAGCACGCGGCGGAATTCGGCGAGCGCGCGGTCCTGCTCGACGAGGTGGTGGAAGGTTTGATGGCAGAACACGATATCGGCGCTGGCGTCGGGCAGCGGCAATTGCGCGCAGTCGCCGTGCAGCAGTTCGATATCGGCGAGCTTGTCGCGACAGGCGTGGGCCGCATTGGCGGCAAGCGTCAGCGACGGTTCGTGAAAATCGACGCCCACAAGGCGGCGCGGCTTGAACGCGTCGGCAAGCAGGCGGAACGAAATGCCTTGCCCGCAGCCGACGTCGACGATGACCGGCGCAGCAGGTATGGGTACGTCGATCAGGCGTTTGAGGTCGTTGATCGCGACCCGCAGCACATGATGTTCCCATGTATAGGTACGCAGGAACCAGATCCCGAAGGCCGTTTCCGGCACGAAAGGCACGCTGGATGTTTCGGATGGCGACACGCTGGGCTCCGCGACGAAATATTGTTCTTGCTGTGAAGCGTAATTGTAACGAAAAGTAAGGATGCAGCGTAACGCTGTTCCGTGCAAGCAAACGATTGAGGCAACCTTGAGTACACATTCGTCAAAGCGCATCACCGTCGACGTAGCGATCATCGGTGCGGGGCCTGCAGGCGCAGTCGCAGCGGCGCTCTTGCGCCGGTCAGGCCGTTCGGTGCTGGTGCTGGAGCGTCAGCATTTTCCGCGTTTCTCGATCGGTGAGAGTCTGCTGCCGCAAAGCATGGCTTACCTCGAAGAGGCCGGCATGCTGCAAGCAGTGGTCGAAGCCGGTTTCCAGTACAAGAACGGTGCGCATTTCGTCTACCGCGACCAGTCGTCGGCGTTTGACTTCCGCGACAAGCATTCGCCGGGGTGGGGCACCACGTACCAGGTGGAGCGCGCGGTGTTCGACGATATTCTGATTCGCTGCGCGGCGGAACAGGGCGCCGATGTGCGCTTTGGCCACGCGGTCCGCGCGATGCATCCTGGCGAGAGCGGCAACAATCCGGTGCTCGACGTAATCGACGATGGGGATAACGCATATGAAGTGGAGGCACGCTTCGTGTTCGACGCGAGCGGCTTCGGCCGTGTGCTGCCACGCCTGCTGAACCTCGAAGCGCCCACGCGCATGCCGACACGCGCCGCGATCTTCACGCACGTGCGCGATGGCATCCCGGTCGGCGCGACCGACCGCAGCAAGATCTGCGTGGCGACGCATCCGGAGCGCCGCGACGTGTGGTTCTGGATGATTCCGCTGGCGGGCGGGCGGTCGTCGGTGGGTTGCGTTGCCGAGGCCAGTTTCCTCGATGTGCCGGAAGCCGGGCGCGACGCGAAACTGCGCGAGTTGATCCAGCAGGAGCCGACACTCGGCCCGTTGATCGGCAACGCGCCGTTTCTGATGCCGGTGCGTCATATCGGCGGCTACGCGGCGAATGTCGAGCGCTTGCATGGACCGGGCTATGCGTTGCTCGGCAATGCGGGCGAATTTCTCGATCCGGTGTTCTCGTCCGGCGTGACGATTGCGCTGCGCTCGGCGCATCTCGCGGTGCAGACGTTGAACCGGCAACTAAATGGCGAGCAGGTCGACTGGTCGGCGGCTTACGACGTGCCGTTGCGCAAGGGGATCGATACGTTCCGGGCGTTTGTCGAACGCTGGTACACGGGCGAGTTGCAGGACATCATTTTCTACCCGGATCAGACGCCGTCGATCCGTCGCATGATCAGCGCGGTGCTGGCGGGTTACGCGTGGGACGAATCGAACCCGTATGTCGCCGATCCGGTGCGGCGTCTGAATGCGTTGCACGACGTGTGTACCTACCGATGAATCAGGCCGCAATCTTCGCCACGCGCGGCGCATGTTGCCGCACGTCGTCGCGACGATGCACGCGCTTGCCCGCGGCATACGTCTCGTAGATCGCGCGGTCGTCGCCGAGCAGCGCGAACGCGAACAGCAGTTCTTCGAGCGATTCCGTGCGTGCGGTGCGGCGCGCGAGCAGCGGCGTGGCTTGCGGATCGAGCACGACGAAGTCGGCTTCCGACTTCGGCTTCAACGTGCCGACCTTGTCGGCCAGATCGAGTGCTTCGGCCGCGCCCGCAGTGGCGAGATAGAACATCCGCGTGGCGGTCAGATGATGTCCCGTCAGACGTGCGACCTTGTGCGCTTCGTTCATGGTTTGCAGCATGGAGAACGAGGTTCCGCCGCCGACGTCCGTCGCCAGCGCGATCGGCATGCCGGCTTCGTCGGCCTTGTCGAAGTCGAACAGGCCGCTGCCGAGGAACAGGTTCGAGGTCGGGCAGTGCGAGGCGACCGTGCCGGTTTGCGCCATGCGCTTGCGGTCCTCCTCGTCGAGGTAGATGCAATGGCCGTACACGGCCCGGCGGCGCAGCAGGCCGTAATGATCGTAGATGTCCAGATAGCTGCGGTGGCCCGGGAACAGACCGGCGACCCATTTCACTTCGTCGGTATTCTCGGCGACGTGGCTCTGGATGAAGATGTCCGGATGCTTGCCCGCCAGCACGCCGCACGCTTCGAGTTGCGCCTCGGTCGAGGTCGGCGCGAAACGCGGCGTGAGCGCGTACATCTGACGGCCGCGATTGTGCCAGCGGCCGATCAACTCGGCGCTGTCGTCGTAACCGGATTGCGCGGTGTCGCGCAGGAATTCGGGGCAGTTGCGATCCATCAGCACCTTGCCGGCCACCATGCGCAGATTGCGCGCCTCGCTCTCGGTGAAGAGGGCGTCGGCCGATTCCTTGTGGACCGTGCAATACACGAGCGCCGTGGTCGTGCCGCAAGCCAGCAGTTCTTCGACGAAGAAGCTCGCCGTGTCGCGCGCATACGCCGGATCGGTGAAGCGGCGCTCGGTCGGGAACGTGTACGTGTCGAGCCACGGCAGCAAGCCCGGCGCCGGCGACGCGATCATGTCGGTCTGCGGATAGTGAATGTGCGTATCGATGAAACCCGGCACGATCAGCTTGTCGCGCATCTCCTGCACCTGGGTGCCCGGTGCGAGTTGCGACGCGAGTGCGGCATACGCGCCCGCTGCGGCGACATGGCCGTCTTCGACGATCAGCAAACCGTCCTCGTGGAAGACCGCCGCGTTGGACGATTGCGCAGGATCGCCATTGAAGGTCAGCAGTTGCGCCCGGAATGCTGATTGTGCCGATTGAGTCATGAAAAACCGTCTCCGTATTTGTGGGGAGCTAAACAGCGCGGACAACGGCCTGAGGTTCCGAAACGGACCCGTGCCGCCGCCGGCTGCCATTCATTGGCCCGTCAGTGGGGGCCGGCTGGGTGCCAGTGCGCGTCGAGCTTCGCGATCAGTTCGCTGCGTTGCTCGGGCGTGACGAACGACGCTTCGAAGCTGTTGCGGATGATCGTGTAGACCTCGGCATCGTTGAGCTTCAACGCGTCGATGGTGGCGAAATAGTTGGCGTTCACGTAACCGCCGAAATAGGCCGGATCGTCGGAATTCACCGTGACGGCGACGCCGCGATCGAGCAGGTCCTTCAGCGTGTGCTTGGTCATGTCGTCGAACACACAGAGCTTCAGGTTCGACAGCGGGCACACGGTCAGCGCGACGCGCGTATCGGCGAGGCGCGTGACGAGCGCCGGATCTTCGATGCTGCGCACGCCGTGGTCGACGCGATCCACTTTCAGCAGATCGAGCGCTTCGTAGATGTACGACGGCGGGCCTTCTTCGCCCGCATGCGCGACCAGCTTCAGGCCGAGCGCGCGTGCCTTGGCGAAGACGCGTTCGAACTTCGAAGGCGGATGGCCGCGCTCCGACGAATCGAGGCCCACGCCGATCAGGCGATGCTTGTATTGCTCGAACAGCGGCCGGGCTTCTTCAAACGTGGCGAGCGCGTCTTCTTCCGATAGATGGCGCAGGAAACACAGAATCAGCTTGCTCGTCATGCCGCGCTTTTCCGCATCGGCGAGCGCCCGTTCGATGCCGGCCACCACCGTGGCGATCGGCACGCCACGTTCCGTATGTGTCTGCGGATCGAAGAAGATTTCGCTGTGGATCACGTTGTCGGCGAGGCAGCGTTCCACGTACGCCGTCGTCATGTCGTAGAAGTCCTGCTCGTGCAGCAGCACGCTCGCGCCGGCGTAGTAGATGTCGAGGAACGATTGCAGATCGGTGAACGCGTAGGCGGCGCGCAAGGCTTCGATCGAGTCGTATGCCAGTTTCACGCCGTTGCGTTCGGCGAGCGCGAAGATCAGTTCGGGTTCGAGCGAGCCTTCGATATGAATGTGCAACTCGGCCTTCGGTGCGCGGGCGGCTTTCTCGGCGAGTGACATAGGGGTAGCGGTCGTTGTAGTCATGGTCGGTCAGGAGTTCGTTGGAGTCGGTTCGCGCCGGATGCGGGATGCGGGACAGGATGCAATCGCTTTGGGGCGGCAGGTCGATTGTGCGGTAAATCAGACCGTCTGCGCCGCATGCGCGCCCGCATTCGCCTCCACGGCTTGCAACACCTGGGCTGCCGCCGAGATCGCGATGATCTCCGGCGACTTGTCGACGATACCGTCGACGCCTAGTGGGCACTTCATCCGCGCAATCTGCGAAGGATCGATGCCACGCGCCGCCAGCCGATGTTCGAACTGCTTGCGCTTGCTGTGCGAGCCGATCATGCCGAAGAACGCGAAATCGCCGCGCCGCAGAATGCGCTCGGCCAACTCGAGATCGAGCGCATGGTTGTGCGTCATCACGATGAAGTACGTGTGCGGCGCGGCCTGGTCGACGGCTTCGTCGGGCGCGTCGTTCGGATCGATCTTCACGTTCGGCGCATGCAGCGTTTCCGCCGGCGGAAACTGCGCGTCGCGCTCGTCGACCCAGCGCACGACGCAGGGCAGCGTGGCCAGCACGCGAACCAGTGCCGCGCCCACGTGACCGGCGCCGAACAGCACGACCTGGAAGTCGCCTGGCGCAATGGTTTCGGTGAGCAGCGCGCCGCTGTCGTCGAAACCGGCGCCGTCCCACAGCAGACAGTCCGAGGCGTCGACGCCCGGCTCGGGGTCGGACAGCATCACCGCATCCGGTGCGGGGCCGAATGATACGCTACGCACCGTCGATTGGCCCGCGGCCACGCGTTTCGCGAGCGAGGTGATCCAGCCGAGGTCGCCGATGTCGAGGCGCTCGAAGGCGAGAATCACGGCGCCGCCGCAGCATTGGCCGAGACTGGGTCCAAGCGCGAAACGTTCGAGGCGGCGCATATGCGGCGAGCGCATGCCGTCGCGCAGCACCTGGCGCGCGGTCTCGATGGCTTTCCATTCGAGATGTCCGCCGCCGATCGTGTGCCTGGCCGAATCGCGCGTGACGATCATCTTGGTGCCGGCTTCGCGGGGCGCCGAACCTTCGACGCGTGCGACCGTCACCAGCACGGCGGCGTCGCCGTGCGCGAGCAGTTGTTGCAGGTCAGGTAGCCAGGCTTGCATCCGGCGGTTCTCCATACATGGCCGCGCGGGGTGTCCGTGCGGCCGGTTGAGTGTGGCGGGACGCGTTTGTGTCGCGTCGGGCCCTTGTCTAAAGTTGCTTAACGGTGTTCAACGTTTCGTCTAATTGCTAAACCGGCGTGGTGGCGGTTGCCGGCGTAACTGCCGCTTGCGCGGGTTGTCCTGTAGCGGGCTGTGTCGCCGTCCCGGGCGATTGCAACGCGTCCAGCGCATCGAGAATCGCTTCGGGCGTCGCCGGCGCGCGCAACGGCGGCGCGTTTTTCGCGTCCGGCACCGCAGCCGCGATCGCGTCGCGAATCGCGAGGAACACCGAGAAGGGCAACAGCAGAGGCGGTTCGCCTACTGCCTTCGAATGGAACACGGTCGGCTCGACGTTGTGGTTCTGATAAAGCCGCACATTGAACGCCGCGGGCGTATCGCTGACGGCGGGAATCTTGTACGTCGAGGGCGCGTGCGTCATCAGGCGGCCATCGCGGTTCCACCACAATTCTTCGGTGGTGAGCCAGCCCATGCCTTGAATAAAGCCGCCTTCCACCTGGCCGAGATCGATCGCCGGATTGATCGACTGGCCGGCGTCGTGCAACGCGTCCGCGCGCACCAGTTTCCATTCGCCGGTTAGCGTGTCGATCACCACTTCCGATACTGCCGCGCCGTACGCAAAGTAATAAAACGGGTGACCGGTCAGCGTTTTCGCATCCCAGTGCACTTTCGGCGTCGTATAGAAACCGTCCGACCACAACTGCACGCGCGCCAGGTACGCGGCGCCGACCAGTTGCTCGAACGGCATCGCTCCGCCGTTCACCGACACTTCACCGTTGGCGAATTCCACCGCGTCGGCCGTGCCGCCGAGTTGCTTCGCCGCGAGTCTGGCGAGTCTGTCGCGAATGGTTCGTGCGGCGGCTTCGGCGGCTTTGCCGTTCAGATCGCTGCCGGTGGACGCGGCGGTCGCCGAAGTGTTGGCGATCTTCGACGTATCGGTCGCCGTCACGCGCACGCGCGAAAGCGGCAAGCCGAACTGATTCGCGACGACTTGCGCGACCTTCGTATTCAGACCCTGGCCCATTTCGGTGCCGCCATGATTGACGAGCACCGAACCGTCTTTGTACACATGCACCAGCGCGCCGGCCTGATTCAGAAACGGCACGTTGAACGAAATGCCGAACTTCACCGGCGAAAATGCGAGGCCGCGTTTGAGCACCGGACTTTTTGCATTGAACGCGGCGATCGCTTCGCGGCGCGCGCGGTAGTCGCTGGTTGCAAGCAAGTCATCGGTTAGCGGCGCGATGATGTTGTCTTCGACGCGTTGTCCATAGGGTGTCGTGTCGCGTTCGCCGATGCCGTAGTAGTTGGCGAGCCGCACGTCGAGCGGATCGCAGTTCAATTGACGCGCGATGCTGTCGAGCATGACCTCCATCACCAGCGCGCCTTGCGGGCCGCCGAAGCCGCGGAACGCGGTGTTCGATTGCGTGTTGGTCTTGCAGCACAGCGCGACGATGTCGACGTCGGACAGGTAGTACGCGTTGTCGAAGTGGCAGACGGCGCGTGTCGCAACCGCACCGGACAAGTCGGCGGAATAGCCGGCTCTCAAGGCGATTTCGACGCGCGCGCCGAGGATGCGGCCGCTATCGTCGAAGCCCGCTTCGTACTCGTAGACCGCGTCGTGGCGCTTGCCGGTGATCATGAAATCGTCGTCACGGTCGGCGCGCAGTTTGACCGGGCGGCGCAGCAGTTTCGCCGCCAGCGATGCGACGCACGCGAACACCGCCGATTGCGATTCCTTGCCGCCGAAGCCGCCGCCCATTCGCCGGCATTCGCACACGACGTTGTGCGCCGGCCAGCCGAGCATATGCGCGACGACCTGCTGCATTTCGCTCGGATGCTGCGTCGAGCTGTAGACGAGCATGCCGTCCATTTCCTTCGGCACGGCGTACGCGATCTGGCCTTCGAGATAAAACTGTTCCTGCCCGCCGACTTCGAACGTGCCGCGGATCTTATGCGGCGCGGCGGCTATCTTTGCGTCCGGCTCGCCGCGCCTCAGATGCAGCGGCGGCAGGACGAACTGCTTGTTGGCTTTTGCTTCGGCTGGCGTGAGGACGATCTCGAGCGGTTCATATCGCACGACGTCGTCGCTTTTGGCCAGCGCCGCGGCACGCCGCGCGAGGTCATGACTTTCGGCGATCACCGCGAACACCGGTTGGCCGAGATACAGCACTTCGTCTACAGCGAGAATCGGATCGTCGTGCAGCACCGGGCCGCAGTTGTTCTCGCCGGGGATGTCTTCCGCGGTCAGCACGGCGATTACGCCAGGTGCTTTTCTCACCGCGTCCAGATCGAGCGACACGATCCGCGCGTGCGCGTGCCGCGACAGCCCAAGGGCCGCGTGCAGCGTGCCTTGCAATTCGGGGACGTCGTCGGTGTAGGTGGCTTCGCCGCTCACGTGCAGCGCGGCCGATTCATGCGGCAAGGAGGCGCCGATCGCCGCCTCGCTCTCCTGAGCGGTGGCGTGCCTGGCGGCCGGGTGCGCAGCAGGTTCGACGAAAGCATCGGTCCGGTTCATCACGACGACTCCTTCGCAACGGCCGCGTCCGGCGCGCCGGCTTCGTACGCGAACGCATTCACGTCGAAGAGGGCGAGCGGCGCGTCATCGCGCGTTTCCAGGTGGAAGCGCCACAGCAGATTGCGCGCCACCTTCAGTCGATAGGCGCTCGAGGCGCGCATGTCGGTGAGCGGCTGGTAATCGGCGACGAGTGCGTTCATCGCTTGCCGCGCGGTGCTTTCGTTCCATGTCGCGCCGTTCAGCGCGGCCTCGGTTTGCGCGGCGCGATTCGGCGTCGCGGCCATGCCGCCGAACGCGATGCGGGCGTCCCTGATCGCGCCGTTTTCGCCGATGTGCAGCGCAAATGCCGCGCACACCGCGGAGATATCCTGATCGTAACGCTTCGACACCTTGTACGTGCGGAAGCGCAGATCGCGCGCTGGACGCGGCACACGCAGCGCGGCGACGAATTCGCCGGCCGCGAGCGCGGTCTTCTGATAGCCGAGGTAGAAGGCGTCGAGCGTCAGCGTGCGGGTTCTGGCGCCGTGGCGCAGCACGACTTCGGCGCCGAGCGCGAGCAGCGCCGGCATCGAATCGCCGATCGGCGAGCCGTTCGCGACATTGCCGCCGAGCGTGCCGGCATTGCGGATCGGCAGCGACGCGAAACGCGTCCACAGTTCGGCCAGTTCGGGGTAATCGGCGGCGAGCGCCGCATAGGCGTCTTCGAGCGTGACGGCGGCGCCGATCGTCAGCGTCTGCGCATCGCGCTCGATCGTCTTCAATTCCGCGACGTTGCCGATGTACAGGATGTCGCCGAGATCGCGAAACTGCTTGGTGACCCACAGGCCGACGTCGGTGCTGCCGGCGAGCAGGCGCGCTTGAGGATGCGCCGCGCGCAGTTTGGCGAACGCGTCGAGCGAAACCGGTGCATGGAAGGTGGGCGAACCGAATCCGGCGCCGCGCGTGTCGGGTGCGCTGTATTCGAAGGTGTCGCGGCGTTGGATTTCGCGCAGTGTATCGGCGATCGCTTTGCGGTCCAACGTCACACGTGGGTATTGCTGGTAGTCGAACATCTTTTGCGACGCGTCGACAATCGGCCGGTAGCCGGTGCAGCGGCACAGATTGCCGGACAGCGCGGTGTTGATTTCGTCGCGAGTGGGCAGGCCGGCGGCGGCCGGCTGGTTTTCGTACAACGCCCACATCGACATCACGAAGCCGGGCGTGCAGAAGCCGCACTGCGAGCCGTGGCAATCGACCATGGCCTGCTGGACGGGGTGCAGGGCGCCGTCGGCGCCGCGCAGGTCTTCGACGGTGAAGAGGGCTTTGCCGTCCAGCGTCGGCAGGAACTGGATGCAGGCGTTGACGGCCTTCAGCGCGATGCCGCCTTGCGCATCCAGTTCGCCGACGACGACCGTGCAGGCGCCGCAGTCGCCTTCCGCGCAGCCTTCCTTGGTGCCCGTGCAATGCAAATCCTCGCGCAGGTGCTGAAGCACGGTGCGCGTCGCCGGAACGCCCGCGACCTCACGGACGGACCCCTGGTGATAAAAGCGGATGGTTTGCGTTGTCATGGCGAATCCGAAAGACAGTGCGGACCGGGCGCGCGTTACGCATGGGGTCGCGCCGAAGCCGGCCTCGCGCACGTAGATCGCCATCCAGTTCCGAAGATAGCATTACCTTGTCCCGAAAAGATTTCCCAACTCGCATGAAGCTTATTCGGAAGCTGTCATGTAATTAATACGATTCGCGCTGCGGCGGGAAGTTGCTTGAAGCGTGGCGGATCGGGGAAAACCAGGCAGGGTGGGGTAGCGCGGGGAATGACGGAGGCCGGGTGCTGACTTGCGGGCGGCCGGAAAGAGGGACTGGCCGAATTTACGGGGCCGGAGCGGATGTGAAAACGCCGGCCTTCGAACCGCCCTGGCAGGCGGGGCAAAGGCCGGCGTGAGGCCGGCTATTCCGATCGGAGCGGCCGGAATAGCCGGATCAGGCGATCCGGCGGCGATTCCTGACCAGGCTCAGCGCCAGCGGCACGAAAGCGACGACGAAAGCTACCAGCGACCAGGTGGGCAGCGACAGGCCCAGAATCGGCGGATAGGCCGTTTCGCAGAGGCCGGCAACCTTGAAGACGCCCGGCAGCCAGTGCGCGGGCGGCAAGCTGTCGACCACCGGCTGCAGCGCGTCGAAACCGCAGCTGAAGCCCGGATTGGCCTGAACATACACGTGCCGCGCGGCGGTCACGATGCCGCCCAAGGCTGACAGGGCCGCGAGCACTTCCAGCAGCCGCACGCCGCGCCAGCTGTTGAAGCGCGCGCCGAGGAACGCAAAAATCGCGATCAGCAGGAAGAAATAGCGCTGGATGATGCACAGCGGGCACGGGTCTTCGTGCAAACCGTACTGCAGATACAGCGCGCCGGCGACGAGGCCGACGCAGATCAGGCCAAGCAGAACCAGCAGGGAGCGCTCGCGGCGCAGCATCGCGTTGTCGTTGTTCATGGGTCGTGTGGCTGTCTGGAAACGGAAAGGGCGGGTGCCCGCGATTCTAGCGCGAACCCCCGCCCAAACGCTTATCGCACTTTTGTGTCGCCATCCCGCGCAGGTGCCGCTCAGGTGCGGCGCGGCTACCGCTCAGGTCACGCTCAGGTGCGGTCCAAGTCCGCTCAGCGAATCGCGTTGAGCACCGCTTCGGCGCCGCGGCCGATGGCCAGCAAGGCGTCGTCGGCGTGCGGCGCGCTTGCCAGCATCAGGCCGACCGGCGCGTCGCCGCGCAGATGACAAGGCAGCGACAGCGCGCAGGCGTCGAGGAAATTGAACACGCTCGGGTTGCGCAGGATCAGCGCGTTAGTGCGGCCGAACGCGTCGTCGTCGTCGATCAGATCGGCCACGCGCGGCGGCACCACCGGCACGGTCGGCGCGACGACCGCGTCGAAACGCTGCCAGAGCGTGCGCGCGGCTTCGTCGAGCATGGCCTGGCGCTCGGCGAGCAGATCCAGATAGTCGGCGGCGCTGGCGGGTTGGCCTTTCAGAATGCGCACCAGCACGCGCGGGTCGTACTGCTCGCGGTGCGTTTCCAGCAGCGGACGATGCCAGGCATAGGCTTCGATCGGCGAAAAACCGAAGCGGTTGATCTCGGGCAGACGGTCGAGCGGCGCGAAGCGCACTTCGGTGACGATCGCGCCGGCGGCTTCCAGATGCTTGAGGGCGGTGTCGATCGCGGCGGCCACCGCCGGTTCGACGCCGTCGGTCACGAAATGGGTCAACACGCCGAGGCGCACGCCTTCGAGCGGCCGGGCCGCCGGGATGCGCGGCTCCAGCCCGGCCAGCATCCGGTCGACCAACGCGCAGCACGCCACCGAGACGCCGATCGGCCCGAACGAATCGAGCGTCGGAGAGAGCGGCACGCCGCCCTGTTTCGGGATGCGCCCGGCAGTCGGCTTGAAGCCGGTCAGGCCGCACAGCGCCGCCGGGATGCGGATGGAACCGCCGGTGTCGGTGCCGAGCGCGATCGCCGCCATGCCGTCCGCGACCGACGCCGCCGCGCCCGACGACGAACCGCCGGAGATCCGCTCGTCGCCCTTCACGCCGCGCCGATACGGCGACAGCGGATGCCCGTAGTGCGGATTCAGGCCGAGGCCGGAAAACGCGAACTCGCTCATATTGGTGCGCCCGACGATTACCGCGCCCGCCCGTTTCAGGCGCGCGACGGCGACCGCATCCGCTTTGGCGGCGGGCGCATCGGCCAGCGCCAGGGAACCTGCGCGCGTCGTTTGACCTTCGATATCGAACAGGTCTTTGACCGACACCGGAATCCCGGCGAGCGGCGAAAGGACGGTGCCGGCGGCGCGCAGACGGTCGTGCGCATCGGCGGCGGCGCGGGCGCTGTCGGCATCGACATGCATGAAGGCGATCGCACCCTGGCCGGCCGGATCGGCGATCCGTTCGAGCGCGGTTTCAACGAGCGTGCGGCTCGTGGTGCGGCCGGCGGCGAGATCGGCAGCAAGCTGGGCTAGCGGCGGGAAGGGCGTGAATTCAGTGGCCATGGTGTCGGGAAGAATCCGGTTGAACCGGGCGAAGCCGGTTGAGGTGGATGGGGAGTGGTGGCTGAGATCGGTCGAAAGAGTCGGTCGATCGGAAGCGCCCGGTCAGATGCGGGTGAAAAGCGTCGCGCGGAACGCTTCGATATGCTTTTGCACCGATTGGCGGGCGCCTTCGGCATCGCGCTCGCGCAGCAGGCGAAACAGCTCCAGATGTTCTTCATGGACGTCTTCGAGATGATGCGGCTCGGACAGCGAAATGAACCAGAAACGCAGCGAGCGTTCGTGCAGCCCGCGCAGAATGTCGGCCAGCACCGGATTGCGCGACGCCGCCGAAATCGCCAGATGGAACTCGCGGTCGATATCCATCATGCCTTCGATATCGTGCGCGGCGACACAAATCGTGGAGCGTTCGAGCAAGGCCTGCATCACGTCGAAATCGTGCTGTTGCGCGTGGCGCGCGGCCAGTTCGACGCAGTAGCTTTCATTGACGAGCCGCACGTCGATGATCGCCAGCACGTCGTCGAGCGAAACCGGGCGGACCATGATGCCCTTTCTCGGCATGATGGTGAGCATGCCCTCGTGCACCAGCCGGTGCAGCGCCTGATGCACCGGCGTTCTGCCGATGCCGGTCAGCGCCATCAATTCCGCTTCGTTGAGCACCTCGCTCGGCCGCAAACGCATGGTGATGATCTCGCGCTTGACGAAGGCATAAGCCTGTTCGGCGAGGCTGGCCGTGGCGGTCTCGCGAGGGGCACTGGAGCGGCGGGCGGTCTGCAAAAGCGTCATGTGAAAAGGAAGCGGGCGGTGGTCCGCATTGTAGAACAAGGTTTTGCGCGTACGGCGCCGGTTGGGCGCCTGCTCACCGACGCCGTGCGCGCATGACGCGTCGGTCTCGCGTCACAGAGACTATGGCCATCGCGGCGTGTCAGGCGCTCCTAGGTGTTACGGCGGCGGCGTGTTGCACCTTGACGCGCGGCATCATCAACGTGACCAGCCCGCCGACAATCAATGCCCCCGCGATCAGCACCAGTCCGAAGGTCACGCTATGCGTCGCGTCCTTGACGATGCCGAGCACATACGGGCTCACGTAGCCGGCCAGATTCGCGATGGAGTTGATCACGGCGATGCCGGCAACCGCCGCCGTGCCTTGCAGGAACGTGGTGGACATCGACCAGAAGATGCCGAAGCCCGCCAGAATGCCGATATAGGCAATCGACAGGCCGGTCACGGCGAGCGGAATCGAATTGGTTACCGAGGCGCTGCCGAGCAGGCCCGCCGCGCCGATGAAGCAGCACACAGCGTAGTGCCAGCGCCGTTCGCCCGTGATGTCCGACGAGCGGCCGATCAGGATCATGCCGATGCCCGCCGAAAGATAGGGAATCGCGGTGACGAAGCCGTTTGTCACGAGATTCGTGACGCCGAGATCCTTGACGATCTGCGGCAGCCAGAACGAGAAACCCGCATTGCCGGTGACGAGACAGAAGTAGATCAGCGTCAGCAGCCAGAAGCGGCCCGAGCGCAAGGCCACCGCCAGACTGTGCTCGGCGCCGGCCGCCGCGGCGGCCGTGTTTTCGCGCGAAAGGCGGGTGAGGACCACGCGTTTTTCGTCGTCGGTGAGCCAGGCGGCTTCGGCGGGCGTGTTGCGCAGCACGGCGAGCGCCCAGAAGCCGGCGAGGATCGACGGAATACCTTCGATCAGGAACATCCACTGCCAGCCGCGCAAGCCGTGCGCGTCATGCAACGCCGACATGAGAAAGCCCGACAACGGCGCGCCGATGATCCCCGCCACTGGAATCGCCGCCATGAACACGGCGACCATCCGCGCGCGCCGGTCGGATGGAAACCAGAAGGTCAGATACAGCACCACGCCCGGCACCAGCCCGGCCTCGGCGACGCCGAGGAAAAAGCGCAGCACGTAGAACATCGTTTCCGAACGTACGAACATCATCAGACACGAGAGCAGCCCCCACAGCATCGTAATGCGGGCGATGGTGGCGCGCGCGCCGAACTTTTTCAGCAGCAGATTGCTCGGCACTTCGAAGACGAAATAGCCGAAGAAAAAGATCCCCGCGCCGAGTCCGTAGGCCGCGTTCGACAGGCCAAGGTCGCCGGTGAATTGCAGCTTCGCATAACCGATGTTGACGCGGTCCAGGTACGACAGCACGTAGACGAGAAACAGGAACGGCATGATGCGCCAGGTGATCTTGCGCAGGGCGGCGGCTTCGAGCCAGGCGTCGGAAGACACGTCGGCGTGGGCGGAAAGCGAAGGGGGATTCATGGGCGCCTCATTCGACGATAGGTAGCGTGTGCACGCGGTAGGCGTGGCGCAGCGTGCGGCTCAGGATGGGGTCGTGCAGTTCGAGTTCGAGCGCATCGCCGTCGGCCATCCCGACGATGCCGCCCTGTACAGCCAGCGTGCCGCAGAACATCGCGGCGCCCACTGCGACGGGCGCGCGTTCCAGCAGGTCGGAGGCCGGCAGCAGCGACGCGACGGTGCCGTGCTGGTAGACGCGCCGCTCGCCGCTCCTTGTCACGGCGAAGGCGCGCAGTTCGAGCTGATCCCAGTGACCGGCCACATCGTCGAAGCTCCATGCGTCGCGTGCGACCGGTTTCGGGCAGACCTGTTTGGAGACGGTGACGCCGTAGGCCTCGACTTCGCGGTCGGTATGGTCGGAGCCGACGGTGACGAGCAGCCCCGCCGCCGAGTGCACCAGCACGCACTCGGCTTCACCGCTGGACTTTGCGCCGACCACGTCGATCTGTTCGGCTTGCGTCAGCAGCTCGGCGCCGAGGCGGTAGAAGCAGGGCGTGGTCGACGGCCGCTTCACGCCGAGTTCAGCCAGTTCGGCGATGTGGTGCTCAATCGCCGCCCGATCGCGTCCGGCCCAGCCGGCGATCGTCAGACGATTGACCTCGACAGTATCGGCGCGACTGTCGCCGGAACGATCTACAACACTGAAGGACACCTGCTGCATCACGTGACTCCAAAGAAAATATGCGGCAAATATTATTGTGATATTTCACAGGTGTCCAGCATGTCAAAAAAGTTTCGGGTCGAGGGTCCCACAGTGAGGCTCGTGATCTGACCAATCCCACGGCCTTCGACGTTTGCGCGATTCGACGCGCCTCACGTGTGCGTTACACTGCGTTTTTTGAGACATTACTTTTTGTAAGGAACGCCTTTATGCACCATGGCATCGGCTTCATTCAGGATCTGGCGGTCGTGATGGCGCTCGCCGGCGTCGTCACCGTGCTGTTCCATCGCCTGAAGCAGCCGGTGGTGCTGGGCTACATCGCTGCGGGCGTGATCATCGGGCCGTACACGCCGCCGTTCCAGTTGATTCATGACGAGCAGACCATCCAGACGCTCGGCGAGTTAGGCGTGGTATTCCTGATGTTTTCGCTCGGGCTGGAATTCAGTCTGCGCAAGCTGTTCAAGGTGGGTGCGACGGCGATCGTCGCGGCGCTGTCCGAGATCGTGCTGATGCTGTGGATCGGTTATGAGATCGGCAGCGCATTCGGTTGGAGTTCGATGGACTCGCTGTTCCTCGGCGCGATCCTCGCGATCTCCTCGACGACCATCATCGTCAAGGCGCTCTCCGAGCTGGGCCTGAAGCGCGAGAGCTTCGCGCAACTGGTGTTCGGGATTCTGATCGTCGAGGATATTCTCGCCATCGCGATGCTGGTGCTGCTTTCCGGCATTGCGCAGACAGGGGAGCTGAGCGCGGGTGTCGCCGTCGTGACGCTCGGCAAGCTGCTGCTCTTCATGACGGTGTCGCTGGTGGTCGGCATTCTGGTCGTGCCGCGCGCATTGAACTACGTGGCGCGCGCCAAAAGCGACGAAATGCTGCTGGTGTCGGTACTGGGTTTCTGCTTCGGCTTCTGTCTGCTGGTGGTGAAGCTCGATTACAGCATCGCGCTCGGCGCCTTCCTGATCGGCGCGATCATGGCCGAGTCGCGCCATCTGCACCGCATCGAGCATCTGATCGCGCCGCTGCGCGACGCTTTCTCCGCGATCTTCTTCGTGACGATCGGCCTGATGCTGAACCCGGCCGTGCTGATCGACTATGCCTGGCCGATTGCGGTGATTACGGCGGCGGTGATCGTCGGCAAGATCGTGTCGTGCGGACTCGGCACGTTTCTCGCGGGCAAGGACGGGCGCACGGCGATGCGGGTCGGCATGACCGTCTCGCAGATCGGCGAGTTCTCGTTCATCATCGCGTCGCTCGGTCTGACCTTGAAGGTGACGAGCGCGTTTCTGTATCCGATCGCGGTGGCTGTTTCCGCCTTGACCACGCTATTCACGCCTTACCTGATTCGTGCGGCGGATCCGCTGACGCAGCGCCTCGGGCAGGCGATGCCGCGCACACTCGCCAACGTGTTCGGCATGTACGGGCAGTGGCTGCGGAGTTTGAGCACCGGAACCGGCGATCCGACGTTATTCAGCATGACGCGGCGAATCATTTTGCAGATCGCGGTCAATCTCGCGCTGGTCGCGGCGATCTTCCTGATCGTGTCGTATAGCGCGCCTTACACCGGCAGCTTGCTCGGACACTGGATGAGTTCCGAGCCGATGCAGCGCGTGGTGCTGTGGAGCATCGCGCTGGTGCTGTCGATGCCGTTTCTGGTGGCGGTCTATCGCAAGGCCAAGTCGCTCGCGCTATTGCTCGCCGAGGTGAGCGTGCAGCCGGCGACAGCGGGGCGCTTCACCCGTGCGATCCGTTATGCGATCTCCGACCTGGTGCCGGTGGTCTCGATGGTCGGCGTGTTTTTGCTGGTCGCGGCGCTCTCCAGCAGCATCTTGCCGCCGACGGGCCTTCTGATCGCGGTGCTGGTCTGCGCCGCCTTGCTGCTGGCGCTGGTGTGGCGCTGGTGCGTGAAAATCCATGCGGCGATGCAGATCGCCCTGCGCGAAACGTTCGAAGAACAGCCGGATCCCTGAGTTAAACGGCTTGCGCCGTGGCCTGCAACAATGTGAGCAATTGTGTGTGGGTTTGCCGGGCTAGCCGGGCTAGCGGATAATCAGGGCATATTCATTCGTTCGCGTGGAAGGCGCCTGTCTGACTGTCATGAGCGAAAACAAACCTGAAAACGCCGGCCAGCCCGGCAGCCCATCGTCGTCTTCGGGGGCGCCGGCGTCCTCAACGCCGTCCATGCCGTCCATGCCGCCCGGTGCAGGCGCCGGCGCGCCGAAACCCGACATCTTGCCGCCCGAGCCGGCGGCCTCGCTACCGCTCTCCCATGAAGATTCCATTCAGTCCCCGATCAAGGACGTGGTAGCGCCGTCGGCTGCATCGCCGGCCGCCGAGGAGGCCGCGGCGAGGTCGTCCACCGACGACCCTGGCAGCGCGTCCACCGTCACCTCCACCGATCCGCAAACCGCTCAGCAACGCGACGCCGCGGAAGCGCGCAGTTCGGCGGCTGCGTCGACCGCACAGCAGGAGGCTGAGGTTCGCGAGCGCGCGGCACGCAAGGCGGGACAGACCTACAGAAGTCCCGCTTCACCTCCCGCATCAAGTCCCGCTCCACGTCCCGCTACGCTCGAGAGCAGCGAACCGCTTGCCGGCGAATTGAGCGGGCCGGTTGACGAGGCAGCCCTCGCGGAGAAAGTGGAAGAAGCCGCTACTACCGGCCGCCGGGCCGGCTCGCCGCCGCCGGGTTTCGGCGCCGCGCCTGACTTCAGCGCGACGAACCCGCCGCCGCCGAACGCGTTGCCGCCGTCTCCGCCGCGCTATCTGAAGCAAAGCGATTCGGCATGGACCGTGTTCGGCCGCATCATCGCGGCACGGGCGCGCCAGCTGTTCGATCGCGCCGGCCAACGAATCACGCAGCGCACGCTGCGCATCGGCGTGTCGGCGCGCATCTTTCATCCGGAGCCGGGCGCGAAGGGGCTGCGGGGCAAGACGCTGCAATACCTCGAGGAATCGATTGCGCACTGGGTGATGTCGCGCGACGTGCTGGTGTTCATGATTCCGACCGTCGGCCATCAGGGCATGCTGCACCCGAGCAATATCCGTTTGCGCGACTATGCGAAGCATCTCGACGGCCTGCTGCTGCAAGGCGGCGCGGACGTCTCGCCGCAGTCGTACGCGGAACAGGCGACGAGTCCCGAGTGGCCCGGCGACCGCGTGCGCGACATGTACGAACTCGAACTGCTGCATGAGTTCATCGAGTCGGGCAAACCGGTGCTCGGCGTGTGCCGCGGTTGCCAGTTGATCAATGTGGCGTTCGGCGGCACCTTGTACCAGGACATCGCCACCGACGTGCCGACCGCCGGCGCGCACGTCAACGAGAACTACGATCAGCATCGGCACAGCATTCATTTTCCGGACGGCTCGACGCTGGCCAATATGTTTCCGGGCCGGCGCGAGGCGATCGTCAACTCGATTCACCATCAGGCGGTCAAGACGCTTGGCCGCGATCTGAATATCGAGGCAGTGTCGGCGTCGGACGGCATCATCGAGGCCGTGCGCTATCGGCGCGCGCCGTTCGTGATGGGCGTGCAGTGGCACCCGGAGTTTCATCGCGCGGGCGGTCCGGAGTTGCTCGATTGCACGCCGCTGCTCGATACCTTCCTGCGGGTGGCGCGCGAAACGCGGTTTTAAGGCAGCGCCTTTAAGCCGCGCTTTCGAATTGCCAGTCCGGACTTTCAAGCGCGATTCTCACGACGCCGCCGCCGCCATGTCTGGCGGCGGCGTCTTGTGCGGCTGTTTTCCCGCTCCGGCTTTCCCTTCGTTTTCGCTTCGCTATCAGGGTGGCCGCTGACTGTGCGTCGGTTATCGGCGGCGCGTTGTCGAGATAGTCAGGATGGCGAGCGATTGTCGACCGTGACGCGCAGATCGAGCGATCTGTTTATCGGGTTACCTATCTCCATATTGTCCCTCCGCTTGATGTTGGATTCGCGCGAACGCCATGCAGATTGGGAAACGTCCGCACGAGTCATAGACGAGTCAAATTGTTGCGCTTTTGTCTTATCTGAAATGTTTTATTCCGCGACGGGCGCATCGATCCAGCCAAATCATTCGTTATCGATTTATCTCGATTTAAAGTCCGTCAGCGATACGCTTGAATGCTTCGCTTAACGGCTAATCCGCGCGATAATCTAAGGCTGTTTTAGATTTGCATGGAGCATGGACGTATGAAGTACCCCTTAATTGTACGGCGCGCCATGCTGCTCGCGGCCTCGTGTGCGCTGCTGCAGCATGGTGGTTTCGTACTGGCGGCGCAAAGCGTCGAGACCGCGCCCCGGGTCGGCACACGGCCGGCCATGAACACGCTTACGCCACAACCGGTTGCCGCGGCGGTAACCGGTGCGGCATCAGCCACGCCGGTTACCGCCGGCGATGCGCGAGGCAACGTCGCCGAACTGATGCAGATGATTCACGAAGCGAAGCTGAGCGAATTGCGCACCACGTATAACGGCAGCTACGGCGCGAGTCTGTTTTTCTATCCGCAGGAAATGACGTACTACGTCGCGCTCTTTCAGGACAAGCATTTCTGGCGCGTAATCAAGTCGGAGGACCTGGGCCGTGCCGAAGCGGTCTATGCAGGGTTCGTCCAGCAGACGGCGCAACTCGCGGATGTCGAGATTCGCCGCACACAGTTGCAGGCGCAGAAGGCGTATATCGAAGACATCATCGCGTTATCGGAAGATCGCGCGAAGCGGCTGCAGGCCGATCTCGATGTCGCGCGCACGCAGCAGGCCAAGGTCAACGACTACCAGCGGCAGGCGCAAGGCGAGACAGCAGCGCTGCACGCGGAAAAGGAAAAGGCGCAGGCGCAGTTGCGTCAGGTGCAGGGCGAAGTGATGCAGTTGCAGCGGCAGACCGAGTCCGGATTGCCGACACAGAAGTAAGTATACAAGCGTGAAAAAGCCCGGCCATGAATGGCCGGGCTCGGATCGCTGATCAACCCCGCGTTTTTCGGAGCGCGGGTTTTTGTTTTTGTGCGGCTCGATTTCTCGGTGGCGATGCGCTTACTTCGTGAACTGATCGGGTGTCTCGGTTACGCGACGCTGCGACATGTGGTTGATCCATTCTGTCGCGCCAATTGCGGACGGATTGATCGGCGAAGCAGGGCGCGATGGCGGCGCAATATTGGGCAGATGCGTGCGGGCTGACAGGGTGATCGACGTGTATTCGCCAGTGCCGAGTTGGGATGGCGCGAGCGGCGAGTACGGACCCGCCGACGATGGCTTCGATGACGTTCGTTGCGTATTTGCCGACCCCGTAATCGGCGGCACTTCGTGGTGCGTTGACTTGATGTGTGACAACCGTGGTGGCAACCGCGGTGACAACTGCGTCGAGATGGCGACGCGCGAATTGCCGCCGCTTCTTCTTTCGTGCGGGGTAACGGCGCCTTTGCGTTGCTTATCGCCGCGACGCGATACGCTGCTGCCGGCCATGGTGCGTGCTGGCGTCGCCGTGACCGGCGCGACGATTTTCGCAGCAGAACTTGCCGGGAAATCGCGCAACGGAGTCGCGGCAAGTGCGTTCGGTAAAATCTGGGGCGATGCGGGTACCGATCCAGATGCGCCCGCCACATGTGCGTGCGACGATGCGGCGCTCGGTGCAAGCGCCGCTACACGTTTGTTAGCAGTTGCGTAGGGTGTGACAGCGTCGTCGGGCGAGTGACGATTCGCCAACGGCGTCTCCTGGCGGATCGCGGACTTGGCCGTTGTTTCGACATCGCTAGTCGTGTGATGCTGTGTCAGATGACCGAACGCGATCCAGGCAAGTATTGCGGCGCCGCCGAATGCGCAGGCGCCGCCTGCCAGTGTTCCCCAATGTATCGGCGTGCCGCTTGGCGCTGTCTCAAACGCAGGCGCGCTGATCGGCGTGAAAGCTGCGGCTTCGGCGGACGTTTGTGCGGCTTCATCGAGCGGCGCGCCTGACACTGTTGCCGCCCCAGCGACCCCAGCGACCCCAGCGACCCCAGCGACTCCAGCGACTCCAGCGACCCCAGCGACCCCAGCGACCCCAGCGACTCCAGCGACCCCAGCGACCCCAGCCCTCGCCGAAGTCCACTCGCTCAACGGCTCCCAGTTGCAGAACGAATGGATAGTCCGTTCGCTGACGCAAAAGGTACGCAGCATGGCGGCATACAGCGCTTTGAGTTCCGCCCGCAGACTACGTCCCGGCGGCAGCAGTGCCCAATCCCGGCCGAAAGGCGCGGGCAGTTGACGACCGAACGGCGACACGCGCGGCAGCGCCATGGAGCCTTCGATCAACGTGAGGGGGATGGTGGTCGACATCGTTTTTTTCGCAGCGCCTCGAAAAGGGGCCGCGGACTGGCGGCTCAGGGGCTCTGGCTTCGGAGCGGTGCGCGTGACACGCGGTCACTACGCCATACGGAAGCGCCGTACTCAGGTCGAGCACGCCGCTGCATGAACGGGTCACTGTGAAGCCATCGGGATGCGCAAGATGATGCCCGGATGGCGCTGAGCTAACGATCGGATTGTTCCGAAAACGACGCGCCGTTCAGTCCTGAGTCGGACCTGATCTGGACGACGATCAAACGCGGTGCATCTGTCTTATCGATCCAGCCGGTACACGTAGCGCAACGCAGTAATGTCCACGCCGCCCATATGATCCGGTTCGGCGCCGACGAACTGCCACCCCAGCTTTTCATAAAAGCCAATCGCCGGTGTGTTGCCTTCGAGCACGTAGAGATACAACTGTGTCTCTCCTTGCGCGCGCGCCCAGTCTTCGGCAGCACGCATCAACAGCTTGCCTGCGCCGATGCCCTGATGCCCCGGCAGCGCATGCAGGTTGTCGAGCAGGACGCCCCAGGCGGATTCCGGCTGCCGTTCGACGCAGACGAAACCGATCGGCTCGCCCTCGATCTCGGCGATCAGGACGATGCGGCGCTCGCCGCCCGGTGCGCGCAGGCGCGCTTCCCAATAGGCGGCGCGTTCCCGCGTCACCTCGCCGTCGAGGAACGCGTCCGGCAACAGGCCGCGATAGGTAGCTTGCCAGCTGGCGCTGTGAATCGAGGCGATCAGCGCGGCATCCGCGAGGGTCGCAGGACGCAGCGAAAGTGCGCGGGAGGTTTGCATCGGGATGGTGGTCAGCGGGAATGGCCTGTCTGCGAAAAGTTTACCGCAAGGACGAACGGGTGTTGTCTGTAATGAAACTGTATGGAATGCGCGACAGCGCCAGGAACGGTAACATTACGTGTTGCGGGTTTCGGGTATTTCACAACGTTTACCCTGATACCGCACGAATGTGTTCAGCATGAAAATGCAGCGCCCCCGGCGCGTTCTAATCGAGTCGTCCGCGGCATCCGCTCGCCGAACGCAGTGGATCGTTTCAACTGCCTGAGCGCCGCCTGCCTGCGTGGCGACAGGCTTATCAGAGAATGTCATGTCTACTGCGTCACACGCTACTTCCTCATCGCAGGAATCCAAGTTCAAAACAGTTTTCCGCGTGGTCAGCGGTAACTTTCTTGAGATGTACGACTTCATGGTCTACGGCTATTACGCAGCCGCGATTGCCAAGACCTATTTCCCGAGCGGCAACGAATTCGCCTCACTGATGCTGTCGCTGTCGGTATTCGGCGCGGGCTTCCTGATGCGCCCGCTGGGCGCAATCGTGCTGGGTGCCTACATCGACCATCACGGCCGGCGCAAAGGCCTGATTCTCACGCTCGGCCTGATGGCGCTCGGTACGCTCACGGTTGCGTCGATACCAGGCTACGCGACCATCGGCGTGCTCGCGCCCGTACTCGTGCTGGGCGGCCGGCTGCTGCAAGGCTTCTCCGCCGGGGTCGAACTGGGCGGCGTGTCGGTCTATCTGTCGGAGATCGCCACCAAGGGCAACAAGGGCTTCTACTGCGCGTGGCAATCGGGCAGCCAGCAGGTTGCCGTGGTGTTCGCCGCGCTGATCGGCGTGGTGCTCAACAAGCTGTTGCCGGCTGACCAGATGACCGCCTGGGGCTGGCGCGTGCCGTTCCTGATCGGCTGCCTGATCGTGCCGTTCCTGTTCCTGATCCGCCGCTCGTTGCAGGAAACCGAGGAGTTCAAGGCGCGCAAGCACCGTCCGAGCATGGGCGAGATCATGAAGACGATGGCCGCCAACTGGGGCATCGTGCTGGGCGGTATGGGCATGGTCATCATGACCACCGTATCGTTCTACATGATCACGGCCTACACGCCGACCTTCGGCAAGGAAGTGCTGAAGCTGTCGGCGATCGATACGCTCGTCGTCACGGTTTGTATCGGTTTGTCGAACCTGATCTGGCTGCCGCTCTCGGGTGCGTTGTCGGATCGCATCGGCCGCCGTCCGGTGCTGATCGCCTTCACGGTCCTGACGATCGTCACCGCGTATCCGGCGCTGCAATGGCTGGTCGCCGACCCGTCGTTCGCCCGTCTTCTGGCCGTGGAGCTGTGGTTGTCGTTCCTGTACGGCAGCTACAACGGTGCGATGGTGGTGGCGCTCACCGAAGTGATGCCGGTCGAAGTGCGGACCGCCGGTTTCTCGCTCGCTTATAGCCTCGCTACGACGATTGGCGGCTTCACGCCGGCCATCTCCACGTTGCTGATTCACACCACCGGCAACAAGGCCGCGCCTGGCCTGTTCCTGGGCGTGGCGGCGATTTGCGGGCTGATCGCGACGCTCGTGCTGTATCGCACGCCGGAGTCGCGCGATCAGTATCGAACCGCGTAAGGGTAAGCTTAAGGTTCACCGTTCATCGGGACAAACAAAAACCCCGCGCTCGTGAGAGCGCGGGGTTTTTTCTTGGGCGCCGCATCGAAGGCCGATTTGGCCGGGTCGGATCCATCATGGGCAAGGCATCGGCGGCCGACTTCGCAGAGTCTGCTCCAGTTAACCGTGGCGCAATTCGTTCGCCACGGCCTCCACCACGTCGCTCCACACGCCGGGTTGTAGCTGGCGCAGCAGCGTTGCACCCGGATACCAGGGACTGCGCGTCTCGCCGACGAACCAGCGCCAATCCGCGGCGAACGGCAGCATCAGCCACAGCGGCTTTTTCAGTGCGCCGGCTAGGTGAGCGATCGACGTATCGATCGACACGACCGCGTCGAGCCGTTCGACGATTGCGGCGGTGTCCGCAAAATCGCCGACCCGTTTATCCAGTCGATGAATCGCAGCCGCGTGCGGATGCGCGTCGAGCGCCGCGCGTTCCTCGGCGCTCAGATCGGGTTGCAGCACGATCCAGTCGATCCCTTCGAGCGCGAATAGCGGAGCGAGCGCGGCCAGCGGCATCGAACGGTTTTCGTTCTGCTGGATGCGTCCTGACCACGCGATGCCGATCTTGCGCTTCGCGTGACCGCCGAGCGAGCCGCGCCACTTGCGGCGGTAAACCGGCGGTGCGCTGAGGTAGGGCGCGCGGGCGGGAATCGTGTCGTAGGTTGTGCCGAGCGCGAGCGGCAAGCTCAGCAGCGGGCATTGCAGATCCGCCGCTGGACGCGGTGCGCCCTGGGCGATCAGCGTCACGCGCCAGGCTTGCGCGGCCGGTGCAAGCAGCGGCAGCAACTGCGGCTGTACTTCGAGCACAACGCGCGCCGCACGCTGCGCGGCCAGTGGCACGAAGCGCACGAATTGCAGCGTATCGCCGAAACCCTGCTCGGCATGGACGAAGAGCGTACGTTGTTCAATCGGTTCGCCGTGCCAGCGCGGCAACGTCTGGATGACCGGTTGCGCGGTGGTCTGCAGCCGCCATTCGTATTCCGGCAGTCCGCGAGCGAAATCGCGCAACGCGAGCCAGGCCAGTGCGCGGTTCATATGTGCGGACGCGAGATCGGGGCGCAAGCGCAGTGCCTGATCGAACGCTCGCACCGCCGCGGCGTGCGCGCCCAGTGCCTGATGTGCTGTGCCGAGGCTCAGCCATGCGAGCGCGAATTGCGGATCGAGGCCGACCGCGCGTTCGAGATACGGTAGTGCCTGCGCATGGCGTCCCAGCGCTGCGAGCGCGTTGCCAAGCCCGAAGATGGTGGGTGGCAGGTTCGGCTGCAAGGCGAGCGCCGCCTGGAACGAGGCGACCGCTTCTTCGTGGCGGCCGGTGGCGTCGAGCGTATTGGCGAGATTGAAGTGCGCGGCGACGAAACGCGGTTCGGTTGCCAGCGCCGCCTCAAAGCGCGGGATCGCCTCGTCCGCGCGGTCGAGTGCGTTCAGCGACATGCCCATATTGTTGAGCGCGCCTGCATGTCCGGGGCGCAACTCGAGCGCACGCTGGAACGACGCGATCGCTTCGGCATGACGACCGAGCGCGTGCAATGCATTGCCGAGATTGTTATGCGACGAAGCGTCGTTCGGCTGCAGACGCAGCGATTTCTCGAAGGCGTCGGCGGCATCTGCGTGGCGGCCCACCGACGCGTACGCATTGCCGAGGTTGTAGTGCGCCATCGGGAAAGACGGCGCCAGCGTGAGCGCATTGCGGAACTGTTCGATGGCTTCGTCGATCTGGCCGAGCGCCTTCAGCGCGTTGCCGAGGTTCAACTGCAGCGCGGCATCTTCCGGGCGCAGGTTCACCGCGCGCCGCACGAGCTCGGCGGCTTCGGCGTGCTGGCCCTGCTGGTGGCGCAGAACGCCCAGCAGGTGCAACGCATCGACGTGCGCGGGATTGCTGTCGAGCGTCGCGCGGTAGCCGCGTTCGGCGTCGTCGAGGCGGCCGTCACGATGCGCCGCGAAAGCGCGGTCAAATACTTGTTCCATGACGGAGGGATGGCGTTCGGGTGAGGCAGAGCCCGCATTTTCCCACACTCGCCGGGCCGCCCTCCAAATTGACCGGTTGTCTCGTTATCTATAACATGTGAATACCTGTTCATATGTATGTCGACAATGCCGCTCGCCATGGTTTCCGCTAACTCGCCTGTCAGTGTCGAAGACCGCCCGGTGGAGACGATCGTGCCGCTGGCCGACCTGTTTCGCCTGCTCGGCGATCCGACCCGCTTGCGCATCGTGCTCGCCTGTGTCGACGAGCGGCGCGCGGTTGGTGCGATCGCAGAGGGGCTGGGCTTGTCGCCGTCGCTGGTGAGCCATCATTTGCGGCTGTTGCGCGCGGCGCGGATCGTGCGCGCGGAGCGGCGGGGCAAGCAGGTCTTCTATCTTGCGGCTGACCGTCACATCAGCGCGATGCTGGCCGGCATGCTCGAGCATGTCGCCGAGCCGGCCGGCGAATTTCCTCTGGACCCGTCATGAAAAAAACCACCGCTCCGAACCGGCCCGCCGAAGAGCGCGAGGACGACCACGCGCCGGTATGGCTCGAGGGGGAATTCGACGGGATGGATGGCGAAGACGCGCCGGTCGAGGGGAAGGAGGGGGCCGCTCGCGATCAGGCCGAGCCTCGTGACGGCGCGGCTCGTCCGAATCCCTACGGCGCGAATGAGCACGGCACGCAGGGCCACGGAGCGCATGAGCACACCGCAAGCGCGTTGGGCACGCACGACCACGGTTCACACGAGCGAGGTTCGCAAGACGCCGATGCCGATGCCGACCCCGGCCACGGTCACAGCGGGCACAGCCACGCCCACGCTCCCGTCGCAGGCCACGGCCGCGCCTTCGCACTCGCCGTCGCGCTGAACGTCGCGATCGTGGTGGTTCAGGCCGTCTACGGCGTGATCGCGCATTCCACCGCGCTGCTCGCCGACGCCGGCCACAATCTCTCCGACGTGCTCGGTTTGCTGCTCGCCTGGGGCGCAACCTGGCTCGCCGCGCGTCGTCCGTCGGCACGCTATACCTTCGGCTATGGCAGTTCGTCGATTCTGGCGTCGCTCGCCAACGCGGGGCTGTTGCTGTTCGCGTGCGGCGTGATCGTCGCCGAGGCAATCGGGCGCCTGATGAACCCGGCACCCGTCGCGGGACTGGTGGTGTTCGTCGTCGCGACGGTTGGCGTGGTCGTGAACGGCTTCTCGGCGTGGCTCTTCATGCGCGGCCAGAAGGATGACCTGAACATTCGCGGCGCGTTCCTGCATATGGCCTCGGACGCCGCCATCTCGGCCGCGGTCGCGATCAGCGGCCTCGTGATTCTCTACACCCGATGGACGTGGCTCGATCCGGTGATGAGCCTACTCGTGGTCGCGGTGGTGGTGGTCGGCACGTGGGGTCTGTTGCGCGATTCGGTGCGCATGGCGCTCGACGCCGTGCCACCCGGCATTGACCTGCAGCGCATCCGTGACTATCTCGCCGGACAGCCCGGCGTCACCGACGTGCACGACCTGCACGTCTGGGCGTTGTCGACCACCGGCAACGCGCTCAGCGCGCATCTGGTGATGCCGGCGGGCCATCCCGGCGACGAGTCGATCGACGCCATCGTCGTCACACTGCGCGAGCGCTTCTCGATGCAGCACGCCACGCTGCAAGTCGATCTCGGCACCACCGAGCATCGATGCGCGATGGATCATCCCGGCGATTGATGCAGCGCACCGTTGAGCGGCTTATCGGCGGCGTACACTAGAACGATCTGTTGCCTCCGGAGTCCCGTATGGACGCTGCCGCACACGATGCGTCGCCGGTGTTGATCGTCGGGGCGGGTCCGACCGGGCTCGCCGCGGCAATGAGTCTGGCGCGTGCCCACATCCCCGTGCGTCTGATCGACAAGGCGCTGCAGCCGAACCCGTATTCGCGGGCCATCGGCATTCAGGCGCGCACGCTCGAACTGTTTGAGCAGCACCGCTTGATCGAGCCGTTTCTCGAGCTCGGCCATCGTGCGCGCATCGCCAATCTTTTTTCCAACGGCATGCGTCTCGCGCGGCTCGATTTCGATCCGCTGCGCACGCGCTACCCCTATCTGCTGTTTCTCGATCAATCCGTGACCGAACGTTTGCTGACGGAGCATCTCGCGACGCTCGGCGTGACGGTCGAACGCGGCGTCGAGCTGACGATGTTCGTTCAGGGTTCCGCCAGCATTCAGGCGACGTTGCGTCGCGCGGACGGCCATACCGAGACGCTGCGTCCGTCCTACGTGATCGCCGCCGACGGTGCGCACAGCACGATCCGTCACCGGCTCGGCCTGAACTTTGCGGGAAGCACTTTCGAGCAGACGTTCCTGCTGGCCGATGTGCACGCTGAAACCGACTGGCCCGAAGACGAATTCCACATCTTTGCTTCGAGCGAGGGCCTCGTCGCGCTGTTTCCGATGGGCCACGGCCGTCATCGTCTGGTTGCGGACCATCCGGTCGAACCGGCCACGGTCCCGGCGCCGGCCACGCCCGCGGTGCTCGGCGAACCGCCGCTCAACCAGGTCTTGCCGCCGTCGCTCGCCGAGTGCAAGGCGCTGATCGCCCGGCGCGTGCGGGAGCGGGTCGACGTGTCGGACCTGGCATGGTCGTCGTATTTTCATCTGAACAGCAGAATGGTGGAGCGGCTGCGCGTCGGCCGCATCTTCCTCGCGGGGGACGCGGCTCACGTACACAGCCCGGCCGGCGCGCAAGGGATGAACACGGGAATTCAGGAAGCGTTCAATCTCGGCTGGAAGATCGCGCGCGTTCTGAATGGCGCGGCGCCTGACCGCCTGCTCGATACGTATCACCATGAACGGCATCCGATCGAGCGTGACGTATTGCGGCAAACGGGTTTCATCACGCATATGGCCGAGGCCGATCACGGACCGCTGAAGCTGCTGCGCGAGCGCGTGATGCCGGTGCTGGCCGCGCTCGGTCCGCTGCGCGATGCGGCGCGTATGACTATCAGCGAGTTGTCGGTCCAGTACCGACGCAGTCCGCTGACGCTCGAACGCCTGCTCGACGGCGGCCCGCGTGCCGGCGAGCGCGCGCCGGATGCGCTGGTCCACGTGGTGGACGGGCCGCTCGGCCGCGCGCCCGGAGTCGGTTGCATTTTCGATCTGCACGATCCGGCGTTCTTCTCGTTGTTCCTGCTGGTTCCGCCGCTCGCCGTCGACGAAACGCCGCTCGATCCGGCTGCGAAACACGCGCCGCCGCCGGAACCGGAACTGGAGCGGCTAGTTGCGGAAGTCGAGAGATTGCTGCCAGGCGCGGTGCGTATCTGGCGCGTGACGGATACGAACGGCGAGGGCGGCCCGGCACTGTCCGAATCGTATGGACGCACGCGGCCGTCGTTCTATCTGGTGCGGCCGGACGGCTATATCTGCGCGCGCGGGCGTACAGGGTCCGACCTGCACGGCCTGCTGCGGCATTGCGAAGCGTGGTTCGCGGTAGGTGGGGTGATACCGGAGCAGGCTTCGCTGTGAAGCAGGCCTGTAAAGCGGGCCCGTAAAGCGAGCCTGTAAAGTACTTCGCTTACACCGGAGCCGTCACTGCCGGCGTCAGCCCGTCGCGATGCTTGACGAGCGCTTCCCTGACGATGCCCGACATCTCGATACCGCTCGCGTCCGGCTCATCGAGCTCCGCCAGCAAAGCGCGCCGCATGCGCGGCTCCCAGAAGCGGCGGATATGATCGGCGATGCCGGCGAGCGCTTCCTCGCGATCCGGCATTGAATCGAAAAAGTCGCCGATCCGGTTCGCCATGTCGATCAGATTCTGATTGTCCATGGCTTGCCTCACTTACCCGATGTGGCGTTGGCCAGCTCGCGCTGCTTCAGCAGATCGAGCTGCTCGGTGTTGAAGCGCGAGTAGTCCTGCTGCCATTGCGACGGCTGTTCGACCGGCATCACCTGCACCGCGGTCACCTTGTACTCGGGACAGTTGGTGGCCCAGTCCGAGCTGTCGGTGGTGATCACGTTCGCGCCCGATTCGGGGAAGTGGAACGTCGTGTAGACGACGCCCGGCTGCATCCGTTCGGTCACCTTGGCGCGCAACACGGTTTGCCCGGCGCGCGATTCGATACCGACCCAATCGTCGGTCTTGATGCCGCGTTCCTCCGCATCGTGCGGATGCAGTTCCAGCCGGTCTTCGTCATGCCAGCGCGAATTCTCGGTGCGGCGCGTTTGCGCGCCGACGTTGTACTGCGACAGGATGCGGCCCGTGGTGAGTAGCAGCGGGAACTTGCGCGTGACCTTTTCCGGCGTTGCGATGAACTTCGTAATCACGAACTTGCCCTTGCCGCGCACGAAGGTGTCGATGTGCATGGTCGGCGTACCATTGGGCGCGTTCTCGTTGCACGGCCACTGGATGCTGCCGAGTTCGTCGAGCTTCCTGTACGACACGCCGTGGAAGGTCGGCGTGAGACGTGCGATCTCGTCCATGATCTGTGACGGATGCGTGTAGTCCATTTCATAACCGAGCGCCCGCGCGAGCATCACCGTGACTTCCCAGTCGGCGTAACCCGGCACCGGCGGCATCACCTTGCGCACGCGCGAGATGCGGCGCTCCGCGTTGGTGAAGGTGCCGTCCTTTTCGAGGAACGACGAACCCGGCAGCAGCACGTGCGCGTATTTCGCGGTCTCGTTGAGGAAAATGTCCTGCACGACGATGCATTCCATCGACGACAATGCCGCCGACACGTGATGCGTGTTCGGATCGGATTGCACGATGTCTTCGCCCTGGCAGTACAGGCCCTTGAAGGTGCCGTGCACGGCCGCGTCGAACATGTTCGGAATGCGCAGGCCCGGTTCGGGCTGCAGCGTGACGTTCCATGCTTCCTCGAACAACGCGCGCGTGATCGAATCGCTGATATGGCGATAGCCCGGCAGTTCATGCGGGAACGAGCCCATGTCGCACGAACCCTGCACATTGTTCTGGCCGCGCAACGGATTCACGCCGACGCCTTCGCGGCCGATGTTGCCTGTCGCCATCGCCAGATTCGCGATGCCCATGACCATCGTCGAACCTTGCGCGTGTTCGGTGACGCCGAGGCCGTAATAGATCGCGGCGTTGCCGCCGGTGGCATAGATGCGGGCGGCTTCGCGGACGGATGCGGCGGGCACGCCGGTGAGTTCCTCGGTCGCTTCCGGCGCATTTTCGGGCAGGGCGACGAACGCGCGCCATTGCTCGAACGCGCGCGTTTCGCAGCGCTCGGCGATGAACGCTTCGTTCAGCAGGCCTTCGGTCACGATCACATGCGCGAGCGCATTGACCACCGCGACGTTGGTGCCCGGACGCAACTGCAAATGATGCGACGCCTTCACGTGCGGCGTATCGACGATATCGATGCGGCGCGGATCGACGACGATCAGCTTCGCGCCTTCGCGGATGCGGCGCTTCATGCGCGAGCCGAACACCGGGTGGCCGTCGGTCGGATTCGCGCCGATCACCATGATCACGTCGGCCTTATCGACCGAGGCGAAGGTCTGCGTGCCGGCCGATTCGCCGAGCGTGGTCTTCAGACCGTAGCCGGTCGGCGAGTGGCATACGCGCGCACAGGTGTCGACGTTGTTGTTGCCGAACGCGGCGCGCACGAGCTTTTGAACGAGATACGTTTCTTCGTTCGTGCAACGCGACGACGTAATGCCGCCGATCGAATCGCGACCGTGCTTTGCCTGAATGCGGCGGAATTCCGACGCCGCGTAGGTGAGCGCTTCTTCCCAGCTGACTTCGCGCCACGGATCCGTGATCTTCGCGCGGATCATCGGCTTGGTGATGCGGTCCTTGTGCGTCGCGTAGCCCCAGGCGAAACGGCCCTTCACGCACGCGTGGCCTTCGTTGGCCTGGCCGTTCTTGTGCGGCACCATCCGCACGACCTGGTTGCCCTTCATCTCGGCCTTGAACGAGCAGCCGACGCCGCAATACGCGCACGTGGTGACCACCGAATGCTCGGCCTGGCCGAGCATGACGACGGTCTTTTCCTGCAAGGTCGCGGTCGGGCATGCGGCGACGCACGCGCCGCAGGACACGCATTCCGATTCCATGAACGGCTTGTTTTCGCTCGCGGCCACGCGCGATTCGAAACCGCGCCCGGCGATGGTCAGCGCGAATGTGCCTTGCGTTTCTTCGCATGCGCGCACGCAGCGATTGCAGACGATGCACTTCGATGGGTCGTAAGTGAAGTACGGATTCGATTCGTCCTTCTTGTCCTTCAGATGGTTCGCGCCGTCGAAGCCGTAGCGCACTTCGCGCAATCCGGTGACGCCTGCCATGTCCTGCAATTCGCAGTCGCCGTTGGCGGGACAGGTCAGGCAATCGAGCGGGTGATCGGAGATGTACAACTCCATCACGTTACGGCGCAGCGACTGCAGACGATCGGTTTGCGTGCGAACTTTCATGCCGGCTTCGACGGGCGTCGTGCACGAAGCGGGGTAGCCGCGCTTGCCTTCGATCTCGACCAGGCACAAACGGCAGGAGCCGAACGGTTCGAGCGAATCGGTCGCGCAGAGCTTGGGTACGTTGACGCCGGCTTCGATGGCGGCGCGCATCACGGAAGTGCCGGCCGGAACGGTCACGGCCTGGCCGTCGATTTCCAGCGTGACGTCGACGTCGGCATGACTCAGCGGCGTGCCGTAGTCGGTGTCGTCAAAGGGCGAACGCGTGGCGCGCTGTTGCGCTTGCGATTTGCACGCGCAGTTGCCGGAGCCGCAGCCGCCCGCCAGGGGGACTTCCTGCGGGGCGCCGGCAGGGGAGTTGAGCACGTCGGACATGTGAGGCTCCTGGGTCAGGCCGCAGCCGCTTTGGGCGCGTGGTCGTGCACGTTATCGAGACCGAAGTCTTCGGGAAAATGGTTGAGCGCGGACAGCACCGGGAACGGCGTCATGCCGCCCATCGCGCAGAGCGAACCGGATACCATCGTGTCGCACAGATCGCGCAGCAATTGCACCTGCCGCGTGGACGTATCGCCGTTGCGGATCCGTCCGATTACTTCGACGCCGCGCGTCGAGCCGATCCGGCACGGCGTGCATTTGCCGCACGATTCGAGCGCGCAGAAATGCATGGCGTACTGGGCGAGTTCGGCGAGATTCGACGTGTCGTCATGCACGACGATGCCGCCGTGGCCGACCACCGCGCCAACGGCCGCGTACGCTTCGTAGTCCATGGGGATGTCCCACTGGCTTTCCGGCAAATACGTACCGAGCGGGCCGCCGACTTGCACGGCGCGTGCCGGGCGTCCGCTTGCCGTGCCGCCGCCGTAGTCGTAGAGCAGTTCGCGCAGCGTGACGCCGAATGCCAGCTCCACCAGACCGCCTTGCTTAACATTGCCGGCGAGCTGGAACGGCAGCGTGCCGCGCGAGCGGCCCATGCCGAAGTCTTTATAGAACGCCGCGCCGCGGGCGAAGATGATCGGCACCGTGGCGAGTGTGATGACGTTGTTGATCACGGTCGGCTGGCCGAACAGGCCGACCAGCGCCGGCACTGGCGGCTTCGCGCGGACGATGCCGCGTTTGCCTTCGAGCGATTCGAGCAGCGCGGTTTCCTCGCCGCAGACGTAAGCGCCCGCGCCCTTCGCCACGAACAGTTCGAAGCGATGCGCCGCCGAGCCGAGCACGCTGTCGCCGAGCCAGCCGGCGGCGCGTGCTTTGGCGATCGCGGCTTCGAGCGTCGCGATCGAATGCGGATATTCGCTGCGTACGTAGATATAGCCGACCGTCGCGCCGGTCACGACGCCCGCGATGATCATCCCTTCGATCAGCACGTACGGGTCGCTTTCCATCACGAGGCGGTCGGAGAAGGTGCCGGAGTCGCCTTCGTCCGCATTGCAGACGATGTATTTCTGCGCCGCTTTGGCGCCACGCACCGTGCGCCATTTGATGCCGGCCGGGAAGGCCGCGCCGCCGCGACCGCGCAGGCCGGACTCGATCAGCGCTTCGCAGGCGGCGTCGCCGTCGGTTTGCAAGGCGTGCTTGAGACCTTCGAGACCGCCGTGGGCGACGTAGTCGTCGACGGAAAGCGGATCGGTGATGCCGATGCGCGTGAAGGTCAGGCGCTGCTGCTTCTTCAGATACGGTATCTCATCGACGACACCGACACGGCGGGCGTGCTCGCCGCCGTCGACAAAGCCGGCGTCGAACAGCGCGGCAACGTCGGTCTCCTCGACGTTCGCATAGCCGACCCGGCCTTCAGCCGTCGCCACTTCGACAAGCGGTTCAAGCCACAGCAAACCGCGCGAACCGTTGCGAACCAGTTCGATTGCGATGCCGCGGCGTGCGGCTTCCGCCTCGATTGCCTGAGCCAGTGCGTCGGCGCCGAGTGCCAATGCTGACGAATCACGGGGAACGTAGATGCGCTTCATGCTACGGCCTCCACGCATTTGCTCGCGGCGGCAAACAACGCATCGAACTTTTGCGGCGTGACCTTGGCGTGCAAGGTGCCGTTGACCATCATCGCCGGCGACAGTGCGCATTGGCCGAGGCAATAGACCGATTCCAGCTCAACCGTCGCACCATGCCGATGTTCCGCATCGAAACGGCAGCCGGTGTGCGCCTCGATATGCTGCGCGAGCGCCTCGGTGCCCATGCTGCGGCATGCTTCGGCGCGGCACAGTTGCACCGTGACGGGCGCCGCGGGCTGCGTGCGGAAGTGGTGGTAGTAGGTGATGACGCCGTGCACTTCCGCGCGCGACAGGTTCATGGCGCGGGCGAGAGGCGCGACCGTGTCGGGCGGCACGTAGCCCAGTTCGTCCTGAATGGCGTGCAGTACCGCTAGCAACGACCTGCCCAGCTGTGCGTGACGCTGCACGAGCTGCTCCGGCGCGACGGCGATGGAATCGTCCAAGTGGGGGCTCCTCCAAAGTCATATATGCACTTGTCATTCATAATGTGCACACATATGCTTCGTATATTCGATATGGGATAGCCGAACAATAGGCGGGTGATACGCCTCGTGCAATAGGAAAGAGTTGAGCATATATGATCAGGATCGAGTGCCAGGCGCAGCTGGTTGTGAAGGGTCCGGATGGCCGCGAGGCAAGCCTGTCGGACGTGGTGCCGCTGCTCGCGCTGGTGGATGAGTCCGGCAGCATCGCGCAGGCGGCGACGCTTAAGGGTTTGTCCTACCGTCATGCGTGGGGTTTGTTGCGCAGCATCGAGGCGCATCTGGGTGGTCCGCTGATCGCCAAGGAGCGCGGGCGCGGCTCGGTGCTGTCCGAGCTCGGGCAGGCCGTGTTGCGCGCGCAGCGTCTGTGCGGGGAGCGGCTCGACGGCAACATGCAGGCGCTCGCGAGCGAAGTCGCCAGCGACCTGAACCGCTGGCTCGCGCCGGCCGCTGACGACGTGCGGATTTACGCGTCCCACGGTTACGCGGTGGCGGCGCTGGTGACGGCGTTGGTCGCGAACGATCTGCCGGTCGACATCAAATACCGCGACAGCGCGGACGCGGTTAGCGCGCTTGCCCGTGGCGAATGTGACCTGGCCGGCTTTCACTTGCCGCTGGGCGAGTTTCGCGCGGCCTGCGCGGATACCTATCGGCGCTGGCTCGATCCTCAGCGTCACGTGCTCGTGCATCTGACGAAGCGCAAGCAGGGCCTTTTTCTCGGCAAGGGCAATCCGAAGGGAATCGACGGCCTGAGCGATCTCGCGCGCGACGACATTCGCTTCGTCAATCGTCAACCCGGTTCTGGCACGCGCATGCTGCTCGATCTCGCGCTACGAAAAGTCGGGGTCGATCCGGACCGGGTCAATGGGTATGCGTCGGCGGAACTCACGCATTCGGCGATCGCGGCTTTTGTCGCGAGCGGCATGGCGGATGTGGGTTTCGGCGTTGAGCCGGCGGCGCATCACTTTGGGCTCGACTTCATTCCGATCGTCGACGAAGACTATTACTTCGCCTGCGACCGCGCCCGGCTGGAGCGCGCGCCGCTTGCAACGGTGATCGGCTTGCTGCGCGGCGCCGCGTTTCGGCACGGCGTCGAACAGCTCGAAGGTTACGATCCGCGCGACTGCGGCAAGCAGCTCGATCTCGATGCGGGGCTTGGCCCGACGGCGGCGTAAGCGACTGTAAACAAATTGGTTCGGTCGCCGCTGCGTGAGGCGTTTGTTTGGGATAATCTCTAGCCTTCCGCTTACGCCTTAACCGCGCGCTATGCCGCGCCGAATCGATATGAAAGCTCTTTTTCACGCATGTGCTGCGGTAGCGACGGCCGGTGCGCTGCTCGCCACGGCTTCGGTTGCCTTCGCACAGAATTCGCCAGGTGTGCCGGGCGGTATCTTGCAAGATCAGTTCCGGCTTGCTGAACATCCGCAAATGCCGTTTGCGGCGTCCGCGCCCTCGGACAAATATCAGACCAGCAAGAAGTCAGCCATGCGCAAGCGCGGCGACAACGGCGATCCGAACGGGTGTAATTTGCAGTGTCCTAAAGACGAATAAGCGAAGCGCGCGGACCGGCGCGTCCGTGTTCGTTTGTGAAACGCCGGCATGCTGCCGGCGTTTTTCATTCCGTGTCTTATCAAGTCTTCCGGCTCTGGCCGGCCGTTCTGTGGCGAGCGGTCACGGCTTTGCCGTGTGCCACATGTCCTTGAAGCCGTCCCCCTTCATGTCTCCTGCTTGCTTGTCGGCCGCGTAGCGATATAGCGGATGGCCTTTATACGCCCATTGCTGTTTGCCGTCGGCCGACGGAATCACGGTCCAGTCGCCTGAAGGCTTGTCCGACGGGCTCGCCATCGCCGCCGGCCAGTTGCTCATGCAGCCGCCGGTGCAGGCGCTCATGCCGGGCGTGGTGTCTTTATCGAAGGTATAGAGCGTCATGCCGTCCGCCGTGACGAAACGGCCGTCGACGATCTTCGGGGCTTCGGCAAAAGCAGTTTGTTGCAGTGCGAGGAGGGTCAGCGTGGAGAGGCAGAAGAGAGTTTTGCGCATGATGTCGGCTCCTGATTTTGGTGTTGGTCTCGCGCGGAACGCCGCGTGCGATCGCGCGTGCGGAATAAACGATTGAATGGATGCGTTTATTCCCATGGCTTCGCGCGGCCTCGATACCGCCAGCAAAAAGGCCCGCTCGATGAGCGGGCCTTCTGTTTTATCGCAGCCAGCAAAAAACCCGCAAGCAGCAGGCCGCTTACGGGTTTTGAGTCCAGCTTGAAACGGTGTTCTGGTGGAGGCGGCGGGAATCGAACCCGCGTCCAGAAGCACTCTACGACCAGTTCTACATACTTAGTTCTGTCATTTGATTTAACCGCCACGACGCGGACGAACACGCTGCGTGACGGCGATTCACTAGATTTTCGACCTTGGCGTCGTGACGCCGCCAAGACTTAACTGACGTATATGACCTCTGTCGGTATTGCTACCGGTCTTGCGACACTAGCCCGTCAGTGAACTAGGCAGAGGACGGCGGCCCTTAGGCTGCCAGTGCGAACGTATCGTCGTTTGCAGTTACGTTTTTCCCATTGATTAACGAGGTGACGGGTCCTCGGTATGCCCTAGCCGCTTCGCAACCCCTGTCGAAACCAGGTCGCCCCCGCGGTTCGTTGCCCCAAACGTCAGGGCCAACGTAGATTTTACAATAGTTTGACGGCCGCGTCCTGGCTGATTGCCTTGTTGTCTCGATGTGCTGCTTGCATTGACGCAGTGAAGCGGCAAGGCCGCAAAGCCGCAAAGCCGCAAAGCGCGGGGACACGTTGCGAGCGCTGTATCCGCCGTGTGTGTTCGCCGTATGCGCTCAGTCCTTCAGCCGATGTCGCGCAGCAGCTTCCGCAACTCCGCGGGCGATTGCACGACATGCTGCGCGTGCCATTGCGTCGGTGGAATGTCGTTGCCGCAGTAACCGTAGGCAGCCGCAATGGTCTTCATGCCGGCCGCGAAACCCGCCTGCACATCGCGCAGGTCGTCGCCGACGTAGACGATGCGGTCCGGCACCACGTCCAGCTCGCGTGCGGCGTGCAACAAGGGCGCGGGGTGCGGCTTCGAATGCGGGGTCGTGTCGCCGCTCACCACGCAGCCGGCGCGCTCCTCGAGGCCGAGTTGCGCGATCAGCGGCTCGGTGAGCCTTGCCACCTTGTTCGTCACGATGCCCCAGCGCACGCCCCGTGCGTCGAGATCGTCGAGCAATTCGGGGATGCCGGGAAACAGCGTGGTCTCGATGCACAAGTCTGCTTCGTAGTTGGCCAGAAACTCTTCGCGCATCGACGCGAACTCGTGGTGTTCAGGGCCGATGCCGAAGGCCCCGCCGATCAGCCCGCGCGCGCCAGCGGACGCGAGCGGCCGCAGGTCTTCGAGCGGCACCATATCGAGGCTGCGATCGTGGCGCATTTTGTTGACGGCCGCCGCCAGGTCGGGCGCGGTGTCGGCCAGCGTGCCGTCGAGGTCGAACAGGACCGCCTGGCAAAGGCCGAGCGCGTCGTCGGTGTCTTCGCGTTGGGGCAGGGGTGTGGGATCGCTCATTGATTGAATTGAGTCCGGCAGGTCGGGGCGGATCAGACGTCGCGGCGGCAGGCGAGCATGTAGTTCACGCTCGTGTCGGCGGACAAGGTGAAATGCTTGCTGAGCGGGTTATAAACGATACCTTTGATGTCTGCCGTACGCAGGCCGGCGGCGCGCACGAAGCTCGCCAATTCAGACGGGCGGATGAAGCGTGCGTAGTCGTGCGTACCCTTGGGCAGCATCCGCGCGATATATTCGGCGCCGATCACCGCGAATAGATACGACTTCACATTGCGGTTCAGCGTGGAGAAGAACACCCAGCCGCCCGGTTTCACCAGGGTCTTGCATGCCTCGACGATGGCGGCCGGTTCGGGCACGTGCTCGAGCATTTCCATGCAGGTGACGACGTCGTAAGTGCCCGGTTCGCGGGCGGCCAGTGCTTCGGCGGCGATTTCTTCGTAACTGACGGTTACACCACTTTCAAGGCTGTGAAGATCCGCCACGCCGAGCGCCTGGCTCGACAGGTCGATTCCCTTCACATGCGCTCCCAATCCGGCCATCGACTCCGACAGAATGCCTCCGCCGCAGCCGATATCCAACACGGTTTTGCCGGCGAGATGCGCGTGTGAGTCGATCCAGCTCAGACGAATCGGGTTGAGTTCATGCAGTGGTTTGAATTCGGCGTTCGGGTCCCACCAACGATGCGCGAGGTCGCTAAATTTCTGCAGTTCGTGGGGATCGGCGTTGGTCATAGCGGAAGCTGCCTCGATGAGGGCGTTGAGCGGGCGCTCGAGGATAAACCCTGAGTATATAGGTCGAGCGACGGAGCGGCAAAATGCCGCTCAGTGCCTTGCGTGTCCTGTTCCGGCAGATCGGGCGCGTACCCGGAGGAGAGGGCGAGCGACGCCCGCGGCAGCGGCATAAAAAAAGCCCCGCCGAAGCGGGGCTTTGATACTGCGGTAATTTGTAGCTTACTGCTTCGAAGTACCGACAACTTCGACTTCCACGCGGCGATCCGGTGCGAGGCAGGCGACGAGTTGCTTGTGGTTCTTCTGGTTGCAACCGGTCGTGACCGGGTTGCGCTTGCCCTTGCCTTCCGTATAGATACGGTTGGATTCGATGCCCTTGCTCACCAGGTATGCCTTGACAGCTTGAGCGCGGCGCAGCGACAGACGGTCGTTGTACTTGTCCGAACCGATACGGTCCGTGTAACCCGTTGCAACGATGACTTCCAGGTTCAGCGAACCGACCTTCGATGCCAGATCGTCCAGCTTTTCCTTGCCAGCCGGCTTCAGGATAGCCTTGTCGAAGTCGAACAGAGCGTCAGCTTGATACGTAATCTTTTGGCTCGTGATAGCCGGTGCAGCAGGTGCGACCGGAGCCGGCGGGGTCGGAGCCTGGGCAACCAGGGCGCCATCGCACTTAGCATTGGCCGTTGCCGGCGTCCAGAATGCATCGCGCCAGCAAAGCTCGTTCGTGCCGTTCATCCACACGTATTCGCCGGTACCATTCACCCAGTTGTCGTTCGTGGCTTGTCGCGACGCCGGCACCGATTGCGCCATGGCGGATGCAGCCATAACTGCGGTAGCTGCAATGAACGCGAGCTTTGAAAGTTTATTCATATTTCTCCTCTCGAAATTGAGATTACCGCAGGTTTACTGCGAGCCTGTTGACGAAGACAAGTCATACATTGCTCGAAGTATAACATCGGTGTAGAACAAAAAACGTGCTGTGTAGACTTCGAGCAGTGTCTAACTCTTTGTGCGTTGGCATTTTGCCATATCGTTCCCTTCCAACGATAAAAAAATCTGCCCCCGATCAAATCACCCTCCAATTGTGGTGCATGCGCAACAGAAGCAATCGGCTGCAGGCACCGCCAGTCATGGCTGAGCGGCGGATTGCCCCACGCACGAATCGAGCCTGCCCCGACTCGGCGATGGGGCGTTCAGGCGCCGTTCCCGGTTGCCTGCTAATAGGTATACGTACCCCAGTCGGGGGCGGATGCACGGCATGTTAGAATCGCGTGATGCGTTGCGCCTGCAATGCTTACGCGAAGGCGCGGCGAGTTGGGCTTCAAGCGAGCTTCACGCCGTCGCCTTGGCACGTAAAAGATACGGATAATGGATCAATTCGCCAAAGAGACTCTGCCAATCTCCCTAGAGGAGGAAATGCGCCGTTCGTATCTCGATTACGCGATGAGCGTGATCGTGGGGCGTGCGCTTCCCGATGTTCGCGATGGCCTGAAGCCGGTGCACCGGCGTGTGCTGTACGCGATGCACGAACTGAATAACGACTGGAACCGGGCTTACAAGAAGTCGGCGCGTATTGTCGGCGACGTCATCGGTAAATATCACCCGCACGGCGACACGGCTGTCTACGACACGATTGTCCGGATGGCGCAGGATTTCTCGCTGCGCTACATGCTGGTGGACGGTCAGGGCAACTTCGGTTCGGTCGACGGCGACAACGCCGCGGCGATGCGGTACACCGAAATCCGCATGGCGAAGATCGGCCACGAACTGCTGGCCGACATCGACAAGGAAACCGTCGACTTCACGCCGAACTACGACGGCAGCGAAAACGAGCCGGCCATCCTGCCGGCGCGCATTCCCAATCTGCTGATCAATGGCTCGTCCGGTATTGCGGTCGGCATGGCGACCAACATCCCGCCGCACAACCTCAACGAGGTTGTCGACGCATGTCAGCACCTGCTGAAAAATCCGGAAGCCACGATCGAGGAGCTGATCGAGATCATCCCGGCGCCTGATTTCCCCACCGCCGGCATCATCTACGGCGTGGCCGGCGTTCGCGACGGTTATCGCACCGGCCGCGGCCGGGTGGTGATGCGCGCGCTCACGCACTTCGAGGAAATCGACCGCGGCCAGCGCATGTCGATCATCGTCGACGAATTGCCGTACCAGGTGAACAAGCGCTCACTTCTGGAGCGCATCGCCGAGCTGGTCAACGAAAAGAAGCTCGAAGGCATCTCCGACATCCGCGACGAATCCGACAAGAGCGGCATGCGCGTCGTGATCGAGCTGAAGCGCGGCGAAGTGCCGGAAGTGGTGCTCAACAATCTGTATAAGGCGACCCAGCTTCAGGACACCTTCGGCATGAACATGGTCGCGCTTGTCGACGGCCAGCCGAAGTTGCTGAACCTGAAGGAAATGCTGTCGTGCTTCCTGTCGCATCGCCGGGAAGTGCTGACGCGGCGCACTGTATACGAACTGCGCAAGGCCCGCGAACGCGGTCACGTGCTCGAAGGCCTGGCGGTCGCGCTCGCCAACATCGACGAGTTCATCGCGATCATCAAGGCCGCGCCGACTCCGCCGATCGCCAAGCAGGAATTGATGGCGCGTCCGTGGGATTCGTCGCTGGTGCGCGAAATGTTGTCGCGCGCCGAGACGGAAAACGCGTCGGCCGGTGGCCGCGAGGCGTATCGTCCGGAGGGGTTGAACCCGTCCTTCGGTATGCAGTCCGACGGCCTCTATCGCTTGTCCGACACCCAGGCTCAGGAAATCCTGCAGATGCGTCTGCAACGCCTGACGGGTCTCGAGCAGGACAAGATCATCGGCGAGTACCGCGAAGTGATGGCGCAAATCGCCGACCTGCTGGACATTCTGGCTCGCCCGGAACGCATTACGGCGATCATCGTCGACGAACTGACGTCGATCAAGGCCGAATTCGGCGACGCGCGCCGCTCGAAGATCGAGCTGAACGCAACCGAGCTGAACACCGAAGATCTGATCACGCCGCAGGAAATGGTCGTGACCATGTCGCACGCCGGCTACGTGAAATCGCAGCCGCTGTCCGAATATAGTGCGCAGAAACGGGGTGGTCGCGGCAAACAGGCCACGGCGATGAAAGAAGACGACTGGATCGACACGTTGTTCATCGCGAACACGCACGATCACATTCTGTGCTTCTCGAATCGCGGTCGCGTCTATAGCGTGAAGGTCTACGAAGTGCCGCAAGGTTCGCGGAACTCGCGCGGCCGTCCGATCGTCAATATCTTCCCGCTTCAGGACGGCGAGAAGATTACGGTTGTCTTGCCGGTCAAGGAATTCTCGGCTGACAAATTCGTCTTTATGGGCACCGCGTTAGGGACCGTAAAAAAGACGCCGTTGGAAGCCTTCGGCCGCGTGTTGCGCAAGGGTATTATTGCGGTCGGTCTGGATGACGGCGACTACCTGATCGGTGCCGCGATTACAGACGGCCAGCATGACGTGATGCTGTTCTCGGATTCGGGCAAGGCAGTGCGCTTCGACGAGAACGACGTCCGTCCCATGGGCCGTGAGGCACGTGGTGTGCGCGGCATGCAACTCGAAGACGGCCAGAGCGTGATCGCGCTGCTGGTGGCGGGCGACGAGCAGCAGTCGGTGCTGACCGCAACCGAAAACGGCTACGGCAAGCGCACGCTGATCACCGAGTACACGCGTCACGGGCGCGGCACGAAGGGGATGATCGCGATCCAGACGTCGGAGCGTAACGGCAAGGTCGTCGCGGCCACGCTGGTGGATCAGGAAGCGCAGATCATGCTGATCACCAATACGGGCGTGCTGATCCGTACCCGCGTATCGGAAATTCGGGAAATGGGGCGCGCAACCCAAGGTGTTACACTCATCAGCCTTGACGAAGGGACCAAGCTTTCAGGTCTGCAACAGGTTGCTGAGGCGGAAGCAGATATCGATGCGGAAGGCGACACCGAGGGTCCTGCCGAAGGCAACAACGGCGGTGAAGACGGTGGCGCTGCCTGATTCGCGTCGGCGGCTTTCAGTCTCAGTTATTGGTTGAAAGCTGCGCAGGGAACCATGGCGTGTCGGGCCGATACGCATCCCGCGCAGCTTGCAGTTCAAGTTAATTTCTCTTAGGGAGTAATGATGCAAAAACGATTCAAACAACTGATGTTGCTGGCTGCTCTCGTGCCGACCTTCGCTATGGCTCAAGCGCTTCAGAGCTCGGCCCCGGCGGCTCCGGCTCCGGCTGCTGCCGCTGCACCGGTTGATCCGGCCAAGCAGGCTGCAATCAAGGACCTGCTGGACGCAATCGACGCGCAGAAGCTCGTCGGCGCGATCGGCAACAGCGCCCAGATGCAAGCCAAGCAGCTGGTTCCGGCTATCCTGTCGGACGCCCTGAGCGAAAACAAGACGATGACGGACAAGCAGAAGCAGGCTTCCGTCCCGACGCTGCAAAAGAACGCAGTGCCGAAGCTGGTTGACGGCGCAGGCCAGGTGTTCGCAACGGACAGCTTCCGCCAGGACGCAATGCAAGCTCAGTACGACGCTTACGCGAAGTACTACAGCACGTCGGAAATCAAGGATCTGACCGCGTTCTACAAGAGCCCGACCGGCCGCAAGTTCATCCAGGTGCAAGACCAGGTTGGCCGCGACGTCGTGAATGGCTTGATGCAAAAGTACATGCCGCAATCGATCAAGGCAACGCGCGACCAGGCTGACAAGGAAGTCGCTTCGGTCAAGCCGGCCAAGTAAGCTGGTTAAATGAGTTGGCTAAGTAGGCCAGCGAGTTGAGCCAAAAGGTCGAAAGGCCACGCTGACATCGCGTTGGCTGCCGCTCGGCAAGCCATATGGCTTGCCGGGTTTGGCGGGTTAGCGGTGACAATGCGATAATGGCCGTTTGCGCACACGCGCAGACGGCCATTTTCTTTTTGGGCGCGAAATTGTTGTCAAACGCGTGTTGTCAAACGCGTGTCGTTCAACTCGCGTTGTCGAGTTCGCGTCGTTAGCTTTGCAGCGGCTGCCTTCGTGGTTGCCAACTTCGCCGATATTGCGCGATCTGTTCGTTTTTTTGCGCCAGCTTCCAGGATCTCACGATGCGCGTCTTTAATTTCTCCGCCGGCCCGGCTGCCATGCCCGAAGAAGTGCTGCGTCAAGCAGCCGACGAGATGCTCGATTGGCGGGGCAGTGGCATGAGCGTGATGGAAATGAGCCATCGCGGCAAAGAATTCATGTCGATCCACGAGGAAGCGCTCCTCGATCTGCGCGAGTTGCTCGAGGTGCCGGCCAGCCATCGGATTTTGTTCCTGCAAGGCGGTGGCCTGGGCGAGAACGCGATCGTGCCGATGAATCTGATGGGCGCAAAACCGCGTGCGGACTTCGTTGTGACCGGTTCGTGGTCGCAGAAGTCGTTCAAGGAAGCGCAAAAGTACGGCACGGCGCACCTCGCGGCCAGCGGTCAGACGGACGACGGCTTCACGCGCGCGCCGGCTCGCTCGGAATGGCGGCTGTCGGACGATCCGGCGTACGTGCATCTGTGCACCAACGAAACCATCCACGGCGTCGAGACGTTCGAGATTCCCGACCTCGGCGATATTCCGCTAGTGGCGGACGCCTCGTCGCACATCCTGTCGCGCCCGATGGACATCGCCAAATATGGCGTGCTGTTCGGCGGCGCGCAGAAGAACATCGGCATGGCGGGTGTGACGGTCGTGATCGTGCGCGAAGACATGCTGGATCGTGCGCAGCCGGTCTGCCCGTCGGCGTTCGAATGGCGAACCGTCGCCGAGAACAATTCGATGTACAACACGCCGCCTACGTACGCGATCTACATCGCAGGGCTGGTGTTCAAGTGGTTGAAGAAGCAGGGTGGCCTCGCCGCGATGGAAGCGCGTAATCTCGAAAAATCGAAGCTGTTGTACGACGCGATCGATTCGAGCAGCTTCTATCTGAACAAGGTCGAGCGTGGCTCGCGCTCGCGGATGAACGTACCGTTTTTCCTCGCCGACGAGTCGCGCAACGAAGATTTCCTGGCCGGCGCGAAAGCGCGGGGAATGGTGCAGCTAAAGGGCCACAAGTCCGTCGGCGGCATGCGGGCGTCGATTTATAACGCTGTCCCGCTCGAAGGCGTCAAAGCGCTTGTCGAATACATGAAGGAATTCGAACAGCGCAGCGCCTGATCGTTCCAGACATTCAGGCGCGCGTATTCTTTCCAGCACGCATTTGTGCAGCAGCTACCGGCAGGGCCGTTTTCACGCATGGACGACGAACTCAATACCCGACTCAAACCCCTTCGCGAACGCATCGACGCGCTCGACGCGCAACTGATCGCGCTTCTCAACCAGCGCGCCGCGGTGGCGCTCGAAGTGGGCGAGGTCAAGAAGCATTTCAATGCACCGGTGTTCCGCCCCGAGCGCGAGCAGCAGGTGATCGCGCGCCTGCAGGATATGAGCGAGGGCCCGCTGGCCAGCGAACATATCAGCGCGATCTGGCGCGAGATCATGGCCGCGAGCCGTGCGCTCGAGAAGACCATCAAGGCCGCGTATCTAGGCCCGGTTGGAACATATAGCGAACAGGCCATGCACGAGTACTTCGGTCAGTCGATCGAAGGTTTGCCGTGCCCGTCGATCGACGAAGTATTTCGCTCGGTCGAAGCGGGTGCAGCCGAATTCGGCGTCGTGCCGGTCGAGAATTCGACTGAAGGCGCGGTATCGCGCACGCTCGATCTGCTGTTGCAAACCCAGCTCACGATCGGCGGCGAACTGGCTTTACCGATTCACCATAATCTCCTGACGCTGAACGGCGGCCTCACCGGCGTGACGCGGGTGTGCGCGCACGCGCAGGCGCTCGCCCAGTGCCAGCGCTGGCTCGCGACCAACGCGCCGCATCTCGAGCGCCAGGCGGTGTCGAGCAACGCCGAAGCCGCGCGCATGGCGGCGGAAGATCCGACAGTCGCGGCCATCGCCGGCGACCGCGCCGCCACACACTACGGTCTGCAGGTCGCGTACGCTCTGATCCAGGACGATCCGCATAACCGCACGCGTTTCGTGATGATCGGCAAACAGCCGGCTGGCCCGAGCGGCTACGACCAGACTTCGCTGATCGTCTCCGTGGTGAACGAACCGGGTGCGATGGTCAAGCTGTTGGAACCGCTCGCGCGCCATAGCGTCTCGATGACCCGTTTCGAATCGCGCCCGGCGCGCGTTGGCACGTGGGAGTACTACTTTTACATCGATATCGAAGGCCATCGCGACGATCCTGCGGTTGCCGCCGCACTCGCCGAACTCGGCCAGAAGGCCGCGTTCCTGAAGATACTCGGCTCGTATCCGCGCGCCCGCTAAGGTCCGTCGAGACGCGCTCGTGCCGTGCGAACGCGCCTGTTGCGTATTCACTCACTACTAATTAGTCGTTCGGAGATTTTCATGACAACGTCCTTCGGTCCTTCCTATGTGCGCGCGATCGCGCCTTACATCGCCGGCAAGCCGATTTCGGAAGTGGCCCGCGAGTTCGGTCTCGACGAAGCGACCATCGTGAAGCTCGCGTCGAACGAAAATCCGCTCGGCATGCCGGAATCGGCGCAACGCGCGATGGCGCAAGCGGCCAGCGAACTCGGTCGTTATCCGGACGCGAATGCATTCGAACTGAAGGCGGCGCTGAGCGAACGCTATGGCGTGCCGGCCGACTGGGTCACGCTTGGCAACGGCAGTAACGACATTCTCGAAATTGCCGCGCATGCGTTCGTCGAGAAGGGCCAGTCGATCGTCTACGCGCAGTACTCGTTCGCGGTCTACGCGCTCGCCACGCAAGGCGTGGGTGCTCGTTCGATCGTCGTACCGGCCGTCAAGTACGGCCATGACCTCGACGCGATGCTCGCCGCGATCACGGACGACACCCGCCTGATCTTCGTCGCGAACCCGAATAATCCGACCGGCACGTTCATCGAAGGCGCGAAGCTCGAAGCGTTTCTCGACAAGGTGCCGCGCACCGTGGTCGTCGTGCTCGACGAGGCTTACACGGAATATCTGCCGGAAGAAAAGCGCTACGATTCGATCGCGTGGGTGCGTCGTTATCCGAATCTGCTGGTCTCGCGCACATTCTCGAAGGCGTTTGGCCTGGCTGGCCTGCGTGTCGGCTTCGCGATCGCGCAGCCTGAGTTGACCGATCTGCTGAACCGTCTGCGTCAGCCGTTCAACGTGAATACGCTGGCACAAGCCGCGGCGATCGCGGCGCTGAATGACAAGGCGTTTCTGGAAAAGAGCGCGGCCCTGAATGCCCAAGGCTATCGTCTTTTGACCGAAGCGTTCGACAGGCTCGGCCTCGAGTACGTACCGTCGGACGGCAATTTCGTGCTGGTACGCGTCGGCAACGACGACGCAGCCGGCAACCGCGTCAATCTTGCTTTGCTGAAGCAGGGTGTGATCGTTCGTCCGGTCGGCAACTACGGTTTGCCGCAATGGCTGCGCATCACGATCGGCCTGCCGGAAGAAAACGAAGCGTTCCTCGCGGCGCTCGAAAAGACGCTCGCTGCCGCGTAAGCGGTTGACCTTGACCCGCGCGCCTCACGTCATGAAAGGCGCGCTTTTTCTGTGACCGACGTGGCCGCGTTTTCATTTAACAAGCTGGTGATTTTCGGTGTCGGCCTGATCGGCGGATCGCTCGCTCGCGCGTTGCGTGAACGGGGCGAGCGAGGTGAGGCGACAGGCGTGCGAACCGTGGTTGGCGTCGGGCGTTCGTCTGCGTCGATGGCGCGCGCGCTTGAGTTGGGCGTGGTCGATGAAACCGCGGCGTTGGGTGACGACGTCGCGTTGCGTGCTGCGCTGTCCGGCGCCGATTTCGTGCTGCTTGCCGCGCCGGTCGCGCAGACACAGCCGTTGCTCGAACGCATCGCACCCTTTCTCGACGCAGGCACGATCGTCACCGATGCCGGCAGCACCAAGTCCGACGTGGTGGCTTCCGCGCGCGCGGCGCTCGGCGCGCGCATCGGTCAGTTCGTGCCGGGGCATCCGATCGCCGGTCGTGAGGCGAGCGGCCCGGATGCGGCGTTGCCCGATCTGTACGTGAACCGCAACGTCGTGCTGTGTCCGCTGCCAGAGAATGCACCGGAAGCCGTCGAACGGGTTGCCGCGATGTGGCGTGCCACCGGCGCCTGTGTGCGGGAAATGACGCCTGAGCAGCATGACCGCGTGCTCGCATCGGTCAGCCATTTGCCGCACGTTCTGTCGTTCGCGCTGGTCGAGCAGATTCTCAGTTCGCCCGACGCCGCGCTGAAATTCTCGTTCGCCGCCGGCGGCTTCCGCGACTTCACGCGCATCGCCGCGTCGAGCCCGGAAATGTGGCGCGACGTGTGCGTGGCGAATCGTGCGGCGCTGCTCGACGAACTGGACGCCTACACGGCGGTGCTCGCGCGTTTGCGTGCGGCGATCGAAGCCGGCGACGGCGCCGCGCTCGAAGCCGTGTTCACGCGCTCGCGCGTGGCGCGCAGCGAATGGCAGGAACAGCGCACTGCAGGGGCCGCCCTCGGCGACGCCTCGAAATAACCGGAACTGGACTCAACCATGGAATTCCTCGATCTCGGACCATTTTCTCGTGCGTCCGGCACGGTTCGTTTGCCTGGCTCGAAAAGCATTTCGAATCGCGTGCTGCTGCTCGCGGCGCTCGCCGAAGGCGAAACGACGATCACGAACCTGCTCGACTCCGACGACACCCGCGTGATGCTCGACGCGCTCGAAAAGCTCGGTGTGCGGCTGAAGCGCGAGGGCGACACCTGTGTCGTGACCGGCACGCGCGGCGCATTCACGGCACGCACAGCCGACCTGTTCCTCGGCAACGCCGGCACGGCGGTGCGTCCGCTGACCGCGGCGCTCGCGGTGAACGGCGGCAACTATCGTATTCACGGCGTGCCCCGCATGCACGAGCGGCCGATCGGCGACCTGGTCGACGGCTTGCGGCAAATTGGCGCGAAAGTCGACTACGAAGAGAATGAAGGCTATCCGCCGCTGCGGATTCGCCCGGCGCAAATCACGGCTGAAGCGCCGATCCGCGTGCGTGGCGACGTGTCGAGCCAGTTCCTGACTTCGCTGCTGATGACGTTGCCGCTGTTGCGCACGGGAAGCGGCGTGAGCATCGTGCAGGTGGACGGCGAGCTGATCTCGAAGCCGTACATCGAGATCACGATCAAGCTGATGGAGCGCTTCGGCATCAAGGTCGAACGCCATGAATGGCACCGGTTCGTCGTGCCGGCGGGGCAGCGCTATCAATCGCCGGGCACCATCATGGTGGAAGGCGACGCGTCCTCGGCGTCGTATTTCCTCGCGGCCGGCGCGCTCGGCGGCGGCCCGTTGCGGGTGGAAGGCGTGGGCCGCTCCAGCATCCAGGGTGACGTCGGCTTCGCCGATGCACTCATCAAGATGGGCGCGAACCTGCAGATGGGCGACGACTGGATCGAAGTGCGCGGGGTCGGCAACGACCACGGCAAGCTCGATCCGATCGACATGGACTTCAACCTGATTCCCGACGCGGCGATGACGATCGCCGTCGCCGCGCTATTCGCGGACGGCACGACCACGCTGCGCAACATCGCCAGCTGGCGCGTCAAGGAAACCGACCGGATCGCCGCGATGGCCGCCGAGCTGCGCAAGGTCGGCGCGAAGGTGCAGGAGGGCGAGGATTTCCTCGTCGTGACTCCGCCTGAAAAACTGATTCCGAATGCCTCGATCGACACCTACGACGATCACCGCATGGCGATGTGTTTCTCGCTCGTGAGCCTGGGCGGCGTGCCGATCCGGATCAACGACCCGAAGTGCGTCGGCAAGACGTTCCCTGACTATTTCGAGCGCTTCACCGCGCTCGCTCAACCCTGATTCGCTCACGAATCGACTGACGTGCGACTTTTTCGATGAAACCGATCCGTCCCTTTCACCAAACGCCCGTCATTACGATCGACGGCCCCAGCGCCTCCGGCAAGGGCACGGTGGCTGCGCTGGTTGCCGCGAATCTCGGCTTCCATTTGCTGGACAGTGGCGCGCTGTACCGCCTCGCCGCACTCGCCAGCATGCGCTACAACATCGTGGCGGATGACGTCGACGCGCTTGTAAAACTGATCGACGACCTGCACATCACCTTTCGCGAGGGGCTGGCGCAGCTCGACGGCGCCGATGTATCCGCCGACATTCGTGCCGAGGAAGTCGGCAGCCGTGCCTCGGCGATTGCCGTGCACGCGCCCGTGCGAGCCGCGCTGGTGGCCCGTCAGCGGGCTTTCCGCAAGGAGCCGGGGCTGGTCGCCGACGGCCGCGATATGGGCACGGTGATCTTCCAGGATGCCGTACTGAAGGTGTTCATGACCGCCAGTGTCGAGGCCCGCGCGGCGCGTCGGCATAAGCAATTGATCCAAAAAGGATTTTCTGCTAATATAGATGACTTGCTCCGGGATTTGCGTGAGCGCGACGAGCGTGACAGTCAGCGCGCGGCCGCGCCGCTCAGGCCCGCAGCGGATGCAAAGCTGCTCGATACTTCCGCATTGTCGGTCGACCAGGCGGTCGAACAGGTGGTGCAGTGGTATGGAGCATGGGTCCCGCATGCCTGATGTTCAGGCCGTGGGCGCAGTAGAAGTAGTGTTGTCAGTAGGTGCTCCGCGTGTGTCGTGGAGCGTGTATTAACCCCTTAACCCCGCATGGCATTCGCACTCTTGCCGAAGTTGCTGACCATCCGGCCAGCCGGGCACCGTGAGAACCATGCAAATTTTGATTTTTATGTCCGACCTGCAAACTTCCAACCCGAATACCGAATCTTTTGCGGCTCTGTTCGAAGAGTCGCTGACCAAGCAAGACATGCGCGCCGGCGAAGTGATTTCCGCCGAAGTCGTGCGTGTTGACCACAACTTCGTGGTCGTCAACGCTGGTCTCAAGTCCGAAGCCTACATCCCGCTCGAAGAGTTCCTGAACGACGCGGGCGAGGTAGAAGTGCAGGCGGGCGACTTCGTTTCCGTCGCGATCGACGCGCTGGAAAACGGCTATGGCGACACGATCCTGTCGCGCGACAAGGCGAAGCGTCTGGCTTCGTGGCTGTCGCTGGAAAAGGCTCTCGACAACAACGAACTCGTGACCGGCACGATCACGGGCAAGGTCAAGGGCGGCATGACCGTCATGGTCAACGGCATCCGCGCGTTCCTGCCGGGTTCGCTGGTTGACACGCGTCCGGTCAAGGACACGACCCCGTACGAAGGCAAGACGCTGGAATTCCGCGTCATCAAGCTCGACCGCAAGCGTAACAACGTCGTGTTGTCGCGCCGTGCCGTGATCGAAGCGACCCAGGGCGAAGAGCGCGCAAAGCTGCTCGAAACGCTGAAGGAAGGCGCGATCGTGGAAGGCGTGGTGAAGAACATCACGGATTACGGCGCGTTCGTGGACCTCGGCGGCATCGACGGCCTGCTGCACATCACCGACATCGCATGGCGTCGTGTGCGTCACCCGAGCGAAGTGCTGTCGGTTGGCCAGGAAGTCACCGCGAAGATCCTCAAGTTCGATCAAGAGAAGAACCGCGTTTCGCTGGGCATCAAGCAACTGGGCGACGATCCGTGGGAAGGCATCTCGCGCCGTTACCCGTCGGGCACGCGCCTGTTCGGTAAGGTCACCAACATCACCGACTACGGCGCATTCGTCGAAGTCGAATCGGGCATCGAAGGCCTGGTTCACGTGTCGGAAATGGACTGGACGAACAAGAACGTTGCACCGTCGAAGGTTGTTCAGCTGGGCGACGAAGTCGAAGTCATGGTTCTCGAAATCGACGAAGACCGCCGCCGTATCAGCCTCGGCATGAAGCAATGCAAGCCGAACCCGTGGGACGACTTCAGCCGCAACTTCAAGAAGGGCGACAAGCTGCAAGGCGCAATCAAGTCGATCACCGACTTCGGCGTCTTTATCGGTCTGCCGGGCGGCATCGACGGTCTGGTTCACCTGTCGGACCTGTCGTGGAGCGAAACGGGCGAAGAAGCGGTTCGCAAGTACAAGAAGGGCGATGAAGTGGAAGCCATCGTTCTCGGCATCGACGTCGAGAAGGAACGCATTTCGCTGGGTATCAAGCAGCTCGAAGGCGACCCGTTCAGCAACTTCGTTGCAATGAACGACAAGGGTTCGATCGTCGACGGCGTGGTCAAGACGGTAGACGCGAAGGGCGCTGTGGTTCAGCTGTCGGCGGAAGTCGAAGGCTACCTGCGTGCTTCGGAAATCGCACAAGACCGCGTGGAAGATGCTCGCAACGTGCTGAAGGAAGGCGACAAGGTCAACGCGATGATCATCAACATCGATCGCAAGTCGCGTGGTATCAACCTGTCGGTCAAGGCCAAGGATTCGGCTGAGCAACAGGAAGCGATCCGCGGCCTGGCTTCGTCGGATTCGAGCTCGGCTGCCACCGGCACGACGAACCTTGGCGCGCTGCTGAAAGCCAAGCTTGACGGCCAGAACCAGTAAAGCCTGAGAGGTCTGCTGCAGTATGACCAAATCGGAATTGGTCGCCCAGCTGGCTACGCGATTTCCGCAGCTTGTACTTAAAGATGCGGATTTCGCGGTGAAGACGATGCTCGATGCGATGTCGGAGGCGCTTGCCAACGGTCATCGCATTGAAATTCGCGGCTTCGGCAGCTTCGGCCTTAATCGTCGTCCCTCCCGCGTCGGGCGTAATCCGAAGTCGGGCGAGAAGGTGCTGGTACCTGAGAAGTACGTGCCGCACTTCAAGCCTGGCAAGGAGTTGCGCGAGCGGGTAGACCGACGTTCGGGCGAACCGCTGAAGGCCGATGAGCCGGATGACGACGACCTGTAAATGCTTCGCTGTGAGTTCGCAGCGTGGCATTGGTAGCGTCAGCGGCCAAAGCCAGACGGCAAAAGACCAGAAAAAGCGCCTTCGGGCGCTTTTTTTTCGTCCGGCGCACGCGTCCGCTCGCGGCAAGATAAACCGTGCGTAAGTCCGCTATCAGCCAGTTCCTGCCCAGCCGCGAGGGCATCCATTACAATACGGGTCACTTCGGCGCGGGCAACACCGTGGCGCGACGCGTCATCAAGCCGGCGTCACCCCGCAACTGCCGTCAAGAGACCTATTCATGAAATTTATCGTCTGGCTGATCCGTGTGCTGGTGTTCGTGCTCCTACTGGTGCTCGCACTTTCCAATACACAACCTGCTACGCTGAATTTCCTCGCTGGCTACGCGTGGTCGGCGCCTTTGATTCTGATCGGCCTAGCGTTCTTCGTGGTGGGGCTGCTGGCCGGGTTGGTGTCGTCGATGCCGGGCATGGTGCGCCTGCGCATGGAGAATGGCCGGCTCAAGCGCGAGTTGCGTGCGGCGCGCGAAACCCCTGTGGTGGTCGAACAACCGCCCATGCCGCCGCTGATCTAAGTTGTCTTCTGCCGCGCTTCTGAAGCGCGGCTTCCCGCTTCCGTTTTCCCGCACATTTGCATTAATCGCATGGATCTAGACTTCTGGTGGCTGCTTGTCATACCCGTCGCTTTTGCGTTCGGCTGGATGGCCGCGCGCTACGACCTCAAGACGCTGCTGTCCGAAAGCGCCAACCTGCCGCGTTCGTATTTCCGCGGCCTGAATTTCCTGCTCAATGAGCAGCCCGACCAGGCGATCGACGCGTTTATCGAAGTCGTCAAACTCGACCCGGAAACGGTCGAATTGCACTTCGCGCTGGGTAATCTGTTCCGCCGCCGCGGTGAGACGGACCGCGCGATTCGCGTCCACCAGAACCTGCTGGGCCGTACCGATCTGCCCGTCACCGAGCGCGATCACGCGCTGTTCGAACTGGGCCAGGACTTTCTGAAGGCCGGTTTGCTCGATCGCGCCGAGGAAACCTTCCGCCTGCTCGAAACCGGCAATTACGCGTTGGGCGCGCAGCGCGCGCTGCTCACCATCTATCAGATCGAGAAAGACTGGGTTAAGTCGATCGATATCGCGCGCCATCTGGAAACAATGGGCGCCGAATCGCTCGACAAGGAAATCGCGCAGTTTCATTGCGAGCTCGCTCAGGAAGCGCTTCAGCAGAAAAACGCGGATGAGGCGCGCCGCCAGCTGGGTTTTGCGTTAAAGGCTAACCCAACCAACGTGCGCGCCACGATCCTGTTCGGCGACGTTGACGCGACGGCCGGCTCGCACGAGGCGGCCATCGCGCAATGGCGGCGTGTCGAGGAGCAGAATTCCGCCTATCTGCCGCTCGTCGCTGAAAAGCTGATGAAGGCCTATGAGGCGCTCGGCCGTCCGCAGGATGGCGCCGACCTGCTCATCACGTGGGTAGACCGCTATCCGTCGAACGATCTGCTCGACGTGACCTATCAGCACATTGCGGCGGTGCGTGGGCCCAACGCCGCGCATGCGCTGGCGCGCTCGCAGATGCAGAAGTCGCCGAATCTGGCGGGCATGACGCGTCTCCTGGAAGCGCAGCAAGCCGTCGCGGAAGAGCCGCGGAAGAGCGAGCTCGAACTGATGCGTACGCTGATTCGCCAGCGCACCAAAAATCTGCCACGGTATACGTGCCAGAATTGTGGCTTCAGGGCGCGGCTGTTCTACTGGCAGTGCCCGGGTTGCAGCGGTTGGGAAACCTATGCGCCGCGTCGCGTCGAACCGATCACGGCGTCGAGCTGATAGCGAATGCAATCCCATAGCCGCGCCGCAACAACGGCGGCCCGTCAGGCGGATTAGGCCGGGCGGGAACATGACGGCCTTGTTCACTACGAGAAACCCTCACCGGAACCCTCTACCGGAAAGCGTATGAAAATCACCATTATCGGCACGGGCTATGTTGGCCTCGTCACCGGCGCGTGCCTCGCCGAAATCGGCCACGACGTCTTCTGTCTCGACGTTGATCCGCGCAAGATCGAAATCCTCAACAACGGCGGCGTGCCGATCCACGAGCCGGGTTTGCTGGAGATCATCAACCGTACGCGTGCGGCTCGCCGCATCACGTTTTCGACGGATATCGAAGCGAGCGTGGCGCACGGCGAGGTGCAGTTTATCGCGGTCGGCACGCCGCCCGACGAAGACGGCTCCGCCGATCTGCAATACGTGCTTGAAGCGGCGCGCAACATCGGCCGTACGATGAACGGCTTCAAGGTGATCGTCGACAAGTCGACGGTGCCGGTCGGCACAGCGCAACGTGTGCGCGCGGTGGTCGAAGAGGAACTGGCCAAACGCGGTCTCGCCAATAGCGAACAGCACCGTTTCTCGGTGGTGTCGAACCCTGAGTTCCTGAAGGAAGGCGCGGCGGTCGACGACTTCATGCGTCCCGATCGCATCGTGCTCGGCAGCGACGAAGACGAAGCCGGCCTGCGCGCGCGCGAGCTGATGAAGCGTCTCTACGCGCCGTTCAACCGCAATCACGAGCGCACGCTGTACATGGATGTGCGCTCGGCCGAGTTCACGAAATACGCTGCCAATGCGATGCTCGCCACGCGCATCTCGTTCATGAACGAGATGTCGAATCTGGCGGACCGGGTCGGCGCGGATATCGAAGCGGTGCGTCGCGGCATCGGTTCGGACCCGCGCATCGGCTATCACTTCCTGTATGCCGGCGCTGGCTACGGCGGCTCGTGCTTCCCGAAGGACGTGCAGGCGCTGATCCGCACCGCGGCCGAAACCGGCCACAATCTGCGCATCCTCGAAGCCGTCGAGGAAGTGAACTACAAGCAGAAAGACGTGCTGGTGCACAAAATCACGAACAAGCTCGGTGAAGATCTGAGCGGCCGCACGTTCGCCGTGTGGGGTCTGGCATTCAAGCCGAATACCGACGACATGCGCGAGGCGCCGAGCCGTCGCGTGATCGCCGAATTGCTGGCACGTGGCGCCCAGGTTCGCGCGTACGATCCGGTCGCGGTGGCCGAAGCGCGCCGCGTGTTCGCCATCGATCTGCACGACGTACCGGACCAGCTCGCGCGCCTCACGTTCACAAGCACCCAGGACGAAACGCTCACCGGGGCCGATGCGCTGGTCGTCGTCACCGAATGGAAGGAATTCAAGAGCCCGGACTTCCTGCACCTGAAATCGGTGTTGAAGTCACCGCTGATTTTCGACGGCCGCAATCTGTACGAGCCGGACGCGATGACCGAACTCGGCATCGACTATCACTCGATCGGACGACCTTATGCCCAGCCCTCTGAATTTCCGGCCGATGTCTCCAGCAATGCCTGAGGCCGCGCAATCCACGCCCGCGTCGGCCCTTACCGAGGTGCCGCGCGAACGTCTCGGTGCGGCGCGCGTGCTGGTGGTCGGCGACGTGATGCTCGATCGCTACTGGTTCGGCGACGTGAACCGCATTTCGCCGGAAGCGCCGGTGCCGGTCGTACACGTGCAGCGCCAGGAAGACCGTCTCGGCGGCGCGGCGAACGTGGCGCGCAACGCGGTTGCGCTCGGTGCGCAGGCGGGTTTGCTGTGCGTGGTCGGTCATGACGAACCCGGCGAGCGCATCGTGCAACTGCTCGCAGAAAGCGGCGTGGCGCCGCATCTGGAGCGCGATCCGGATTTGCTCACCACCATCAAGCTGCGTGTGCTGTCGCGTCAGCAGCAGCTGTTGCGCGTCGACTTCGAAAACTCGCCGGCGCACGAAGTGCTGCTCGCGGGTCTCGCGCGTTTCGACGACCTGCTGCCGTCGCACGACGTGATCCTGATGTCCGATTACGCGAAGGGTGGCCTCACGCACGTCACGCAGATGATCGCCAAGGCGCATGCGGCGGGCAAGCCGGTGCTGGTCGATCCGAAGGGCGACGACTGGGAGCGCTATCGCGGCGCCACGCTGATCACGCCGAATCGAGCCGAGTTGCGCGAGGTGGTCGGACAGTGGAAATCCGAAGAGGATCTGATCGCGCGCGTGACGAAACTGCGCACCGATCTCGAGTTCAGGGCGCTGCTGCTGACGCGTTCGGAAGAGGGCATGACGCTCTTCGCCGACGACGGCATCCTGCATACTTCGGCCGTCGCGCGTGAAGTGTATGATGTGTCGGGCGCGGGCGACACCGTGATCGCCACGCTCGCCGCCATGCTCGGCGCGGGTCTTACGCTGGTCGAGGCGGTCGGGCTCGCGAATCGCGCGGCCGGCATCGTGGTCGGCAAGCTCGGCACCGCCACCGTCACCTACGACGAACTCTTTCTTTAATGCGGCCCGCCGGGTTCCCTGTTTTGTGCGCTTCAGTTTCAGCCGCACACGAGAGCAACCCGCGAGGCCTCAACTGAGCTCTTTACCGCAGGATCATCATGACCCTCATCGTCACCGGCGCAGCCGGTTTCATCGGCAGCAATCTCGTGAAGGCGCTCAATGAGCGCGGTGAACAACGCATCATCGCGGTCGACAATCTCACGCGCGCGGACAAGTTCAAGAATCTGGTCGACTGCGAGATCGACGACTATCTCGACAAGACCGAATTCGTCGAACGCTTCAAGCGGGGCGACTTCGGCAAAGTGCGCGCGATTTTCCACGAAGGCGCCTGCTCGGACACGATGGAAACCGATGGCCGCTACATGATGGACAACAACTTCCGCTTTAGCCGTGAAGTGCTCGACGTCTGTCTCGCGCAGAACATCCAGTTTCTGTATGCGTCCTCGGCGGCCACGTATGGCGGCTCGAGCCGTTTTGTCGAAGAGCGCGAAGTCGAGCAACCGCTGAACGTGTACGGCTATTCGAAGTTCCTGTTCGACCAGGTGATTCGCCGCGTGCTGCCCACCGCGAAGAGCCAGATTGCCGGCTTCCGTTATTTCAACGTGTACGGGCCGCGTGAGACGCACAAGGCGCGCATGGCGTCGGTGGCGTTTCACAACTTCAACCAGTTCCGCGCGGAAGGCAAAGTCAAGCTGTTCGGCGAATACAACGGTTACGCCGCCGGCGAGCAGACACGTGACTTCGTCTCCGTCGAAGACGTGGTCAAGGTGAATCTGTTCTTCTTCGACAATCCGGGCAAGTCGGGCATCTTCAATCTGGGCAGTGGCCGCGCGCAGCCGTTCAACGACATCGCGAGCACGGTGGTCAACACGCTGCGCACGTTGAACAACGAGCCGCCGTTGTCACTCGCGGATCAGGTGCAGCGCGGGCTGATCGAATACGTTCCGTTCCCCGATGCCTTGCGCGGCAAATACCAGTGCTTCACGCAAGCCGACCAGACGAAGCTGCGTGCCGCAGGTTACGACGCGCCGTTCCTGAGCGTGCAGGAAGGTGTCGACCGCTACGTACGTTGGCTATTCGGCCAGGTGTAAATCTTTCGGATACCTCTTTAAACTGGAATCTCCCGGTTGGTGATGGTCGCCAACCGGTTGTACGAGGGAGATTCCATATGTTTCGAAAAATTCTGGTTACCGCGGCGATGCTCGCCGCTTTCGGCCACGCGTATGCGGCGGTCGACGTTAACACGGCTAACGAGGATGCGCTGCGTGGCATCAAGGGCATCGGTCCTGCCAAAGCGAAAGCCATTCTCGAAGAGCGTTCAGCGCATGGTCCGTTCAAGGACCCGGCCGATCTCGGCAAGCGCGTCAAAGGCATGGGCGGGCATACCGTCGAGCGCCTGCAGGCGGAGGGTCTCGCTGTCGGTCCGGCTGGCGCGGCTGCTAACACGCAGGCTGCGGCGTCTGCACAGACCAAGGGCACGCCCGCTGCGGGCAATGGCGCCAACGCGGCCGCTACCCAAAAGAGCAATGCCACGGTGGCGGTGAAGAAATAACCTGACGCGGGCCGTGCGCGCGAGGCGGGTCACCTCTTTCGCGCCCGGTCCGTCACCGTCTTTCCCCTTCATGGTCGGAGTGGTTCAGAACACTCCTTCAGCTGTCATGCGGATGACTGGCTCCCGCGGTTCTCAGCCGCGGGCTTTTTGCGTTGCCTCGATGCGGGTTGTGCCCGGCTTTCTGTACGGCCTTTCGCGTTGCGAATGGGCACCATGTGCGCCTGTCGGTCAGCGCTTGCATCCATGCGGTGAGCAGGGCCGAACGGCAGCCGCGCGCACGGTGGTTTAGAATCGATAGATTGAAGACTCCGCGCATCGACAGCACCAGACCCGATATGGCTTACAAAACGATTGAAGACACGATCGGCAATACGCCGCTCGTGCAACTCGTCCGCCTCCCTGACGACGAGATCCGCAGCCGCAACAATGTGATCCTCGCGAAGCTCGAGGGCAACAATCCTGCGGGTTCGGTGAAGGACCGCCCGGCGCTGTCGATGATCAAGAAAGCTGAAGCACGCGGGCGTATCAAGCCGGGCGACACGCTGATCGAATCGACCAGCGGCAACACCGGTATCGCATTGGCCATGGCCGCTGCCATCCGCGGCTACAAGATGGTGCTGATCATGCCGGAAGACCTGTCGGTGGAGCGCCGTCAGAGCATGGCCGCCTATGGCGCGCAAATTGTGCTGACGCCGGTGACGGGCGGAATGGAATACGCACGCGATCTGGCCGAACAGATGCAGCGCGAAGGCAAGGGCATCATCCTCGATCAGTTCGCGAATCCGGACAATCCGGCCGCGCACGTCGAAGGCACTGGCCCGGAAATCTGGCGCGACACCGAAGGGCGCATCACGCACTTCGTCTCGTCGATGGGCACGACCGGCACGATCATGGGCGTGTCCACCTATCTGAAGGAACAGAACCAGGCAATCGAGATCATCGGCGCGCAGCCGGAAGAGGGTTCGCGCATTCCGGGCATCCGCAAATGGCCGGAAGCCTATTTGCCGAAGATTTTCGATCGTAGCCGCGTGGACCGCGTCGAGAACGTGAGCCAGGCCGCGGCCGAGGCGATGGCGCGGCGCATGGCCTCGGTCGAAGGGATCTTCGCCGGTATTTCATCGGGCGGGGCTTGCGAGGTGGCGCTGCGCGTCGCGCGCCAGGTCGAGAATGCGACGATCGTGTTTATCGTCTGCGATCGGGGTGACCGGTATCTGTCGACGGGTGTGTTCCCGGCTTGATTGCGCTGCGGCGCATTGAGTGGCCCTCGGATCGAGTTGACCAATGAAAAAGCGCCGGTTAAACCGGCGCTTTTTTGTGTCGCTTGCAACCCGTTCGTGACGCGGCGAGTGTCCGGCAATCGGGTGCCTGACAACTGCCGCTCGGCCTATTGCGAAGCCGCACCCGGCGCCGCCGCATTGCTGCTGGCGTTCGCCGCGTCGCTCGCTTCCATCTGCGCCTTGACCCGCTGGCCCAGTTGATAAACCGCCAGGGCGTAGAAGAAACTGCGGTTATAGCGCGTCAGCACATAGAAGTTCTTCAGGCCCAGCATGTACTCGGTGCCACGTCCCGGCGACGGCAGATCCACCACCGTCACAGGCGTGCCGGCTTCCGACGCGATATCGACGCCCGGTTCGCTCAGCAGCAGTCCGGCACGGAGCAATTGATCCAGCGGCCAATGCGGTTCCGGCTTGCCGTCGGCCGCCGCTTGCGCCACGCCCAGGCTGCCGGCGTCCGTGCCGATCTTCCATACCACCGGCCGGCCGTTTTCCCAGCCGTTCTGGCGCAGATAGTTCGCCACGCTGCCGATCGCATCCGCCTGGCTCGTGCGCAGATCGATCTGCTTGTTGCCGTCATAGCTCACCGCGTATTGCACGATGCTGCTTGGCAGGAACTGCGGAATGCCGATCGCGCCGGTGTAGGAACCGAGCACGGTGGTCGGATCGATCTGCGAATCGCGCGTCCACACCAGGTAGTCTTCGAGATTCTTGCGGAAGGTTGCCTGGCGATCCGCGCGATTGGCGGTGTTCGGGTAGTCGAAGCTGAGCGTGGTCAGCGCGTCGAGCACGCGGAAGTTGCCCATGAAGCGCCCATAGATCGTCTCCACGCCGATGATGCCCACGATCACTTCCGGCGGCACGCCGAACTCTTCATAAGCACGTTGCAGCGTGGCCTGGTTGGCGCGCCAGAAGCGCACGCCGGCGTTGATGCGCACCGGGTCGAGAAAGCGCGATTGATACACGCGCCAGTTCTTGATCGACGGCGAGGGCGACGGCGTGACGAGCTTGACCGCGGTAGCCGAATAGCTCACGCGCGCGAAGAGGGCGTGCAAGGCGGCCTCGTCGAAGTCATAGCGCGCGGACATGTCGGCGATGAACGCGTCGACATTCGGGTTATTCGCGTAGCGCTGCGGAATGATCTCTTCTTCGAAGGTCTGCCCTTGTGGCACCGCCGGTTGTGGCTGGCCTTGCGCGAGCAGTACTGGCGGCTTCGCGGCGCTTTGCGCCATCGCCGGACTGGTTGCCATGAACATGCACGATGCGACGGACAGTGCGGCGGTTGCGGTCTTCATGCGTAGCCGGTTTCGTGCAGACAGAGCAAGCTTGACGGTCATAGTGAGCTGGGGGCGCAGTGCGAAAGAGACAGGGGAAAACGGATCGGGGCAGTATACCCGACGCCCTCTGCAAATCTGTGCCCGGCGCGTCACAGTCGCATGGTGTGGTAACTTGGCAAATGTTGGCGCGCCCAGTGCGCGCGCCCATGGACGGAGACACGCCGCGCGGGCTGAAGAAGCGCCGCGCCGCAGATGAGAATCATGGCAACAGGCTTTTATTCCCACGCCGATTGTTTGCTGCACGATATGGGGCAATGGCATCCCGAATGCCCGGCGCGCCTGCAGGCAATCGAAGATCAATTGATCGCGAGCCGCATCGACTCGCTGATCGAGCGCGAATCGCCGCCGCTCGCCGATGATGCCGCGCTGTTGCGCGTGCATACGCAAGCTCACGTCGATTACATCCGCAGCCGGTCGCCCGCGGAGGGCCTGGCCGAAATCGATCCCGACACGTCGATGAATCCGCACACCTTGCAGGCCGCGTTGCGCGCGGCCGGCGCCGCGGTGGCCGCGACCGACGCCGTGATCGAAGGCCGCCACGACAACGCGTTCTGCAGTGTGCGCCCGCCCGGCCACCATGCCGAGCCGGCACGCGCGATGGGCTTCTGCTTTTTCAACAACGTGGCGATCGCCGCGCGTCATGCGCTCGAGGTGCACGGCATGCAGCGTGTGGCGATCGTCGACTTCGACGTCCATCACGGGAACGGTACTGAAGCGGCTTTTTCGGGCGATTCGCGTGTGCTGATGTGCAGCATCTTCCAGCATCCGTTCTATCCGTTCACCGGCGCAGACAATCAGGCGCCCAACATGTGCAACGTGCCGATGCCGGCGCGCTCGAAAGGCATGGCGGTGCGCGAGGTGGTCGATATGCTCTGGCTGCCGCGCCTGAATGAATTCAAGCCGGAGATGATCTTTATCTCGGCCGGCTTCGACGCGCATCGCGAGGACGACCTCGGCAACATGGGTCTCGTCGAGGACGACTACGCGTGGATCACCGATCAGGTGCGCGAGATCGCGAAGCGCCATGCGCGGGGGCGGATCGTCAGCTGTCTCGAAGGCGGGTACAACCTGTCGGCGCTGGGGCGCAGCGTGGTCGCGCACGTGCGCTCGCTAGCCGGAATCTGAGCTGGCGCGCCACAGGCGTTGCGCGAACGTCGCGAACCGCATGAATTCAACGAGGAGCGAGCCATGAATGCCGAGGTCCGCAGTGCGTCGCTGGTCGAAATCGAACACGACGCGTACGGCGTGGCGGGCGTCGTCCGATTGACGATGAACCGGCCCGATGCCTTCAACGCGCTCTCCGAAGCCCTGCTCGACGAATTGCAGTCGACGCTGACAGCGCTGGCGGAGTCCAACGCGCGGGTGGTGGTGATCGCCGGTGCGGGCCGCGCGTTCTGCGCGGGACACGATCTGAAGGAAATGCGCGCGGCGCCGTCGCTGACTTACTACCAGGCGTTGTTCGCGCGTTGTACGAAACTGATGTTGACGATCCAGCGCTTGCCGCAACCGGTGATCGCGCGCGTGCACGGCATCGCCACGGCAGCAGGCTGTCAGCTGGTCGCGATGTGCGATCTGGCAGTCGCGGCCGATACCGCACGCTTTGCCGTCTCGGGTGTCAACCTGGGTCTTTTCTGCGCGACGCCTTCGGTGCCGCTGTCGCGCAATCTGTCGCGCAAGGCGGCGCTCGAAATGCTGCTCACCGGCGATTTCATCGACGCCGCGCAGGCAAAACAGCAAGGCCTCGTGAATCGCGTGGTTCCGGCGGACGCGCTCGACATGGAGGTCGCGCGGCTCGCGAAAAGCATTTGTGCGAAACCGGTCGAAGCCGTCAGCGCGGGCAAAGGCCTCTTTTACCGCCAGCTCGAAATGGGCATCGAAGCGGCGTATCAGTTGGCCGGTCAGACCATGGCCTGCAACATGATGGACGACTCCGCGCTCGAAGGCGTGCAGGCCTTCATCGACAAACGCGCGCCCGACTGGAAGCGCTAGGCGGGCCGGACCGTTCTTGCCGGAGCCCGCCTCCGCACCCACCCGTCCGGACGCCCGAGTGCCTGCATGCCCCGCAATGCCGAAATCCGGGGCGTCCGCGCGTCAACCCACTCGATGCCTTGTTTGTTTCGAAATGCCGCCCGCCGCTCAGGCTGTGGGCAGCCGTTTCTCGATCCAGTCGATCAGCGCGCCGATTACCCGATCCCGGTCGAGATCGTTCATCGTCTCGTGATAACTGTCCTCGTGCATCGTGAGCGTCTTGTCCGGCGAACCCGCGTGCGCGCCGAAATCACGGCTGCCTTCGGGTTCGGTGAGCTTGTCGGCGGTGCCGTGATACACCAGCAGCGGCACGCGCAGCCCCGCACGGCCGCGTTCGATGCGGGCCATCGCCAGCAACAACTCAGCGCCGGTACGCGCCGGAATCGCGCCGTGATGGACCAGCGGATCGTTGCGATTGGCGTTCACCACGGACTGAAGCCTCGACAGTAAAGCCGCGTCGATTTTCATTGCCGGGAAGGTCGGCCAGATGCGGCTGATCACCTGGCTCACCTTGAGCATCCAGCGCGGCACATCGCGGCCCGGCGCGAGTGCGGGACTCGACAGGATCAGGCCGCTTAGCCGATGCCCACTTGCCTCGAGCCGTTCGATCGCGTAAAGCGCCGCGACCGCGCCGCCCATGCTGTGGCCCATTAGAAACAGCGGTGCACAGCTGGTTGCCGCTTCGTCGAGCAAGGCTTGGGCGTCGAGCAGGTAGTCGTCGAACCGGTTGACCCACACGCGTTTGCCTGGCGCCTGCCCGTGTCCGCGCAAATCGATGGCAACGAGTTCAATACCGGCCGGGTTCAGCCGATCCGCCAGTGCCGCGTAGCGGCCGGCGTGCTCCGCGAGCCCGTGCACCAGCGCGACCGTGCCGCGCCGTGGCGCCGTGGCGGGCCAGCGATACAACGGCAGCTCGACGCCGTCGCCCGTCGTGACCGTCGAGCGCAGCGCGGCGCCGCCTTTCGGGGCGTCCGCAGGGAAGGCCGATGCGGAACGCACATTGCCGGATCGAGTTGTTTCCATGGCGGTTGTTTGTCCTGAACGTGTCCTGATTCTGAATCGCCCGATCATAGTCGCTGCGGGCGAGCGCACGCGAGCATCTCGCACCGGGCGCGCCTCTAATGCTCTATGGTTATGAAAAGATCGTAATTGATTATTAAAGGGAATGACGACGCTGCGGTAGAATTGCGGCCTCAAATCCCAATAAAAGCAACGGCGGCCGCTTGTCGGGAGCGCACAACGCTCGTTGGCAACCTCCGCCGTTTCGTTTTTCCATGATCGAAATACGCAATATCTCTCAGCGCTTCGCCGGACCCCGGGGCTGGGTCGAGGCGCTGCACAACGTCAATCTGTCGATTCCGGCGGGCGAGGTGTTCGGCATCATCGGCCGCAGCGGCGCGGGCAAGAGCACGCTCGTGCGCACGATCAACCTGTTGACGCGTCCGAGCGAAGGCAACATCGTCGTCAACGGCCGCGATCTGACGACGCTGCCCGCCGCACAATTGCGCGAGGCGCGTCGCGAAATCGGCATGATCTTCCAGCACTTCAACCTGCTGTCGTCGCGCACGGTGTACGAGAACGTGGCGTTGCCGCTTGAACTCGCCGGCATGAAGCGCGACGAGATCGAGGCGAATGTGCTGCCGCTGCTTGAACTGGTCGGCCTGTCGGCGCAGAAGGATCGCTATCCGGCGCAGATCAGCGGCGGACAGAAGCAGCGTGTGGGCATCGCGCGTGCGCTGGCAAGCAAGCCGAAGGTGCTGCTCTCCGACGAAGCGACTTCGGCACTCGATCCCGAAACCACGCGCGCGATCCTCGATCTGCTCAAGCGCATCAATCGCGAACTCAACCTGACGATCGTGCTGATCACGCATCAGATGGACGTGATCAAGCAGGTCTGCGACCGCGTCGCGGTGCTGGATGCCGGCCGTGTGGTCGAAGAGGGCAAGGTCATCGACGTGTTCCTGCAGCCGCATCACGAAGTGACGCGCGCGCTGATCGGCGACGTGATCGCGCAGGAGCTGCCGCCCGCGATGAAGGCACGCGTGGCCGAACGCCTGAAGACGGGCCGCGGCCATTTGCTGCGTCTCGCGTTCACCGGTTCGGGGGTCGATCAACCGATCCTGTCGGAAACGATTCGACGCTACGAACTCGACTTCAACATCCTCCACGGCCAGATCGACGAGATTCAGGGGCAGGCATTCGGCTCGCTCGCGGTGCTCGCGGGCGGCGAACCGGCGAAGGTGGCAGGAGCGCTGACGTATCTGCGCGAACAGGGCGTGGTAGTTGAGGAGCTGTCGTATGTTGAGTGAAATGTTCGATATGTTCGTCCAGTCGTTCTGGGAGACGCTCGTGATGGTGGGCATCTCCGGACTGGTCGGCGCAGCGGTCGGTTTGCCGCTCGGCGTGCTGCTGTATCTGACGGACCGTCAGGGCGTGCTGCAGAACATCGCCGTGAATCGCGTGATGGGCGTGATCGTCAACGCGGTGCGTTCCACACCGTTCATCATCTTGCTGGTCGCGGTGATTCCGTTCACTCGCCTCGTGGTGGGTTCGTCGATCGGCACGGCTGCGGCCGTGGTGCCGCTGACAATCGCCGCGGCGCCGTTCATCGCGCGTCTTGTCGAAACGGCTTTGCGTGAGGTCGATCGCGGTCTGATCGAAGCCGCGCAGGCGATGGGCGCAACCACCAGCCAGATCGTCTTCAAGGTGTTGCTGCCGGAGTCGCTGCCGGGCGTGGTCGCCGGGTTGACGATTACCTTCGTGTCGCTGGTCGGCTATTCGGCGATGGCCGGCGCGATCGGCGGTGGCGGGCTCGGCGATCTGGGCATTCGTTACGGGTATCAGCGTTTCTTGCCGGAAGTGATGGTGACGGTCGTGGTGATCCTGATCGTCTTCGTGCAACTGGTGCAGTCGTTCGGGGATTGGCTCGTGCGTCGTTTGAGCCATAAATAAACAAGGGTCATCGGAACCCGCCAGGCAGAATCGAAAAAAGGTCCATCATGCAACGTCGTTTTATTCTCAAGCTGGCCGCCACGCTCGGCGCCGCGTCGCTGTTCGCTGCCGCCACGGCGGCTCACGCCGAAGACACGATCAAGGTCGGCGTCACCGGCGGCCCGCACGCGCAGATCATGGAAGTCGTGAAGACGGTCGCGGCGAAGAACGGTCTGAACATCAAGATCGTCGAGTTCTCCGACTACGTGCAGCCGAACGCGGCGCTTGCCGGCGGCGATCTGGATGCGAACAGCTACCAGCATGACCCGTACTTGCAAGCGCAGGTGAAGGACCGGGGCTACAAGCTGATCCGTGTCGCCGATACGGTCACGTACCCGATGGGCATCTATTCGAAGAAAGTGAAGACGCTGGCTGAGTTGCAGCCGGGCGCGAAGATCGCGGTGCCGAACGATCCGACCAATGGCGGCCGGGCGCTCCTGTTGCTGCAGAAGCAGGGCCTGCTGAAGCTGCGTGCGGACGCAGGTCTCAAGGCGACGCCGCTCGATATCACCGACAACCCGAAGAAGCTGAAGATCGTCGAACTCGACGCCGCGCAGATCCCGCGTTCGCTGAACGACGTGGACGCCGCCGCGATCAATACGAACTTTGCGATGGAGGCGGGTTTGAAGCCCAAGCAGGACGCCATCGCGATCGAAGATCCGAAGGGTCCGTACGTGAACATCATCGCAATCCGCGAAGCTGACAAGAGCAAGCCGTGGGTTGCGAAGCTGGTTGCGGCATACCATTCGCCGGAAGTGAAGCAGTTCGTCGAGAGCAAGTTTGGTGGGGCGGTGATTACCGCCTGGTGATCTGACGGCCGCCTTTTTTGATCGTTTCACATAGCAAAACACGACGGCAATGCAAAATTAGAGTCGTAAGTCTGAACCCGGGGTTGTCTCCCGGGTTTTTTCGAGATTAAAATAGAACGATCGTTCGATATTGCCGTCACGCCGCTGAGGAGCGATATCCTTCTGCTAGAGCGCCCGCGACAAGGCTGCCGTGAGGGCAGTCGCTATAATGTCCGTTGGGTTGACGTATTCGTAACTTTGGAGCGTGTGCATGAAAATCCTGGTGCCAGTCAAGAGAGTGGTCGATTACAACGTGAAGGTCCGGGTCAAGTCGGACGGCACGGGCGTCGACATCGCGAACGTGAAGATGTCGATGAATCCGTTCGACGAAATCGCGGTTGAAGAGGCTGTTCGTCTGCGGGAAGCGGGCGTGGCGACCGAAGTGATCGCCGTGTCCGCCGGTGTGACGCAAGCGCAGGAAACGCTGCGCACGGCGCTCGCGATCGGCGCGGACCGCGCGATCCTGATCGAGTCGGGCGAAGACCTGCAGCCGCTGGCGGTTGCCAAGCTGCTGAAGGCACTCGTCGACAAGGAACAGCCTTCGCTGATCATTCTCGGCAAGCAGGCCATCGACGACGATTCGAACCAGACCGGCCAGATGCTGGCTGCGCTGGCCAACCTGCCGCAAGCCACGTTCGCCTCGAAGGTTGTTGTCGCGGACGGCAAGGCGACGGTGTCGCGCGAAGTGGACGGCGGCGCGGAAACGCTGTCGCTGAGCCTGCCCGCTGTGGTCACCACCGATCTGCGCCTGAACGAGCCGCGCTACGTGACGCTGCCGAACATCATGAAGGCGAAGAAGAAGCCGCTGGAAGTCGTCAAGCCGGAAGACCTCGGCGTTGATGTGACGCCGCGCCTGAAGACGCTGAAAGTCGCCGAGCCGCCGAAGCGCTCCGCCGGTGTGATGGTGCCGGATGTGAAGACGCTGGTCGAGAAGCTGAAGACCGAAGCCAAGGTGCTTTAAGTAAAACGCGGAGACGGACGAAATGACGAATCTGGTTAATCTGGTAATAGCAGAACACGACAACGCGTCGATCAAGGCCGCGACGCTGAACACGATTGCAGCCGCGCAGAAGATCGGTGGCGATATTCACGTGCTGGTGGCAGGTCACAACGCACAGGCCGCAGCGGACGCGGCAGCGAAGATTGCAGGTGTTGCGAAGGTGCTGCTCGCCGATGCGCCGCAACTCGCGGCCGGCCTCGCAGAAAACGTCGAAGCGACGGTGCTCAACATCGCAAAGGACTACACGCACATCCTCGCGCCGGCGACCGCTTACGGCAAGAACATCGCGCCGCGTATCGCCGCGAAGCTCGACGTCGCGCAGATCAGCGACATCACCGCAGTGGACAGCGCAGATACGTTCGAGCGCCCGATCTACGCGGGCAACGCGATAGCAACGGTTCAATCGGCTGACCCGATCAAGGTCATCACAGTCCGCACGACCGGTTTCGATGCAGTCGCAGCCGTTGGCGGCAGCGCAACGGTCGAAAAGATCGAAGCGGCAGCCGACACGGGTCTCTCGCAGTTCGTGAGCCGTGAAGTGACGAAGCTGGACCGTCCGGAGCTGACCTCGGCGAAGATCATCGTTTCCGGCGGCCGCGGTCTGGGCAACGGCGAGAACTACACGCAGGTGCTGGAACCGCTGGCGGACAAGCTGAACGCAGCGCTGGGCGCATCGCGTGCAGCGGTCGATGCGGGCTTCGTGCCGAACGACTATCAGGTTGGCCAGACCGGCAAGATCGTCGCGCCGCAACTGTACGTGGCAGTCGGCATTTCGGGCGCGATCCAGCATCTGGCCGGCATGAAGGACAGCAAGGTGATTGTCGCGATCAACAAGGACCCGGAAGCGCCGATTTTCAGCGTCGCGGATTATGGTCTGGTGGGCGATCTGTTCACGCTTGTGCCGGAGCTGGTTAGCGAGCTCGGCTAACAGCCGCAGCGCCATGTTGTAAAAGGCGTCTGGCAGCAAACAAAGGGCGCGGGACCGATCAAGTCCAGCGCCCTTTTTATATCGACAGGCAGGAGGAGAACTGAAATGAGCTATACGGCGCCCATCAAGGACATGCTGTTCGTGATGAAAGAACTGGCCGGTCTCGAAGACATCGCAACGCTGCCGGGCTTCGAAGACGCAAACCTCGACACGGCTCAGGCCGTGCTCGAAGAATCGGCGAAATTGTGCGGCGAAGTGCTCGCGCCGCTGAACGTCGAAGGCGATCGCAATCCAAGCAGTTGGAAAGACGGCGTGGTCACCGCAACGCCCGGTTTCAAGGACGCATTCCGGCAGTTCGCCGAAGGCGGCTGGCAAGGCGTGCAACATCCGGTCGACTACGAAGGCCAAGGGCTGCCCAAGTTGATCGCCACAGCCTGTATCGAGATGCTGAACGCGTCGAACCTGTCGTTCGCGCTGTGTCCGCTGCTCACCGATGGCGCCATCGAGGCGCTGCTCACGGCGGGCAGCGAAGAGCAGAAGCAAATCTACGTGCCCAAGCTGATTTCCGGCGAGTGGACCGGCACGATGAACCTGACCGAGCCGCAGGCCGGCTCCGATCTCGCGCTGGTGCGCACGCGCGCCGAGCCGCAAGGCGATGGTTCGTTCAAGCTGTTCGGCACCAAGATTTTCATCACGTGGGGCGAGCACGACATGGCGAAGAACATCGCCCATCTCGTGCTGGCGCGCACGCCAGATGCACCGGAGGGCGTGAAGGGCATTTCGCTCTTCATCGTGCCGAAGTTTCTCGTCAACGAAGACGGCTCGCTCGGTGAGCGCAACGATGTGCATTGCGTGTCGATCGAGCACAAGCTTGGCATCAAGGCGAGCCCGACCGCGGTGCTGCAATTCGGCGACCACGGCGGCGCGATCGGTCATCTGATCGGCGAGGAAAATCGCGGCCTCGAATATATGTTCATCATGATGAACGCGGCGCGTTTCGCGGTAGGGATGCAAGGCGTCGGCGTGTCGGATCGCGCATATCAGAAGGCTGTCGCGTACGCGAAGGATCGCGTGCAAAGCCGGCCCGTGGACGGTTCCGCGAAGCAGTCGGTCGCCATCATTCAGCACCCGGACGTGCGCCGCATGCTGTCGACGATGCGCGGCCTCACCGAAGCGTCGCGCGCATTGGCTTATGTCGCCGCGGCGCACTGCGACATCGCGCATCGTCATCCGGATGAAGCAAAACGTGCCGGGCACCAGGCGATCTACGAATACCTCGTGCCGATCGTGAAGGGCTGGAGCACGGAGCTGTCGATCGACGTGACGAGCCTCGGCGTGCAGGTGCACGGCGGCATGGGCTTTATCGAAGAAACCGGCGCCGCGCAGTACTACCGCGACGCGCGCATTCTGCCGATCTACGAAGGAACGACCGCGATCCAGGCCAACGATCTGATCGGCCGCAAGACCGTGCGCGACGGCGGCAAGGTCGCGAAGTCGTTGCTGGCCGGTGTAGCCGAAACGATCGGGGCACTTGGCGCGCAACAAGGCGCAGCGTTCGATTCGATGAAGACGTATCTGACGCAAGGCCATCGCTCGCTGAGCGCGGCGGTCGATTTCGTTGTCACCAACACAAAGGGCGATCCGAACGCGGTGTTCGCCGGCAGCGTGCCGTATCTGAAGCTGGCCGGCGTCGTCCTGGGCGGCTGGCAGATGGCGCGTGCGTTGCTCGTGGCGGCCGAGAAGCGCGCTGAGGATCCCTCGTTCTACGGCGCGAAGATCGCGACCGCACAGTTCTATGCGGAGCATGTGCTGCCGCTGGCTTCGGCGTTCGAAGCGTCGATTGTCAGCGCGAAGGGTGGCGAGAGCGTGCTGGCGTTGTCGGAAGATCAGTTCTGATGTCGTGCTTCTTTCGAGCCATGTAGCGAAAGCTCGTGCGTAAACGACAAACGGCGCCCTGTGAGGCGCCGTTTGTCTTTGTCAGGCCGGTCTGTCCGTGATGATGCGGTGACGAACCGGCGCAACCGCTCGCGAAGCGTTGAAACGTTAGATCTTACGCATCAGCACGTTAAGCATATGCCGGACGATGCGCACCGCCGACCTCGCCGAGATAGCGATGCACCGACAGATCATCCGCCTTGATTGCCGGCTGCTTGCCCGACATGACGTCGGCCAGCAGTTGACCCGAGCCGCACGACATCGTCCAGCCTAGCGTGCCGTGGCCCGTGTTCAGGAACAGGTTCGGCACGGGGGTGCGGCCGACGATCGGCGTGCCGTCCGGCGTCATCGGGCGCAGGCCGGTCCAGAACGTGGCCTTCGACGTATCGCCGCCGCCAGGGAACAGATCGTTCACGCACAGTTCCAGCGTTTCGCGGCGCGCCTCACGCAACGACTTGTCGAAGCCGACGATCTCGGCCATGCCGCCGACGCGAATCCGGTTGTCGAAGCGCGTGATCGCGATCTTGTAGGTCTCGTCGAGCACGGTGGAAATCGGCGCAGCCGCTTCGTTGACGATCGGCGCGGTGATCGAATAACCCTTGAGCGGGTAGACCGGAATCTTCACGAGACCGGACAGGAATTTCGTCGAGTAGGAACCGAGCGCGACGACAAACGAATCCGCGCGCACCAGTTCATCGCCGCATTGGACGCCGGCAATACGGTCGCCGGCCATGGCGAGTGCGTCGATCGGCGTGTTGTAGCGGAACTTGACGCCCAGTTGCTCGGCCAGCGCGGCAAGATGCGTGGTGAACATCTGGCAGTCGCCGGTTTCGTCGCCCGGCAGGCGCAGACCGCCCGTCAGCTTGTGCGAGACGGCGGCGAGCGCCGGTTCGGCTTGCGCGAGTTCGGCCGGCGACAGCAGTTCATACGGCACGTTGGCTTCTCGCAGCACGGCGATGTCTTTTGCGGCGCCGTCGAACTGCTGTTGCGTGCGGAATACCTGCAGCGTGCCGCCGGTGCGGCCTTCGTACTGGATGCCGGTTTCGGCGCGCAGCGCTTGCAAACAGTCGCGGCTGTATTCGGCGAGGCGAACCATGCGGCCCTTGTTCACCGCATAACGCGACGACGTGCAGTTCTGCAGCATCTGCCACATCCATTGCAGCTGGAATTGCGTGCCGTCGAGGCGGATCGCCAGCGGCGCATGCTTCTGGAACATCCATTTGACAGCCTTCAGCGGCACGCCCGGCGCGGCCCACGGCGACGCGTAGCCCGGCGAGATCTGGCCGGCATTGGCAAAGCTGGTTTCGAGCGCCGGGCCGGCCTCGCGATCGATGACGGTCACTTCATGACCGGCGCGCGCCAGGTAATAAGCACTTGTCACTCCGACAACGCCACTGCCCAAGACGACGACTCGCATAGCTGCTCCAGGATATCCAGTAAGAGGTCTGAGGGCGGTGCGCTCGTGGATTCGTTTGAATTCGTTCGATTAACGAGGTGTAACGCAGATCGCCCAGTGATAACCGCTATACTATTAACAGTCAGGTAGGTTTTGTTATTGTATTTTCAAGATTTTCAGCAAAAAGACCATGCGAACACAGCGCCAACCGATCCGGGCCCTCGACAAACTCGATCACAAGATCCTGCGGCTCCTGCAGCAGGACGGCCGGATGGCGATGAAAGACCTCGCCGAACAGGTCGGGCTGTCGGTCACGCCGTGCATCGAGCGCGTCAAGCGGATGGAGCGCGACGGCGTGATCACCGGCTACCACGCGAGGGTGAACCCGGCTGAGCTGGGCGCGGCGCTGCTGGTATTTGTCGAGATCACGCTCGATCACAAAAGCGGCAACATGTTCGACCAGTTCCGCCGCGAGGTGCAGAAGATCCCCGAGGTGCTGGAATGCCATCTCGTTTCGGGCGACTTCGACTATCTGATCAAGGCGCGCATCGGTGAAATGGCCGACTACCGCAAGCTGCTAGGGGATATCCTGCTGCAATTGCCCGGCGCGGTGCAGTCGAAGAGCTACGTGGTGATGGAAGAGATCAAGGAAACGCTGACGATTGCGGTTGGCGATTAGCTCGCACGGGGGCTGAATAATACAAATAGTCGGGCTCGACAAACGGCGTAAACACTGTATATTTATACAGGTGTTTTGCGCCGTTTTGCTTTCTTGCGTGTTCCAGCCGTGACCGATTCCGACCCCCACTCCGCCAACGAATTTCCGATTGCTCCGCCCACGCCTCGCAAGGGGCGTGGCGCGGTGACGAACCTGCAAGGCCGTTACGAAGTCGATCAGCGCGAGGTGGTGGACGACGGCTGGCTTTCGTCATTAGAGGAGGACGGCGAGCCCAAGGTCTTGCGCACGCAGGTTTTCGAAGAGCGTGCCAAAACCATTCTCACGCGCAACGCGTCGCCGGATATTCCGTTCGGCGTGTCGCTGAATCCTTATCGGGGTTGCGAACATGGCTGCATCTACTGCTTCGCGCGGCCCACGCATAGTTATCTTGGGCTGTCGCCGGGCCTCGACTTCGAAAGCCGCATCTACGCGAAGGTCAACGCGCCGGAGTTGCTCGGGCGCGAGTTGTCAAAGAAGTCCTATGTGCCGGAGCCGATCGCGCTCGGCGTCAATACAGACGCCTGGCAGCCCGTCGAGCGGGATTTGCGCCTCACGCGGCGGGTGATCGAAGTGCTCAGCGAGCGCGGCCATCCGTTCGCGGCGATCACCAAATCGTCGCTCATCGAGCGGGATATTGATTTGCTTGCGCCCATGGCGGCGCGCGGGCAGTTCATGGCGGCTATCACGATCACCACGCTGGATGCGGATATCGCACGCACGCTCGAGCCGCGTGCGGCCACGCCGTCGCGCCGGTTGCGCACCATCCGTACGTTGAGCGAGGCGGGCATACCTGTTGGCGTCAGCATCGCGCCGGTGATTCCGTTCGTCACCGAGCCGGACATGGAGCGCGTGCTGGAAGCCTGTGCCGAAGCCGGCGCGAGCAATGCGAGCTACATCGTGCTGCGCTTGCCATGGGAAGTCGCGCCGCTATTCAAGGATTGGCTCGCGGCGCATTTTCCTGATCGGGCCGACCGGGTGATGAGCCGCGTGCGCGATATGCGGGGCGGAAAGGACTACGACTCGTCCTTCTCCACCCGAATGAAGGGAGAAGGCCTATGGGCGGACTTGCTGAAGCAGCGCTTCCATAAGGCCGTGCGCCGGCTCGGGCTAAACCGGCGTGATCGCGGCATTCTGGATATGTCGCACTTTCGCCGGATCGAGCCGGCGCCGGCTGAACCGTTGCTACGCGACAATCCGCAATTGAGGCTTTTTTAGCGCGGTGCGCGGCAGGTCATTGCGACAGCGCTTTGGCGGCCTGCACCTGGCTTTCGAAGTAAGTCTGGAACGAGATCGCGAGGCCCGTCATCAGCAGGAACGCGCCGATCAACAGCGAAAAGATCACGATGAAAATGACAGTCCAGCCAGAGCGGCTTTTGCGCTGGGTTTGTGCGTTGAACTGCGCGTCCCATTTGTCGTCCAGGCGCAGGCCGTAGACGATCGCTGCCAGAAAGGCGGAGAGCAGCGAAACAGCGCCGAAAAACGCGAGCACCCAGCCGAGCATCGAGGCCCGCTCGCTTGCCACCACCAGCATGGCGCCCGGAATCCCGATCAGCGTGCCGAGCAGATGGGCCCAGCCGTAAATGTCGCGCATGCCGTACAGATAGAAGCGGTGGGCACCGAGGCTGCCGAAGAAGAATGCCAGCGCAGCGGTAATCGTCTTGGATCTGAAATACGAGGAAGCCGGAGCAAGGGTGGACATGTAGGCGAGAGGAGAGTGACAGGCGGTCGAAAGGAGCGGGCGCCGGTGGGCGTGGGCCGACGCGCATTCTACGCCACGCCGCGCGGTGCCGGTCACGTAGTGTGAGAGCGCATGGAGGCCGCGGTTGCGTGTGTTCGCCGTGGATTCGCCGCGGGCGGGCAACGTCGGGGGCCTGAGCGATTCTGTATGCGTTGCCGGGTGTCACGTCTGTGTGGGCATCGTTGTGCGGGTGGCCGCCGGTGCCGCAGGTTTGGCTGCGCGGGCGGTCTGTGCGCGTTATTGCGCTGCGGTTTGGCCTAGGGCGCGGAATAAGTTACGCGATAGACGGCGCCGGCGTAGTCGTCGCTGATTAGCAGGGAGCCGTCTGGCATCGGCTGCACATCGGCTGGGCGGCCCCATACGGATTCACCCGGCTGGAGCCAGCCTTCGGCAAAGACTTCCTGGCGCGCGTTGCTGCCGTCCGGGTTGGTGATCACTCGCACGACGCGGTAACCGACCTTCTTGCTGCGATTCCACGAGCCGTGTTCAGCGATGAAAATATTGTCGCGATAAGCCGCCGGAAACATTGAGCCGCTGTAAAAGCGCATGCCGAGCGAGGCGACGTGCGCGCCGAGTTTGACAGCCGGCGGCGTGAAGGTGTTGCATGGATGGTCTTTGCCGAATTCGGGGTCGGGCGTGTCGCCGCCATGGCAGTACGGAAAACCGAAATCCATGCCGATGCGTGGCGCACGGTTGAGCTTGTCGTCCGGTACGTCGTCGCCCATCAGGTCGCGGCCGTTGTCGGTGAACCACAACTCATGCGTCACCGGGTGCCACGCGAAGCCGACGGAGTTGCGAACGCCACGCGCCACGACTTCATAATGGCTGCCGTCCGGGTCCATGCGGCCGATCAACCCAAAGCGGGCGCGGTCTTTCAGGCAGACGTTGCAGGGCGCGCCTTGCGGCACGTAAAACTTGCCATCCGGCCCGAAAGCGATGAATTTCCAGCCATGATGAGTTTCTGCCGGCAATGTGTCGGTGACCACGACCGGCTTGGGCGGGTCGTTCAGATGGGCGTCGATCGCGTCCAGGCGTAGAATTTTCGACACTGCGGACACGTACAGCGCGCCATCCCGCCACGCCACGCCAGCCGGCGTTTCCAATCCGGAGGCGATCACGTGGCGAGCCGTCACGCGCCCACTTTGCAATTCGAGCGCGTAGACGTGGCCGTCAAGGCTGCCTATATAAAGAATGCCCTTTGGCGAGAGCGCCATCCCCCGGGCGCTCGGTACGGCGTCCGACAGGACCTCGATGTGGAAGCCGGGCGGCAGTGCGATGCGCTCGACCGGCAGCGCGGCCAGCACCGGCAGGGCCGTGGCGACGAGTAGCATCGCAGCGCCCGCTCGCAGGCCTTGAACGCAGACGGCGCGCCAAAAGCCGGCCATCGGCGAAAAGCCGGCAATTCGCGGAAAGACGGCGCACGAAGCGAAAAAAAACGCAGGCGGCGGCAGGAGTTTCACGGGCGCTCCGTCAGGTAATTCGGGCGTTTCGGCGTGGTTCGAGGCCTCCGCCCGAATGGCCGGCACAACCCCGTCGTGCAGTTTATCCCGGTAAGTGTTTGTTATGGCGTCGGTTTCCCGCTATAATCGCGTGTTTCAGTCGTTCCGAACCCCGGTTTTCAAGGATTCTAGTATGGTCATCATCCGCTTGGCTCGTGGCGGCTCCAAGAAGCGCCCGTTCTACAACATCGTCGCAACCGATTCGCGTAACCGTCGTGACGGCCGCTTCATCGAACGCGTTGGCTTCTACAACCCGGTCGCTACGAAGGGTGAGTCGCTGCGTATCGCTCAAGACCGCCTGACGTACTGGCAAGGTGTTGGCGCGCAACTGTCGCCGACCGTTCAGCGTCTCGTGAAGGAAGCGCAAAAGGCGCAACCGGCTGCTTAATGGTAGCTGGCATGCGTATCGTCGTCGGTTTGGCCGGCGGCTCGCGCAGCTTGCGTGAGCAGTCCGATGCGCGAGTTTTGCTGAGGCAGACGTCGAAGTTGGCAGCGAGGTTCTCTTATGTCTGAACGTGATTCCGGCAATTCAGGTCGCGTGAAGGCAAATGCGGCAGCCCCGCGCGCGAAGACGTCTGGTCAGGCGCCGTTCGGTGCATTCGTCCGCAAGCCGGTCGAAGGGGCCGAGGGCCGGGCGAAAGCCAAAGTTGCAAGCGCCGGTTCCAGTGCGGCAGAAATGCGGGCGGAAACGGTGGAAAGCTGGCCGGCCGATGCGGTCGAGGTCGGTGCAATCGTCGACGCTTACGGCCTCAAAGGCTGGGTCAAGGTCGCAGCCCATGCGGATGCCGGGCACGGCGGAGACGCATTGCTAAGCGCGAAGCGCTGGTGGTTGCTGAAAGGCCATGAGCGCAAGTCGGCGCCGTCACTACAGGCAAAAACGCATAGCGACAGTATCGTTGCCCATCTGGGCGGCGTTAGCGACCGCGATGTGGCCTTGGCGCTGCGCGGCACGCGCGTCTATATCAGCCGCAGTGAATTTCCGGCCCTCGGGGCCGATGAATTCTACTGGGTCGACCTGCTCGGCCTGGACGTGGTGAACGTTGCCGGGGTCAACCTCGGCAAGGTTGCAGACATGATCGACAACGGTGCGCACTCGGTGCTGCGCATCGAATACCCGGATACCGACAAGAACGGTAAGCCGGTCACCGGCGAGCGCTTGATCCCGTTCGTCGGCGTCTTTGTCAAAACGGTGGATCAGGCGGCGAAGCAGATCATTGTCGACTGGGAAACCGATTACTAAATAATTCGCTGACTGGAGAGGGCGATGCAGTTCGATGTCGTGACGCTCTTTCCTGACATGTTTCGTGCGCTGACCGACTGGGGTATCACCAGCCGTGCGGCGAAGCAGGAGCGCTACGGGTTGCGCACGTGGAATCCACGCGATTTCACTACGGACAACTACCGCACAATCGACGATCGTCCCTACGGCGGCGGCCCCGGCATGGTCATGCTGGCCAAGCCTCTGGAAGACGCGATCGGTGCGGCGAAAGCGGCGCAGGCGGAGCAGGGCATCGGCGCGTCGCGCGTCGTGATGATGTCGCCGCAAGGCGCCACGCTGAATCATGAGCGTGTCATGCAGTTCGCGGCCGAGCCCGGTCTGATCCTGTTGTGCGGTCGCTATGAAGCGATCGATCAGCGTTTGCTCGACCGTGTCGTCGACGAAGAGGTCAGTCTCGGCGACTTCGTGCTGTCGGGTGGCGAATTGCCGGCAATGGCGTTGATGGATGCCGTGGTGCGTCAGTTACCCGGGGTGCTCAACGACTCGCAATCGGCGGTGCAGGACAGTTTCGTCGACGTGCTGTTGGATTGTCCGCATTACACGCGTCCGGAGGAATACAACGGCGTGCGTGTGCCTGATGTGCTGCTAGGCGGCCATCATGCGGAAATCGAAGCATGGCGTCGGCGCGAAGCCTTGCGCAATACGTTGAACAAACGGCCCGATCTGATCGTGAAGGCCAGAAAGAACAAGATGTTGAGCCGTGCCGACGAGGCATGGCTTACGAGTCTCGCGAAGGAAGCGTCGAAGGCGTAAGCCTCGGTCTTTCGAGCGGACATAGGCGGTGCCGCACATGCGTGTACGGCGCCAGATGTGAACCCATCCTCTATCGGGGCCGTAGCCGGGCAGTTTTCTGCGAGGCAGGTACGAACGCCGACAAGATGGACATAGGAGTCAGTGATGAATCTGATTGCAATACTCGAGCAGGAAGAAATCGGCCGCGCCCTCGGCGAGAAGACCATCCCCGAATTCGCCCCCGGCGATACGGTGATCGTCAGCGTGAACGTGGTTGAAGGTACGCGTAAGCGTGTCCAGGCTTACGAAGGCGTCGTGATCGCCAAACGTAACCGTGGTCTGAATTCGTCGTTCATCGTCCGCAAGATTTCGTCGGGCGAAGGCGTCGAGCGTACGTTCCAGACGTATTCGCCGCTGCTGGCAAGCATCGTCGTGAAGCGTCGTGGCGATGTGCGTCGTGCGAAGCTGTACTACCTGCGCGACCGTTCGGGCAAGTCGGCCCGGATCAAGGAAAAGCTGGTCGCGAAGAAAGACCGCGCTGCTCCGGAAGCGTAAAAGCTGTAAGAAAAAGCACCCCTCGCGGGTGCTTTTTTGTTTGCCAGGTCAAAATAGCGGTATGTTCCCTATCCGCTCATTACGAGAGACCCGTTGATCCGCCCCGCCTTTGAGCCCGAAACTCTGCCTGTCGAAGCGACGGGTGCCGATCTGTCACCGGTGGTTGCCGGACGCCTGACGCCGGACGGTCTGCGTGCGCGCTTCGAGCAGCGTTTGAGTTGGACGCCTGAGCCGATTATCGAAGCGCCCTGGCGCGATACGCACGTCGATCCGCGGGTTGCCGCCGTGCTGGTGCCATTGGTCGTGCGCGACAACGGCCTGACTGTGCTGCTGACTCAACGTGCCGATCATCTGAACGACCACGCCGGCCAGGTGAGCTTTCCCGGCGGCCGTCATGAACCGTTCGACGCGGATGCGACCGCTACGGCATTGCGCGAGGCGCAGGAAGAGGTCGGCCTCGATCCGTCGCGCGTTGAGGTTCTCGGTGCGTTGCCCGACTATCTGACGGGCACCGGTTTTCGTGTCACGCCCGTGATCGGTTTGGTGCATCCGCCATTCACATTGAAAGCGGATGCATTCGAAGTAGCCGAAGTCTTCGAAGTGCCGCTTGCTTTTCTGATGGACCCCGCGCATCACGAAGAGCGCGTGTTTCGTTACGAAGGCGGCGAGCGCCGTTTCTTCGCGATGCCCTATCCGCGGGCCGCGTCGGCGCAAGCGGCAGATCGCGAGGGGCAGGTGGGCGGTCACTATTTCATCTGGGGCGCGACGGCGGCGATGCTGCGCAACTTCTATCGCTTTCTCGCGGCTTGAGTCGCCATGGGTTGTGCACTTGTTGGGTGTTTGTCAACGTCCGTGCTCAGTGGCATCCGACCCTGTGCTATCGTTATAAAACAATCGTAAAAACTCGAAAAGCACGGCGCATCGCATGACTTTTTTCTCCGTATTGCTGGCTCTGATTATCGAACAGGTCCGCGCGCTGTCGCTGAACAATCCGGCGGCGGCATTGCTTCAATACCATGCGGAGTCGGCGGCGCACGGATTCGATGCCGGCAAGCCGAAGCACGGCCTGCTTGCGTGGCTCGTGGTGGTGGTGCCCTGGACGCTGGCCGTCGCGCTCATCTATTACGTGCTGTATCACATTCACTTCGCGCTGGCGTTCCTGTGGAACGTCGCGGTGCTGTACTTCACGCTTGGTTTCCGGCAGTTCAGTCATTACTTCACCGATATCCACCTCGCGTTGAATAACGACGACGTGCCGCGCGCGCGTGAAATCCTGAATGAATGGACCGGACTCGACACCGTCGACATGCCCGTCAGCGAGATCGTGCGTCATACGCTGATTCACGCGGTGGTGGCCTCGCATCGGCATGTGTTCGGGGTGTTCTTCTGGTTTCTGATTCCGGTCGGGCCGGCGGGCGCGGTGCTGTATCGGATTGCCGAATATCTGTCGCGTGCATGGGCCTTGCCGGCCGACGATCGCACCGCGGCGTTTTCGAGCTTCGCGCAGCGCGCCTTCTTCGTGATCGACTGGGTGCCGGCACGGCTCACGTCTCTGGGCTTCGCGATTGTCGGTAATTTCGAAGACGCGATTTATGCATGGCGCAACCATGCGCGTCAGTGGCCGGATGCGAACGACGGCGTGTTGCTGGCCGCAGGCAGCGGGGCGCTCGGTGCGCGTCTGAGTGGGCCGCTCGCGGAGCCGTCGAGTCTCGACGCCCTCGCCACCGGCGACGGCGGCCCGATGCAGGTCGGTGACGACTGCACGCCACGCACGCTGCAATCGGCGGTGGGCCTGGTGTGGCGCGCGGTGGTGCTGTGGATGATCCTGCTGTTGATGCTGACGATCGCGGTGTGGCTTGCCTGATGCGGCTTGCTTGGGCCAGCGCGCAACTAACGCATGCAGAGGAAAGCCGGGTCATAAACCCGGCTTTTTTTTCACGAGTGACGCGATGGTGGCCTTACCGCTTGGTAACTGAATCCGAGCCGCTTCGCCGTTTGTCACCCGCGCCCGATAGCCTCGCCGTTTGCCTACGCAACAACCGCTTCACCCATCCCTCGGATCCCGCGCCGTTCCACACTGCCAGCACACCGTGAACTGTGCCTCGAGCGTCTCCCCGCACTGGCGGCATTGCCACGAAGGCGCGCCCGCCGGTGGTCCGTGCGACGCCGCATCGATCAGGCGCCGTGCCATCGCTTCGTCGCGCTCATCCACAAGCCACAGCTCCGGCGCGCACTGATCCGCCGGAATGTCCCCGAGCGCGCCGTTCAGATAGCGGTTATGCAACTCGCAAGCGATGCCCGCCGTCTCCAGCACATTGACCCAATGCTGTCCGATGATCAGATTCGGCGCGCGCATCAATTTCATCGTGAATCCGTCTGTGAAGGATGACCCGCGTCAGCGCACGATCTGGCTGGCCTCGTGCACCAGTTGCGCATACAGGGCATGCCGTTCGCGCCGGACGCCGCCGTCGGCGACCGCTTCGAGAATCGCGCAGCCCGGCTCCTGCAAGTGATGACAGTTGTAGAAGCGGCAGTTCGGCAGCAACGGCCGGAACTCGGGGAACGCGCGTTCGAGCCGGCCTTCGGTCAGGTGATGCAGGCCGAATTCCTGGAAGCCCGGCGAATCGATCAACGCGCCGCCGTCGGCACCAGGCAAAGGGTAGAGCCGCGTGAACGTGGTGGTATGCCGGCCGCTGTTCAACGCGGTCGAGATCTCGCGCGTCGCGACCTCGGCATTCGGAATCAGCAGATTGACCAACGTCGACTTCCCCATGCCCGACTGGCCGAGCAGCAGCGTCGAATGACCTTGCAGATGCTCGATCAGAGCGGCACGCGCGGCGTCAGGCTGCGTCTTGATCGACACTTCGACCACGGTGTAGCCGAGCGCGCGATACGATTCGAGCCGTTTGCGCGCACCTGCCAGCGCGCCGGTCACGTCGATCTTGTTCAGCACGATCAGCGGTTTCAGCTCGTTTGCCTCGGCGGCGACCAGCGCGCGGCCGAGCAGGTCTTCGCTGAAATGCGGTTCGGTGGCGAGCACGATCAGTAACTGATCGAGGTTCGCGGCAAAGAGTTTCGACTTGTACTGATCCGAGCGATATAGCAGATTGCGCCGCTCGCCGATCTCGACGATCACGCCCTGATCCGCCGAAGTCGGTTCGTAGATGACGCGATCACCGACCGCCACTTCGCTGCGCTTGCCGCGCGGGAAGCACTGAAGCATCGGGCTGCCGTCTTCCGGCGCGACCAGGTAGTGCCGCCCATGGGCGGCGATCACCAGGCCGCCTACGCGCGCGCTCGACAGCGCGCGCGGCGCCTTCGGGGAGCGGCCGCTCATGCGTGCCGCAGCAGGCGGTCGATCCGCTGCGACGCCGGCGGATGCGAGTAATAGAACGCGGTGTAGAGCGGATCGGGCGTCAGGGTCGATGCATTGTCCTCATACAGCTTGACGAGCGCGTTGACGAGGTCTTGCGCATCGGTTTGCGTCGCGGCGAAGGCGTCGGCCTCGAACTCATGCTTGCGCGAACTGAGGCTGCCGAGCGGCGTGACGAAGAACAGGAACACCGGCAGCGCGAGGAAGAACAGCACCAGCGCGAGGCCGCTATTGCCGCCGATCAGCGAGGGCCGCACGCCCAGTCCTTCGTAGAACCACACACATTGCGTCAGCCAGCCGAGCAGGGCGAGCATCACGAGGCTGATCGCGAACATGACGACCATCCGCTTGATCACGTGACGGCGCTTGAAGTGGCCGAGTTCGTGCGCGAGCACCGCTTCGATCTCGTTGCCGGACAGGCGTGCAAGCAGCGTGTCGAAGAACACGATCCGCTTGGCGGCGCCGAAGCCGGTGAAATACGCGTTGCCGTGCGCCGAACGGCGGCTGCCGTCCATGACGAACAAGCCCTTGGCGGCGAAACCGCAGCGCTGCATCAATGCTTCGATGCGGCTTTTCAGCGCTTCGTCCTTGAGCGGCTCGAACTTGTTGAAGAGCGGCGCGATAAACGACGGATACAGAATCAGCACGAGCAACTGGAACGCGACCCAGACGACCCATGCCCACAGCCACCACAGGCTGCCCGCCTGGTTCATCAGCCACAGCACGACGAACAGCAGCGGCAGGCCGAACGCCGCGCCCAGCAGGACGCCCTTGAGACGGTCGAGAAAGAAAATGCCCTTGCTCATGCGGTTGAAGCCGAAGCGCTGCTCGACCACGAATTGCCGGTAGTACTCGAACGGCAGATCGATCACGCCGGTGATCGCGATCACGGCCGCGACCAGCGCGATCTGGCCGGCGTAGCCGCGGCCGAGCCAGTCGGAGATGGCCAGATCGAGCGTCTGCACACCGCCCAGCAGCGTCAGCCCAATCAGCACGGCCGCGCCGACGACGATCTCGATCATGGTGAGGCGTGTGCGTTCGACGGTGTAGTCCGCGGCGCGCTGGTGCGCGGTGAGCGCGATGGTAGCGGCAAACTGGCTCGGCACCTGCCCGCGATGGCCGGCGACGAAGCGGATCTGGCGCGACGCGAGCCACAGCTTGGTGCCGACCATCGCCACGACGGCGACGACGAACAGAACGGTGAAGTACAGGGTGGGCATCCGGGGATTCCGTGGTATCTATGCGAGAATTATATGTTTCTTCCCGCCTGGCGGCGGGAAGACAAGCTCAAACCCGGCTCAAACCGGGACCAGGCTGGCGCGAGCCGGCCCAAATCAATCTCATACGAACAATCGCCGCGCCAGGCGTGCTTCCGGAGAAGCCGTCTGCCCGGCCATCAGGGTTGCCTTCATGACTGACATCCTCGCCCCCTCCGAAGAGCCGACGCTCGTGCGCAGCGACATGAATCTCGTCTGGCTGGACATGGAAATGACCGGGCTCGAGCCGGACACCGACCGCATCATCGAAATCGCGGTGGTGGTGACGAATTCGACGCTTGACCGTCTGGTGGAAGGGCCGGTGCTGGCGATTCATCAGAGCGACGAGACGCTCGCCAAAATGGACCAGTGGAACCAGAACACGCATGGGCGCTCGGGCTTGATCGACCGCGTGAAGGCGTCGACGGTGAGCGAAGCCGACGCCACGGAACAGATTCGCGACTTTCTCAGCGCTTATGTCCCGCCGGGCAAATCGCCGATGTGCGGCAACTCGATCTGCCAGGACCGCCGCTTCATGGCGCGCTGGATGCCGGATCTGGAGCGCTTCTTTCACTACCGCAATCTCGACGTCAGCACGCTGAAGGAGCTGTGCCGCCGCTGGCAGCCGGCGATCTACAAGGGTTTCCAGAAACGCGCCATGCACACGGCGCTGGCCGACATCCATGAATCGATCGACGAGCTGAAGTATTACCGTGAGCACTTCCTGATTCCGGCGGCCTCGCAGGTGCCGGAAGCGCCTGCGGAGTAAAACCGCCGCGGCTCCGGGGACTGCGGCGATGGAGGTCACGCTGCCGCGGCTTCGGCGATGCTGACTGACGATGCAATAACACAGCGCCGCGTCAGCTTCGACCTCAACCCTGCCGAGGCGCGCGCTGCGCGTTCTTCGGCCGGAACGCCTTCACCACCTGGGCGTTCGTTTCCACATACGGGCCGCCGATCAGATCGATGCAGTAAGGCACCGCGGCGAATATCCCCGGCACCTTGACCGCGCCGCCGGCGTCTGCGTCACGCAAACCTTCCAGCGTTTCCTTGATCGACTTCGGCTGCCCGGGCAGGTTGATGATCAACGCCGCGTGCCCCGCGGTTTCGCGGACCACCGCCACCTGGCGCGACAGAATCGCGGTCGGCACGAAATTCAAGCTGATCTGCCGCATCTGCTCGCCGAAACCTGGCATTTCCTTCGTTGCCACCGCCAAAGTCGCTTCCGGCGTCACGTCGCGGCGCGCTGGGCCAGTGCCGCCGGTGGTCAGCACCAGATCGCAACCCACTTCGTCGACCAGTTCGATCAGCGTGGCGGAAATGGTGGGCGCGTCGTCCTGAATCAGGCGCGTAACCACTTGAAACGGCGAAGTCAGGGCGTCGCCGAGCCATGCCTGCAGCGCCGGAATGCCTTTGTCCTCATACACGCCACTGGACGCGCGATCGCTGATCGACACGAGGCCGATCACGATCTCGTCCGGATGCGCCCGCGCCAGATTACGCGTCGCGGTCGTCATCGTCGTCTTCCTGGCTGTCTTCTGCATCGGCATCTGTGGCAGCGGACGGGCCGTCGGCGTTCTTGATCCACTGGAACAGCTCGCGGAAATAGCGCGGCGGCTTGTTTTGCTGCGCTTCCTTGCGGGCATTGCGAATCAGCGTGCGGCCCTGCTGCGGGTCGGCGTTCGGGTGCTGGCGGATGAATTCGGTCAGCGCGGCGTCGTCGGCGAGCAGTTTCTCGCGGGTGCGCTCGATCCAGTGCAGCTTGGCCGTTTCCGCCTTGTTGACGCCGTTGTAGGTGTCGAGCGCGGTGCGCAGGGCGGCGGTTTCCTCGTCCAGCAGCGAGCGCATCACGCGTCCGACATACTGCACCTGGCGGCGCTTGCCTTCGTGATCGGTGATGCGGCGGGCTTCGCGCACGGCGTCGTCGAGCTTTTCGGGCATCGGCATGCGCTTGAGCGCGTCTTTCGGCAGGGCGATCAGCGCCGAGCCCAGTTCCTGCAGCTCGTGCATTTCGCGCTTGAGCTGGGACTTGCTGGGACGGTCGTAGCCGTTCTCGTCGACTTCCGGCTCGGCGGATTCGATGGGTTGAATGCGGGTTTTGCGTGTCATACCGATATTGTAGCGTGCCGCGCACACTGAACCCGCCGTGCTGCTGCGCACAAGTGCGCTCGCCGGCTTTGGCGGGCGCAGCGATGCCGGTCGGGGCGGCCGCGGAGGCAGGCATTGCCGAGGCGGCAATATATTCGGCCAACAGGCTCATCGGGCGGGCGCAGCGAATGCCAGGTGCAGCTTCGCTTACCTTGCTATGATCGCGGGATGCGTGACCACGCAAATAAGCACGCAAACAAGCACGCGGATGAGCACGCAAATGGCGCGCGTAAATTGCAAGCGCAGGTGCGTGGCATGGGCGAACACACAGGGCCGCTCGGCCCCGAACAGGACGGCAACGACAATGGCAGCAGACATGGACGTCAAGCAGCGCTTTTTTCCGCATACCCAGGATGAACTGAAGGAAATCGCCTCGGACATCCTTCGTCACGCGAAGTCGCTCGGCGGCACCGACGCGGCGACCGAAATCTCCGAAGGCGACGGCCTGTCCGTTTCCGTGCGGCGCGGCGAAGTCGAGACGATCGAACACAACCGCGACAAGATGGTCGGCGTGACGGTGTTCATCGGTAACAAGCGCGGCAACGCGAGCACCTCGGATTTTTCGTCGCAGGCTTTGAAGGACACGGTCGCGGCGGCGTACAACATCGCCCGTTTCACGGCCGAAGACGACTGCGCGGGTCTCGCCGAAGCAGAATTGCTCGAAACCGCCCCGCGCGATCTCGATCTGTATCACCCGTGGAATCTGTCGGCCGACGAAGCGGTGGAAATCGCCCGCCGCTCGGAAGACGCCGCGTTCGCCACCGATCCGCAGATCAAGAACTCGGAAGGCGCGAGCGTCTCGGCGCAGCACTCGCAATTCGTGCTGGCCACCTCGCGCGGCTTCCTCGCCGGCTATCCGTACTCGCGTCACTACATCGCCTGCGCGCCGATCGCCGGCAGCGCGCGCAACATGCAGCGCGACGACTGGTACACGTCGACCCGCAGCGCGGCAGACCTCGCCGATCCGGAAGCGGTGGGCCGCTACGCCGCGCAACGGGCGCTGTCGCGCATCGGCGCACGCGGGCTCGACACGCGCAAGGTGCCGGTGCTGTTCGAAGCGCCGCTCGCCGCCGGCATTCTCGGTGCGTTCGTTCAGGCCACGAGCGGCGGCGCGCTGTACCGCAAGACCTCGTTCCTCGTCGACAGCCTCGGCAAGCCGGTGTTCGCGCCGCACGTCCAGGTGGTCGAAGATCCGCACGTCGCGCGTGCCATGGGCAGCGCGCCGTTCGACGAAGAAGGCGTGCGCACGAAACAACGTTCGGTGGTGAAGGACGGCGTGGTGGAAGGCTATTTCCTGTCCACCTACTCGGCGCGCAAGCTCGGCATGCAGACCACCGGCAACGCGGGCGGCTCGCACAATCTGTCGCTGCGCAGCTCGAAGACGCGTCCGGAAGACGACTTCGAGGCAATGCTGAAGAAGCTCGGCACGGGCCTGTTGCTGACCGAACTGATGGGGCAGGGCGTCAACTACGTGACCGGCGACTATTCGCGCGGCGCGTCGGGCTTCTGGGTCGAGAACGGCAAGATCCAGTATCCGGTCGAGGAAATCACCGTGGCGAGCACCTTGCAGGAGATGTTCCGCCATATCGTCGCGATCGGCGCGGATACGATTACGCGCGGTACGAAGGAAACGGGCTCGGTGCTGATCGAACGGATGACCATCGCGGGGCAGTAAGCGGCTCGGTCAAGCGACACCCAAAGCGGCAGCGGATCGTTCGCCGGCCGGCTGCACAACCCTGAGGTACAACCCGGCTGAACAATCCAGCTGCACCACCGGGCTGCAAACAGAAACGCCACGCAGGCGACTGCGTGGCGTTTTTTTATGTGCGTGTCGACTGGCGGCGATTGACGAAAGCGCGAAGCCGGGTCAGAGAAGCGCGAACTGCCAGTCAGGCGCAGTGCACCACCTTCAAATGCTCTTACGTTTATACGTTACAAACGCATAATCGAAGTCATTCGGCGCGTGCGCGCGATGCGTTTCATGCGCGACTTCCTCCCACTCGTTTTCATCGAGTTCGGGGAACGTGGCATCGCCTTCGAAGTCGGCGGAAATCTCGGTGACGATCAGCTTGTCGGCCTGACGCAAACCTTCGGCATACAACTGCGCGCCGCCGATCAGAAACGCTTCCGGCGCCTGATCCTGCGCGGCGAGCTTGAGCGCGTCCTCGAGCGTGGTGGCCGCGTCGCAGCCCTGAAAGCGCCGTGCCGCATCCCGTGTCACGACAATGTTGCGGCGTCCCGGCAACGGCCGGCCGATCGATTCGTGCGTCTTGCGGCCCATGATGATGGGTGCGCCCATCGTGGTGCGCTTGAAGAACGCGAGGTCTTCGGGAAGTCGCCAGGGCAACTGGTTGTCGCGGCCGATCACGCCGTTATTGGCGCGAGCGACGATCAGGGTGAGCGTCGTCATCGAATGGAAAGGGGGAACGTAACCAGGACGATTCTACCTGAGGCGCAAGACGGCATCGCTACGCAAGCCGGCTCGGAGTCCGGGCGTGCGGCTCCGCTGGCGCGAGCCCGGCCGGTTCACGCTTTCTTTGTGGCGGAGCAGTGGCGCCAGCATGGCGGAGCGCCTCGCGCCCGTCATTCGTGCGCCGGCTCGTCTGCGGTGCCGGGTTCAAACGACGCCTTCTCGTCGGCCGCGCTCAGATCCCGCAGCCCGTGCTGACCCATCAGCCGGTACAACGTGACGCGCGAAATATTCAGATCGATCGCTGCCTCGTTCAGCCGATGACGATGCCGCAGCAGCGCCGCTTCGATCGCGCGCTTCTCGGCGGCGTCGCGCGCCTGCGAGAGGCTCATGGTCTCCTGCTCGGTGAATTGCGCGAGGTCGAGGTCCTCGGCGGAAATCAGCTTGTTTTCCGCCATCACGATCGCGCGGCGCACCCGGTTGATCAGCTCGCGCACATTGCCGGGCCAGTTGTAGTTGTACATTGCCTCGATCGCCGACGGCGTAAAGCCGCGGATCTTGCGCGCGCTGTCGGTCTTGAACTTGTGCATGATGTGATGCGCGAGAATCTCGATGTCCTTGCCGCGAGCGCGCAGCGGCGGCTCGTCGACGCGCAGCACGCACAGGCGGTGGAACAGGTCGGCGCGGAACCGTCCGTCGCGCATCGCGATCTCGAGATCCACGTGGGTCGCCGAGATGATTCGCACATCCACCGGGATCGATTCGCGGCCGCCGAGCCGGTCGATCTTGCCTTCCTGCAAAAAGCGCAGGAGGCTTGCCTGGCTTTCCATCGGCAGGTCGCCGATTTCGTCGAGCAGCAGGGTGCCGCCGTCCGCGGCCTCGACCCGGCCGATCTTGCGCTGGTTCGCGCCGGTAAACGCGCCGCGTTCGTAACCGAATAGTTCGGATTGCAACAGATGATGCGGAATCGCGCCGCAGTTGATGGCGACGAACGGTGCCTTGCGGCGCGCCGAGCGTTCGTGGATCGCCAGCGCGGTGAGTTCCTTGCCGGTGCCGGATTCACCCGAGATGAACACGCTGGCGTCGGTATTGGCGACTTTGCGGATGGTGCGGAAAAGCTGCTGCATCGCTTCGCAGGTGCCGACCATCTCTTCTTCGTCGTCGGCTGCGGGCGCGGCAAGCGGGATCTCATCGGCATCGCACAACGTCACCATACCGAATGCATGACTCGCGAGGTAGTCGATCGTGGCGTTGGCCACCGGCGTCTTGACGTAGTCGAAGCAGTAGTGACGGATCAGGCGCCGCACGTTGGCGTCGGTGAGACGTTCCGCAGTGGCGAGCGCAATCCAGCCGATCTGCTGTTGCCGCAGGCTTGCCTCGAGGCCGCCAAGATCGCGCGACGAGAAGCTGGCCAGGTCGACGATGCCGGCGCATACCACGTCGGGCTTGAGCAGGCGCGCGACCTCATGCGCCGAGCGGGCTACCAGCACGTGCCAGCCGCGGCTCTTCAGATGGGCCGTCAGCGTCTCGTCCGGCGTGCGCGCGACGTACAGCAGCACCCGTTCGGCCCTCGCGCGAGGCAGACCGGTCTCTTTCGCGGCGCCGGAGGGCGTGTGCAGGCATCCCGTCGCAGCCTCGTGTGGACGCGCCAGGGAGACTTCCGGCGGCCGTCCCACGAGGACGTCCGTTGCGCGTGTCACAGGAATATCCGGCGCACGGGCAATCGACAGATGAGCGCCGGAGGGCGGTGTAACGCTGCTCAGATGGGGTGATTCGCGCACGATCAACCTCGTATCGTTGGCACGTCAAAAAGTGTAGGGAAAGCGCACGCCGATCACGAAGTTCGGCGTGTCGGGCGTGAGGCCGACCGATACCGAACCGTTGATCGTCAAGTGCTTGTTCACTACGTGATTCAAGCCGAAGGTCAGTGCAGCGGCGGTGGTCTCGCTGCCCGGCACCTTCGAATAAGTCCCGCCTGGCGCCTTGGTCTGCGACTCGGGTTCCAGCGCCATGGTGTATGAGATGCTGGCCGAGTCCTTGTCGGAAAACGCCAGTGCCACGCCGCCGCCGAACTGCACGACGTCGCCGATCTTGACCGTCGCCGGTTCGGTCTGGCCGATGACCGACGAGATGTCCGAGAACGAGCGGGCGATGTTGTAGGTGTACGACACGCTGCCGAACAGCACGACCGGATCGTAGGTCTTCAACACCGACAGGCCCGCCGTGATGTTCCAGAAGCCGGTGCCGGTGGGCAGCTTGGTGGGGGCGACGAGGTTGGTGTTGTTGGCGTCGACCTGCGCCAGCTTGATGCCGAACGGCGACGAGCCGGTCGGCGCCTTGATGCGCAGGCTGCCGACCAGGTCCGGCAGATTGTTGGTTTCCTTCAGGAACTGGTAGTAGATCCCGAAGTTGACGTCGCCGATGTCGCTCGAATTCGCCGAGGCATCCGAAACCGAATTCGCCGCTCCGCCGGCTCCGCCGACGATGAAGTTGCTATGCCGGTAGATGTAGGGCACGTCGACGTCGACGCTGATGCGGTCGGTCAGACCGTAGCGCGTGTCGAGGTCGGCCATCACCTGGTGCGACTTGGTTTCGCCGAGGTTGATGTTGCCGAGGAAAATCGCATCGAGTGCGAGGAAGCCGGACAGCTGCAACTGACGGCGGTCGTAGTAGGTATCGTTGATGCCCCAATCCATGGTCAGCTTGTGCTCGAACAGCGGCGTGTGCTGCTGGCTTTGCACCACGGCGTCTTCCGATTGGGTGCGCACCGGTTGCGCGGCCTTCTGCGTCTGGCCGACCGCGCCGCTGCCGTCGGTCGCTGCCGGCAGGCCGCCCCCGCTGCTGCCTTCAGGTACCGGCGGTGTGACCGGCACGCCGGTCGCGGTGCCCGTGGCGCCGCCCGGCGCGGGTGTGCCCGGATTAACCTGAGCAAGCGGCGGCAACGGCACAGGCAGGCCGTCCGCGCCGGGTTGCTCGGCAACCGCGGCGTTGCCGGCCGGCTCACCGTAACCCGGCGCGCCGCGGCCGCGCTGCGCCATCTCGAGATTCGTGACCTGCCGTTCGAGTGAGATGATCTGCTTTTGCTGCTCGCTGACGACGCGCATGAGCGTGTTCAGCCGTTCTTCAACCGATTGATCGGCGAGCGCCTGTGCGCTGGCCCCCTGCGATAGCGCAAACAGCATGACGGCGGCTGGAATAGCCGCCAACGCTATGTGCGGTGCACCGGTCTTTGAGAATCTGATCATTTTTGTTCCCCCGGTATTCTGACTGCGCGTCGCATGTCTCTTTGTGCATCGCGCGGTCGTTTTGGTACTTCGGTCTCCTTTCCAGCCGGGTGGCGGCCCGTGTTATCTCCTTACGCTGTTCTGCAGGGCTTGTAGGACGCCAATCTGGCGCAGCATCGAGGCCGACATCTGCTGCGTCTGCAAATGCAGTTGCAACTGATTGGCGACTTGCTGGTTATTGCCTGCGATCTGTAAGAGTTGGGCGATCATGCCGGCCTGTTGCGCACTGGACGGCGCGACGGTTTGGGTGGCGATACCGCTCGGCGTTTGCAGCGAAACCGAAATTCCGCCGTTGGCGAGACTGACGGAGGCTTTCACCGAGCCGTTCGCATTGCTTGCGGCGGCCGAGGTTGCGTTGTTATAGGACCCGCCCGTCAGACTGGCAGGCGAGGCGTTGAAATCGATCACCGCCTGGTTGGTGCCGAGGTTGCCGTTGCCGGCCACCTGAGTGATCTGCGAGACGCCATTGACGTTGACGTTCTGCCCGCCGCTCGCGCTGGCGTTGCGGTTGGCGCCGCTGCCCGAGTTGCCGGTCGGGTCGGTCACAGCGGCCGACGAATTGAACTGGACGCTCGCCTGGTTTAGCTTGTTGGTGACGACGGAGAGCGCGCCCGAGGCGACCGCGGTTGCGCCGTTGGGCAACTGCCATTGCGACAGCAGATCGACGACGACGCCCGAAATGATGTCCCCGGCAAGGCCTTTGCCGGTCTGGTTGGCGAGGATGGCGTCGTCGACAGGTTGAATCTTGAGGGCGCCGACGTCCTCAAACGCTGTCGAAGTCTGCTCGGCAGCGTGCGCGGCTGATGCAAGGCCGCACGTTGTGAAACACAACGCACAGCCTATGGTGAGTAAATTTCGGTCCATGATGAGTCAGAACAACTCTGCCTTGATCAAACCGTATTCAACAAAGGGAGTCGCAGCCGTACCGTTTTCCAGCGCACGTTCGCGCAGCTTTAGTGCGAGCGACTCGTTGCCTTGCAAGAGCGGAGAATCCTCCATGAATGGCTTGCCGACGACCGCGAATACGAGACCGTTCCATTTCTTGACGAAGTCGTCTTCCATGACGATGCGGTTGCCGAGTGCGGGATCCGCAATGAAGACGCGGCTGTCTTCCGCATGCTTGACGATCACGAAGTGCTCGTAGCCGTCGCTGTTCATCAGCACGAGCACAGGAATCTGCAGGTGATAGAGCGCTTCAGAGGTGACGCGAAAACCACGGCCGCGCAGGCCGATCGTTTCGACGAACTTCTTCATGTCGAGCATCGAGAAACCGTTCTTGACCACCACCTCTGGTGTCGAAAACACCATCATGCGTTGGATCATTTCGGTTTCGGGAATGTCGATGCCGTAGCCGTACTTCAGCAACGTGGCGAGAGCGGCCGAGCCGCAGCTGTAGTCGTAACGCTGCGAAACGATGTGGTTGTAGCGAAGCTCGCGGATCGAGCGCACGTTCATGTCGAACGGCACGCCCGCAGCAGCGTTCATGGAAAGGGCACTCTGCGCATGACCCGTCTGCGATAGCACGAGTCCGGCGAAGAGTGCCGGAAAAAAACCACGCGTTACCCTGCTCACCCCGAACATGGTTGTGTCCCCCCTGCGGAGACGGCCGGCCAGCAAAGGCTGACCGGTGTCTTCCTGTGATGCAGCTGCTTTAGTTACTGATGCGACACGCTGGCGACTGCAAGGCCGTTGTGTTGCAGGTTGCCTACACCCGAAGCGATGTTCACACCGATGTTGCCGTTGGCGCCGGCGAGAGCGCCGCTGCCGAGCATCGACGAGCCGGTGAAGTTGCCTTTGACGCCTGCATCTGCGGTTTGGCAGTTCTGGTCGGTGGCGATGACTTCGCCGCCGTCCTTCCCGCCTTTGTTATGACCCCAGCCCATGCCGCCGCTGCTGCTATCCGTGGTGGCCGAGGCGGCGAGGCTGTTGTTTTGCACGTTGCCGACACCCGACGCCACGTTCACCCCGATGTTGCCCATCGCGCCCTTCAGCACGTCTGCGCCGACGCTGGCGGTAAAGTTGAAGTCGCCGATCTTCGCCTTGCCCGTCGACGCCTGCGTCGAGTAGATCTGCGCAGTGCCGAATACGGGGCCGACGTCCATGTTGGACAGAGCGGCGTCATTGGATTGCGCGTTGTCGACACCAGTGGCCATGTTGACGCCGATGTTGCCGTTTGCGCCTTTCAGTGCGCCGTCGCCGATCGAGGCAGACATCACCGTCGGTTTTTCGGTGTTGATGTGCTCGGTGATGCTGCCGTAGACGTTCACGGTGCCCGCGCTGATGCTGTCATGCGCGCTCCAGCCCCATGCGTTGGCGCTCGCGGAGACGTGGCTGGCCTTGTAGTAGCCGGAGGCGCTTTGTTCCGCGGCCTGGGCGAAGTAGCCGGACGAATGTTCTTGTCCCCATGCGGACTGGTGGCCCGAAGACTGCTCGGCGAAGTAGCCGCCGTAGTTATCCGAGGAATGCGTGTTCAGCGCAGCGGCGAAACCTGCCGCGACCCCGCCGAAGATCACGCCATTGCCGCCGCCGATGCCGGCGATGAAGCCGGCTGCCAGATAGCCGTTCGCACTGTTGTGGGTGTTGAGGTGATTGCCGCCGGCATACGAGGCTTGATAGCCTTGCTTGAAGCCACTGCTTTCGCTGAAGCTCTGGCCTTGTGCATAAGCCGCAGCCGATTGCTCTTGCGAGCCTTCAGCAAACGAGCCCGCACTGTACGACGCATGAACAGCGAAGTTCGAGCCGCCGCCGCTGCCGTTGAACCAGGACTTGGTCGTATCGATCGTCGTGGTCACCTTGCCGCTGGTGTAGCTCTGCGGCGGGGTCTTCATGTCGACGCCACCGATGTTGACGTTCTGCGTGTTGTTGACCGTGGCGCCGGAACTGCTCGACACGTCGACGTGTCCGCGCAGCGTAATGAAGCCGAATTCGCCGATGTCGGTGTAGACGTTCGTTGCCGTAAAGAGCTCAGCTGGGTCGCAGCCGGCCGTGCATCCTTCCGCGTAAGCCGAAGTTGCTGCCATCGTCGAAAGGACAGCCGCTGCAATGAGAGTGCGCTTCATGATGACGCTCCGAAAAAGAGTGTGGCTCGTTAGAAAAAGGTGCCCGCCGGGGGACGGAGCACAAAACTGTTTGAACTGACGTTACCTGAGCCGGCTGTCTGGTTGATCTGGACGATTCCACTGACGTTCTTGAGCGCGTCCTGACCGATGGACACCTCGCGTGCGTCGTGGTTGTCGCCAGACCTTCCCAGACCTCCGCCCTTGGCGGTCGTAGCGGATAGCACCCCATCCGCTACGATCTCCGCTCCAACCGGTCCAGAGCCGATCAAGGCGCTGTTCCGCTGGAGATTCCCTACACCCGCCGACTGATTCACTTCGATAAGGCCAGAGGTGTTTGAAAATGCATTGCTGCCGATCGTGCTCTTCGCGCCCGCCGTCCGGGCGTTCGTGTCCGCGCTCTGCAAGCTGCCGATCAGGTTGATAGGCGTGGATCCGTTGGTGAACACGCCTTGATTCGCTTGTGCGTTATCGAGGCCGGAGGTCTCGTTGATGGAGATGACCCCCGCGGCGCCGTTGACCGCGCCTTTGCCGATCAGCGACTCCGCGTCGATCTGGGCCGGTAGCGTCTGGGCATGGACTGCGAAGCTCGCACAGCCGAGCAATGCCCAGGCGAGCAGGGGCCAGCGCGACTGTTTGCGTGACGGAAAGCGCCTGGCCGGTGCGCGTGAGGTTGTCATTTCATAGCTCCTAGAGCGGCGCCCAAGGGGGCGAGTGCACTGCTGACCGACTGGGCGACCGAGCTGCCGATTCCACCTGCGCCGCCGAAGCTGGCGACCGCGCCGACCGGGACGTTGTTGTTGCCCGCCAGCATGTGTTCGATGCCGTTGGCGCCGACCAGGGACGGCATGAAGCCGTTGCTGGAGATGCCGGTGGTGCCGTGTGCGCCATTCAGGTCGAGATCGCTTGCCATCGTGCCGATCGCGGCATCGAAGGTCTGCCTCGGGAAGGTTTGAACCTGGACGGCGATCGGGTCCTGGCTCTTCGGCACCGGCACGAACGCATCGCGCGGCGTGATGTCACGCTCGACGACCAGGTTGCCCGGCTGGGTCAACTGCTGCGCGGCGGCACTCGTCACGGCGCCGGCAGCGAGCACGCCGAGCAGCGCGGACAGCAGGGCCGCGCACGGGCGGCGGCCACTCGGCTTCTGGGTTGAGGCGTTCATGTCAGTTCCTTGCGGGCGAACGATCGGTCGGTGCGGTCTTGAGCAGCGAGCAGGTCGTCGTGCTAATTTCTCTGGTAGCTCGTGACATTGCCTTGCGCGGAGCGGGCGACGTCGACGGGGACCGGCAACTGCGACGGCGGGGCGATTTCGTCCCACAGCGTCACGCCGTTGCCGCCGTTGTTGAAGCCGCGCATCAGCTGCGGCGTGGTGGAGACCATCAACATGCCGCCGAAGCCGCCGCGCTGACGGGACAGCGCCTGGTCGTCCAGCACGAGATCGTTCACGGACGCGGTCTCGGCGGGAATGCTCAGCGCGTTGCCGGCCAGATCGCTGTGCGACGTGGTGCTGTCGTCCGTGCGGGCGGCGGTGTTGTCCATCGTGGCGACGTTCGCCGTATCTGTGGCCGGGGTGGCCGTCGTGACCGTCGTAGTCGGCGAGGCCACCGCTGCGAGCGTCGAGCTCGCGAGGGTGGCGGAACCGGCATCGGCGGTTTCGGCCATCGTGGCGGACTGAGGGAGTGCGGATTCCTGTGCATTGACGCCAGCGGACAGCACGGTCAAGGTCACCGCGGCGGCGCATAGTGCGGCGCAAGGTGCAATGCTGCTCAGGTCGATGCGGAAAACGAGTCGCATGATGTGTCTCCTTGGTGCACAGCATTTAGCGAAACGTGTGCCATGAGTCGCAATCCATTGGTGCATCTGGATGTGACCCGCATACCGAGGAGTAACAGGTAAGAAATCGTACAAAAACGTTTCAGCGCTGAAACGGCAGGCATAAAATACCTGTAATTCGTTAAATCGGACGGTATGGGGTACCTTGGGGTGAACGCCAGGAAAAGCGCTTCCACAATGCTTTTATTCATAAGCTGAATAACTCTCTATTGCCCGCTTGGCCTTGCTGGGCAAGGAGTCTCCGATTAAATTCGCATAATTGTTTTCCAAGTGGCGCGCGTATAGTAAGCTCTCGAAAACAGCTTCAGATTTAAAAAAGCCCGCTAACGGGCCGTCTCAAACACACACGCCGCTTTCTTGGGGATCAGCTGTCCGCACGGAATGGAATGGCCGTTCGGTTTTTGCTAAATCGCGAATCCCGAACGAGTCAGCGTGTCTGAACCGCAGTTCAGGTGCGTGCGTCATCCTTAACGTTCGTTGACGAGAGGATCTGAATAATGGAACCCGCAACGCGGCAACTGATTTACGTTTCACGCGATCCGAGCGCGGAACTGAATACGCGTTTCCATCAGCGCGGCTGGCATGTCGAGGTCGTGGGATCGGCGCGCGATGTTCGCCGTGCCGTTCGCGCCGGAATGGCGGCGGGCGGCCTGCTTGATTTGTCCAGTGATTTTCAGCCGCACGAAATTGCCGCCTTCGAGTCTTGCCTGACCATGCCGAACGTCGGCTGGGTCGCGGCGACCACCCCCGGACAATTGCAGGACGCGGCCCTGCGCCGGCTCGTGCGGGACTATTGTTTCGACTATGTAACGGTGCCTTCCTCGGGCGACAGGATCGTCGATTCGGTCGGTCACGCCTACGGCATGATCTCGCTCGGCGAGCCGGCATCGAACGACGGTTCGCAAGGCGCCGAAGGCGAAATGGTCGGTTCGTGCGACGCGATGCTCGCGCTGTTCCGTTCGATCCGCAAAGTGGCGATGACCGACGCGCCGGTGTTTATTTCAGGCGAATCGGGCACCGGCAAGGAACTGACCGCGGTCGCGATCCACGAACGCTCAGCACGCCGCAATGCGCCTTTTGTGCCGATCAACTGCGGTGCGATTCCCCCGCATTTGCTGCAATCCGAACTGTTCGGCTATGAGCGCGGTGCGTTTACCGGCGCCAATCAGCGCAAGATCGGCCGCGTGGAGGCGGCCAACGGCGGCACGCTGTTTCTCGACGAAATCGGCGATCTGCCGCTCGAAAGCCAGGCGAGCCTGCTGCGCTTCCTGCAGGAACGCAAGGTGGAGCGGCTCGGCGGTCACGGTTCGGTCGACGTCGACGTGCGCATCATCTCGGCAACGCACGTGGACATGACCGCTGCGATGATCGAAGGGCGGTTCCGCTCCGACCTGTATCACCGTCTGTGCGTGCTGCAAATCGACGAACCGCCGTTGCGCGCACGTGGTAAGGATATCGAACTGCTTGCGCGGCACATGCTGGAACGTTTCAAGAAAGATGCAAGCCGCCGTCTGCGCGGTTTCGCGCCCGACGCCATCGCGGCGCTGCATAACTACGGCTGGCCGGGCAACGTGCGCGAGTTGATCAATCGCGTGCGGCGCGCCATCGTGATGTCGGAAGGGCGCGCGATCACGGCCCGTGACCTCGAGTTGGCCGAGTATGTGGAGATCGTGCCGGTCTCGCTCGCGCAGGCGCGCGAAGCGGCCGAACGCCAGGCTATCGAACTCGCGCTGCTGCGTCATCGCGGCCGTCTCGGCGACGCCGCCCAGGAACTCGGCATTTCGCGCGTGACGCTGTATCGCCTGCTGTGCTCACACGGTATGCGCCATATGGAAGGCGAACCGCTGGTCGCGCCGCACGGCGAGTTGCCGGCCTCGGTGCCGCATCTCTGACGGGCTTTCGCACCGATATTTTCTCCGCGGGCGCGCCTCGACCGGGCGTCGCCCGGCTACGCTTGTTAAAATCGGGTTTTCCGCTCAATCTCCGTGGCGCATGCCCCTTTCCCAGGGGCGCGCCGCGTCGAAGGAACCCGCATGAAACAATACCTCGACCTCGTCCGCACGATTCTCGACACCGGCACGTGGCAGGAGAACCGCACCGGCATCCGCACGATCAGCATGCCCGGCGCGATGTTGCGCTTCGACCTCCAGCAGGGCTTTCCCGCAGTTACCACGAAAAAACTGGCGTTCAAGTCGGCGGTGGGCGAGCTGGTCGGCTTTCTGCGCGCTTCGCGCAGCGCCGCGGATTTTCGCGATCTCGGCTGCAAGGTGTGGGACGCGAACGCCAATCAGAATCCGCAATGGCTCGCCAATCCGTATCGTCAGGGTCCCGACGACCTCGGCGACGTGTACGGCGTGCAGTGGCGCCAGTGGCCGGCCTATAAGGTGCTGGACGCGGACGCCGGCGCGCAACTGGCCGACGCCACGGCGCGTGGTTTCCGGGTGGTGACGGAATTCGAGGAAGAGGGCAGCCGCAAAGTGCTGCTGTATAAAGCGATCGACCAGTTGCGGCAGTGTCTCGACACGATCATGCAGAACCCTGCCGACCGGCGAATTTTGTTTCATGCCTGGAACCCCGCCGTGCTGGACCAGATCGCACTGCCGGCTTGCCACCTGCTTTATCAGTTCCTGCCGAATGTCGCGCGCCGTGAAATTTCGCTCTGTTTGTACATTCGCAGCAACGATGTCGGCCTTGGCACGCCGTTCAATCTGACCGAAGGCGCGGCGTTGCTGCATCTGGTCGGCCGGCTGACGGGTTATACACCGCGCTGGTTCACCTACTTTATCGGCGACGCGCACATCTACGAGAACCAGCTCGACATGCTGCAGCAACAGCTCACGCGCGAACCGTACGAAAGCCCCGCCTTCGCGATCTCGGACCGTGTGCCGGACTATGCGAAAACCGGGGTGTACGAGCCGGAATGGCTCGAGAAGATCGAGCCGTCTGATTTCTCGCTGGTCGGCTACCGGCATCACGAGCCGCTCACAGCGCCGATGGCGGTCTGAAGGCGGTCTGAGCGTCTGCTTGCAGCCTGCCCAGACGCTCGAATGCTCAAAGAAAAACCCCCGCGATTCGCATCGCGGGGGTTTTTTCTTGCCGGCGTCTGACCGTCAGGTTGTCAGCTAATCCAGCTGGGTGCGTCAGCTTCAGCTTTTGTGATGCTCGTCACGATTGCCGCCGCCCGAATGCTGCTCGGCGTGCTGCGGTTGCGGCTGGGGACGCGGCTGTTCCGCACGCTGCGGTTGCGGTTGAGGACGCGGTTGCTGCGCCTGCTGAGGTTGCGGTTGAGGACGCGGTTGCTGCGCCTGCTGAGGTTGCGGTTGAGGACGCGGTTGCTGTACCTGCTGCGGACGCGGTTCAGGGCGTGGCTGCTGTACCTGCTGCGGACGCGGTTCCGGGCGCGGCTGCTGCACCTGCTGAGGTTGCGGTTGAGGGCGCGGCTGCTGCACCTGCTGAGGTTGCGGTTGAGGACGCGGCTGCTGCACCTGCTGCGGTTGCGGTTGAGGGCGCGGCTGCTGCACCTGCTGAGGTTGCGGTTGAGGGCGCGGCTGCTGCACCTGCTGAGGTTGCGGTTGAGGACGTGGCTGTTGCTCCTGTTGCGGCTGCGGACGGAACTCCTGACGCGGTTGCTGCTGCGCCTCCTGCGCCGCCTGCGGACGGGGTTCCTGCGACTGTCCCCGTACTTCAGGCGTGCGCTGCGGCTGCGCTTCAGGCTGGCGCTGAGCCTGTTGTTGCTGCTCCGGACGAACCCCTGGACGAACCTGTTCCTGCGGGGCGCCACGTTGCTGTGCCTGCTGGGCCATCGGCGTGTGCGGTTGCGTCCATGCAGGCTCGTGCCGTCCTTCCGCGCCCGGTTGCTGGCCCCCTTGGGCCGGCGCGCCGTGCTGCTGCGCGTAAGCGTTCGGATTGCCGCCGTTCGCTTGCGGCGGACGCGGCACGCCATTCGACGGATGATCTGCCCCGCTGGGCTGCGGGCGCACGTTGGCCATTTGCGGCGGCATGCCTGGCCGCGCTTGCGGTTCGCCGCCACGCTGCGATTGACCGTTGACCGGCGCTTCGCCCGGCCGCTGCCCCGCCTGCTGCATGCCATTAGGCCCACCCGGCATTCCCGGCGCACCCGGCGCCGCGCCCGGCGTCCGTCCGGCCATATGCGACTGCACGACCCGAACGTTCTGCGCCGGCATCGCCCCCGGAGCGCTCGTCATGTGAGCCGGCACCGAGGTTCGCACGATTGGCTCGCCCGCGCCCGGCACCCGTCCGCCGCTCTGCGCGAAGCGTTGCGCGAGACTGTCGTGGTAGGCCGCCGGCACAGCCGGACTGCGCGTCGCGACCACCGGACGCGCCATCACGCCGGCCGGCGGACGGTAGTTCGCGTTACGCAGGCCCGGACCGAAGCTTTCCTTGACCGGCGCGATTCCCGGACCGCCCGGATTGATCTGCGCGTTGCGCCATTGCTGCGGATCGACCTTCTGCGCGAAGCGACCGACCGACTGACCATGCACGAAGGCCGTCGCCGGCACCGCGGTCACGCCGCCTGGCGCGCGATAGTTGATGTACGTATTGTGAATGTTGGTCACATTCACATTCGTCACGTTACGGTTGTAGTTGTTGACGACCGTCGTGTTGTTGACGCGGTTGTAGTAACCCGGACTCCAATGATCGTGGTCGCCCCAGTGCGGGTGCCATGGTTCGCCCGGGCCCAGCGGGAACCACGCGACGCCGGCCGCGACTGCGCCGCCGATCGCCAGACTCACCCCCCAATCGACCCCGCCGCCACCACCGCCCACGAAGGCAACCAGCGCGGGCGCATAGACGGGCGGCTCGCTGACCACGACCGGTCCCGGCACCCACGCCCACGAGTCGTCGACGTAAGCCCAGCGGCCGTAGTGGTAAGGCGCGAAGCCCCACGGCGCGTCGTCGACCCACGTCCAGCCCCACGGCGCTTGCCATACCCAGTGACCGTCGTGGTAAGGCGCCCAGCCGGCCGGGGTCGCGCGCGGCACCCACACTTCACCGTACTGCGGGCTGCTGCGCCACGTACCGTTGGCGTCGAGGTCCTGATAGCCGGGGATGTCGCGCGACACATAGCGCGCCGACACCGAGCGGTCTTCCGCGGCGTCGCGGCTCGCCGCCCATTGATCGAAGCCATCGAGGCCGGGCGTGCCGTTGTCGGCGACCTGTTGCAGGTTGGTGCCGGCAAAGCGGATCTGCTGGCCGGCCGCGACCGGCACCTGGCCGCTGTCGCCGTACACGGTTGCACTGCCGCTGCGCACGGTGACGGTGGTGCTGCTGCCGTCCGGCGCGACGTCGACGCGATAGTCTCCGGGGCCGTTCAGGCCGAGCGCCAGATTCGGCGTGTCGATTTCATAGGACGAGCCCGGCGCCAGTTCGCGCACGCGTGCCGACAACGTGCCCTGCGCGACCTTCAGTTGCGCGCTGTTGTCGTCGAGATTGAGGATGTCGAGGCTGGTGGACTGGCCGAGGCGCACTGCCGTCGACCCGATGTGAAGTTCGGAGCGCGCATTCTGATCGTTCCACAACTGATCGCCGGTGGTGAGCGGGCGATTGATCTGTGCGTACGACCAGTCGGTTGCGCCGGCCGGCTCGGTGGTCACGGCGCCGGCCGTGTAGTTCAGACGCGCAACACGCCCGGGTGGATCGGCGCTCTGCGACGCAGCCCCCGGCGGCGCCTGTTCGGCTTCCTGTGCAAAGGTGGCTTGCGCCGCGAACAGGAAAGCCGCGGCGGCGATCAGCGTGTAGCCGGTGATCCGGCGTTTCGATTGTTGGGGTGTGGCCACTGTTCTCATGATTTATCTCCGACGGACGCGCATTGTGCTGCATCCGTGAGAGTCACTCTACCCGTACGCTTTGTTTCAAGGCCCGCACTTTTGTAAGGCTCCCTCACGAGCGTGTAACAAAAGGTCTCGATACGGGTCTCGATAAGGCTTTTCGTAAGCTGATTGCGCAAATTCTGTAATCGCGTCAATCAGTTAGGAGTGGCTCAAGCAGCCAGAAACGTGTCGAAATGGCGGTGGCCTGCCGGGGTGATGCGCAAGATCCGGGGTCGCTCGGTGCGCTCGACCCAGCCATGCGCCGACCACGACTCGAGCAGCGCGGCCCCGAGCGCGCCGCCCAGGTGCGGACGCCGCTCGCTCCAGTCGGGACAGGTGCAGGCGAAGCGGCGCCGGCGGCTCTTCTGGGCGGACAGGTCGATGCCCCACTCGGCGAAACGGGCGGCTCCGTCGGCAGTGGCTTCGAGCGACGAGCCGTGCAGCGTCAGCAGGCCGCGCCCAACCAGCCGCTCGAACACCCGCACCGACAGTTCGCCGGCCATATGGTCGTAGCAGGTGCGGGCGTAGCGCATGTCGACCGGCACAGTGCGTACCGGACGCGGCACGGCTCGTTGCGGCGCGCTGACCTGCGCGACGTTGGCGAGCGCTTCGATGGACGCGGCGATATCCGGCGAGGCGATCCGGAAATAGCGATGCCGGCCGCGTACTTCGAGCGCGAGCAAACCGCCGTCAGTCAGACGCGCCAGATGCGCGCTGGCCGCCGACGGCGAGAGTCCGGCGATCATTGTCAGCTCACCCGCCGGGCGGGCGCTGCCGTCCATCAGCGACCACAGCATCGCGGCGCGGCCGGGGTCGGCGAGCAGCGCGCCAATTCGGCTCAAGCCGGGGAAGTGGTTCTGTTCGTCCGTGAAGGCGGTGGGCATGAGGCGTCTCCGGTTGGTGGCGCGGGCAGGGCGCCATGCAGTCCACTGTATCTGGCTGTCGTATTCGATGTTTCAGCTTAGCGTGAATCGTCGAATGCGGTGGCTACGAAAATCCGGCAGGCAGCGAGGGCTTGTGCGGGCGTCGGTGCTTTGGCCGGTCGGTATTTCGGTGTTTCGATGTCGCCACGGAGCCGCTTTGGCGTTGTGCTGACCCGCCAGGCTAGAATCGAACCCTGTCTTTGCGGGAACACGTTGTCATGAAATGTCTTTTTGCCGCCGCTGCCGCGGTTTTGCTGTTCAGCGCGTGCGCGCAGAGCGGTTCCGGCTCGAGTTCGGGTGCGGGCACGGGCAGCATCACGATGTACGGCACGATTGACGAAGGCGTTACGGTCCGCAAGTAAGCGCGAGGCGAGCGCGGCTACCTTGTCAGATGGGCGAGCGTGGCGTCTGGCTGGAATTGATGCATCATTGTCATTCCTGCCACCTTCAGCCATGTGACGATCTGAGCATCGCTACTCCTACCGTCCGAGGCCTGCCGATGCCGCCACCCACTGCTTCTTCCCCCGTTTCCTCCGCTGCTTCCTCCGCTGCTTCCTCGTTTGCCGCCGCTCAACCCGGCGCCGGCCACGCCGATCCGCATGGCCGACGCGCCGCGCGCGTGCTGGCAGTCTGCCAGGCGCTCTATACCTCTTCCGTCTCGATCGATCTGACCCTGACCGGTCTGGTCGGCTACACGCTTGCCGACGACAAGGCGCTCGCGACACTGCCGTTTTCGCTGATTACCGTCGCCGCCGCACTCACCACCATCTTCGCGTCGTTCCTGATGGCGCGCATCGGCCGGCGCGCGGGCTTCGTGCTCGGCGCGGGCGTCGGCGCGCTGGGCGGGGCTGTCTCCGTATGGGCGATCTTTCATCACAGCTTCTGGGCGTTCTGCGCCGGCACGGCGACCGTCGGTGTGTTCCAGGCGTTCGCGCAGTACTACCGGCTGGCGGCTGCGGATGCTGTCGGAATCGAAGGCAAAAGCCGCGCGATTTCGACGGTGCTCACCGGCGGCGTGGTGGCGGCCGTTTGCGGTCCGCTTCTCGCCGCCTGGAGCAAGGACTGGCTCGCGCCGGTTGCGTTCGCCGGTTCCTATGCGCTTGTCACCGGTTTCGGGCTCGCGTCGATTGCCATGCTGGCGCTGCTCTATCGCGACGCCGCACCGTTCGCGGGCGCGGCCGCGACGCACGAACCGGCGCGGCCGCTCGGCGAAATCGTACGGCAGCCGATCTTTGCCGCGGCGCTCGCCAACAATGCGCTCGGCTACGCGGTGATGATGTTCGTGATGACCGCGACGCCGATTGCGGCGGTCGCATGCGGCCACACGATCGGCGACGGTGCGGCGATCATCCAATGGCACCTCGTCGGCATGTTCGCGCCGTCGCTGTTTTCCGCGCGGCTGATCAGGCGTTTCGGCGTGTTGCCGGTGATCGGCGCGGGGATCGCGCTGTCGGCGCTGTGCGGTGTGTTGGCGCTGCGCTCGACCGATCTGCCGCACTTCTACGCAGCGCTGGCATGTCTCGGCGTGGGGTGGAATTTCATGTTCGTCGGCGGATCGACGCTGCTCGCGCAATCGTACCGGCCCTCTGAGCGGGCCAAGACGCAGGCGACCAGCGAATTCACGACCTTTGCATTTTCCGCGCTGGGCTCGCTGTTCGCCGGGCAATTGCTGGCGCGCTTCGGTTGGGCGACGATCAATGCCGCGATTTTTCCGCTGCTCGGGATGGCGGCGTTGGCTACGCTCGCGTATGCGTGGTCGAGAAAGCGGCAATTCGCGGAAGGGGTTTCCTGATGGCTGCACGTCATATCGTTTTCGCGGTCGCTCCTGATCTTGTGCTGCTGGATGCGTGCGGGCCGCTCGAGGCGTTCTGGCGCGCTGAGTTGACTATGGCGGCCGCGGCCGGTGTCGGCCGGGCCAACGGTCCGGACGGACCGAGCGGATCAGGCGGATCAGGCGGATCAGGCGGATCAGGCGGATCAGCCGACTCAAACGGCAACGCCGCCGAGCCTGTCGCCTATCGCACGACCGTCGCGTCGATCGACGGCGGCGTGTTGCAGACCTTCCCGGGTCTGCCGGTCGTCACGCAACGGCTGGATTCGCTCGACGATCAGCCGATCGACACGCTGATCGTCCCCGGCGTCCCGATCGACGAACACTGCACGTTGCAGCCGGAACTCGTCGCGTGGATCAAGCGTCGTGCGCCGCAGGCACGGCGCATATGCTCAGTTTGCACGGGCGCCTTCTATCTGGCGGCGGCAGGCCTGCTCGACGGCCGCCGCGCGACCACCCATTGGCGCGATGCGCCGCATCTCGCACGCCGTTTTCCCAACGTGCAGGTGGATGCCGATCCCATCTTCATCCGCGACGCGGGCCATGGTGGCGGAGACCGCGCCGTCTGGACATCCGCAGGTGTGACGGCGGGCATCGATCTGGCGCTGGCGCTGATCGAAGAAGATGTCGGCCACGCGGTCGCGATGCAGGCGGCGCGGCGATTGGTGGTGTTCATGAAGCGGCCCGGCGGCCAGTCGCAATTCAGCGCGGCACTGGCAGCGCAGGCTTCGGCGGGCGGGCCGTTCGAAGCGTTGCATAGCTGGATGACGGCCCATTTGCGCGACGACCTGTCGGTCGAGCGGCTGGCCGAGCGCGCACAGATGAGTCCGCGGACTTTCGCGCGTCGCTACGTCGACGAAGTTGGCCGCACGCCGGCTAAAACGGTGTCGGCACTGCGTCTGGAGGCGGCCGCGCGGGTGCTGGCGGAATCGCGTCGGCCGCTCAAGCGGATCGCGCTCGATTGTGGCTTCGGCAGCGAGCAGAACTTGCGGCGCGCCTTTGTGCGACGCTTCGGGGTATTGCCGCTGGAGTATCGGGAGCGCTTCGAGTCGGCGGTCGTGCCGCGGCGAGCGACGGTTCCTTCGGTTGCCGAGGCGAGCTAAATGGCACGGTTAGCCGGGAGAGCGTAGCAAGCTGGGTAGCCGTCGGCGACCGAGAGCAACTGACAGAGGCGCCCAGCATTCCAAAGCGACCGGGAGGGCTGTCGGTCGACAGCGAAACGAAAGCGCGGCGCTCGTCCGGGCCGAAATTCGGCAGCATCACCCCGGCCGATCCACGACGGAGTCAATATTGCGCTCGTATAATCGCCTCCTTTAAATGCGTCCGATCGACCGGAGTCAAGATGAGCACCCCTGCCTTAGCGCCCCTGGACCGTTCCGAAACGACCTTCCGCTTTCTGGCCGAGCCCAGCTCGGTCAACTTCGGCGGTAAGGTGCATGGCGGCGCGTTGATGAAATGGATCGACGAAACCGCGTACGCGTGCTCGGCGGTATGGTCGGGGCGCTATTGCGTGACGGTCAGCGTCGGCAATATTCGCTTCCGCCGGCCGATTCTGGTCGGCAACCTGGTTGAATTACGTGCGCGGGTCGTGGCGACGGGCCGTACCAGCATGCACATCCATGTGTCGGTGCAGGCAGGCGATCCCAAAGGCGGCGAGCTGCTGCAAACCACGGACTGCCTGGTGGTGATGGTGGCCGTCAACGAGAACGGCCACCCGGTGCCCGTGCCCGCATTCGTGCCGGAAACGGACGAACAGAAGCGTCTCGCCAAGTACGCGATGGACGTAAAGGACGCGCTCGACGCGATTGTCGAACTGAAGCCGGAGGAAGTGGCGCAGGGGAAGGTTTAAGCGGCGCCTCGCGAGGCGGCGGCCCGCTCTGCGGGGATGTGCCGCCGCTTGCCGGAGGCATGCACAGGACGCGCGAACATCGCGTCCGCGCGTCCTGCTATTTGCAATCACGCCGGCCAATCTGCCGGACCGGCCAACCCCCGGCCAACCCCCGGCCGATCCCCGGCCGATCCCATCGGCGATCACCCCGCCGAATGCCCGACCATATCCTTCGGCTGCACCCATTCGTCGAACTGCTGCTCGGTGACATAGCCGAGCGCGAGCGCTGACGCCTTCAGCGTCGTGCCTTCCTTGTGGGCTTTTTTCGCAATCTGCGCAGCCTTGTCGTAGCCGATGTGCGGATTGAGCGCCGTCACCAGCATCAGCGATTCGTTGAGCAGCGTATCGATGCGCTCGCGATTCGGCTCGATGCCCACCGCGCAGTTGTCGTTGAAACTGTGCGCGCCGTCGGCGAGCAGGCGGACCGATTGCAGCACGTTGTGCGCGATCATCGGCCGGAACACGTTCAACTCGAAGTTGCCGCTCGCGCCGCCGATATTCACCGCGACGTCGTTGCCGAATACTTGTGCGCACAGCATCGTCAACGCTTCGGATTGGGTCGGATTGACCTTGCCCGGCATGATCGAGCTGCCCGGTTCGTTTTCCGGAATCGACAGTTCGCCGAGACCGCAGCGCGGACCGCTCGCGAGCCAGCGGATGTCGTTGGCAATCTTGTTCATGCTCGCCGCCACCGTCTTCAACGCGCCGTGCGCGAACACCAGCGCATCGGCCGCGGCCATCACTTCGAATTTGTTCGGCGCCGAGACGAACGGCAAGCCGGTCAGCTGGCCGATCGCGGCCGCCACCTTGTCCGCGAATTGCGGATGCGCGTTCAACCCCGTGCCGACCGCCGTGCCGCCCTGCGCGAGTTCATACAGATGCGGCAACGCCGATTCCACATGACGGATGCCTTGATCGAGCTGCGCGACGTAGCCGGAGAACTCCTGGCCGAGCGTCAGCGGCGTGGCGTCCTGCAGATGCGTGCGGCCAATCTTGACGACGCCGGCGAAGGCTTTCGCCTTGCCGTCGAGCGTCGCGCGCAGTGTCTTCAGCGCGGGCAGCAGATGCTTGACGATCGCATAGGCGGCGGCCACGTGCATCGCCGTCGGAAACACGTCGTTCGACGACTGGCCGCGATTGACGTCGTCGTTCGGATGCACCTTGCGCGCTTCGCCGCGCTCGCCGCCGAGCAGCTCGCTTGCCCGATTCGCGATCACTTCGTTGAGGTTCATGTTGGTCTGCGTGCCGGAGCCGGTTTGCCAGACCGCGAGTGGAAACTCGTCCGGGTGCTTGCCGTCGATGATCTCGTCGGCCGCCTGCATGATTGCCATCGCCTTGCTCTCGTCGAGCACGCCCAGACCCTGGTTGACCTCGGCGGCGGCGCGCTTGATGACGGCCAGCGCGGTGATCAGTTCGGGCGATTGCTTTTCGGACGAAATGCGGAAATTCTGCAGCGAGCGCTGGGTCTGCGCGCCCCATAGACGAGCGTTCGGCACGGCGATTTCACCGAATGTGTCACGCTCCATTCGTACGTCTTCGGTCATGGTTCAACTCCGCTTTTCAAAGTTCTGCGTTGACAGGCAATAAGGAGAATAGACCCGTTAGCGCGTTCCGGTAAAAACCGGCTTGTGGGTCGAAGATATAGGTGCGGCGCGCGCCATCTTCGACGTCGGTCCAGACGAGCGGCGAGAGGGGCGCGCCGATCGAGCGCAGATAGGCGAGTTGCGCTGCGTCAGCGAGCGTGACGCGATAGCTTGCTTCGGGTGCGATGGCGTGTGCGAACATCTGCGCGACCTGTTCGGCGAGCGGCGGACTATGGATGACCAGCGTCTGCTCGGTGTTCAGATTGGCCGAGCGCGGATCGAGATTCATCGAGCCGACCACCAGAATCTTATGATCGATGACATAGGTTTTTGCGTGCAGGCTGGCTCGCGAGCGCGAACCGTTGAGATCGGTGCGCGGTGTGTCCTGCTGCGGTTTGAATTCATAGAGTTCCACGCCCTGCTGCAACAGCGGCACGCGGAAGGGGCTATAGCCGGCTTGCACCGCCACCGCGTCGGTCGCGGCGAGAGAGTTGGTCAGCACGGCAATGCGGACGCCACGATGCGTCAGTTCGCCGGCTGCTTTGACGCCGGCCTCGTGCAGGACGAAGTAGGGCGAAATGATCAGGAAATCTTTCTGCGCGTCGTGCATCAGTTCGGCCAATCGCTGCATCGGAGGGCTAACGTAGTTCGGCGAAGGATGTTCGATTTTCTCCGGCAGGTCTGCCTTGAATTCGGCCGGCGCCCACGTCAGGCCGAGCTGGTCCTGGGCAATCTGCGAGGCGAGCGGCGTAGCGTTCAGCGGCTTCGCGTTGTACGGATCGGCGTTGGTGCGCCAGTGCCGGCGTAACTCGTCGCGGGTCTGGTCGAGTTCTTTCGCCTCGAACTTCTGTTTGTTCAGAACTCGCAACGGGTAGGCAATGCTGCTGTTCCAGTAGTCGTCGAAACTGGCGGAGACGTCGGCGGTAATCGGTCCGGCGGCCAGCACGTCGAGGTCGCGGAACTGCAGCGTTTCGCTGGCGCTGAAATACTCGTCGCCGAGGTTGCGGCCGCCGACGATGGCCAACTGGTTGTCGGCGATCATCGACTTGTTGTGCATGCGGCGCGTGAAATGGCCGATCTGCGTGAACAGGTTCGTAGTGCGTTCGAACATGCCTTCCTGCGCGCTGCCGAACGGATTGAAAACGCGGATATCGATGTTGTCGTGCGAGTTCAGACCCGCCATCGTACGGTCGATGTCCTTGAAGTTCAGATCGTCGACCAGCATGCGCACTTTCACACCGTGGTCGGCTGCGTAAAGCGCCGCGCCGAGCAGCAGCTTGCCGGTGGTGTCCTCGTTGGCGATGTAGTACTGCATATCGAGGGTTTTCGTCGCCGCGCGGGCGAGCGCGATGCGCATCTGCAAGGCGTCGGTGCCGCTCGACAGTACCCGGAAGCCGGACTCGTTCGGATGCGCGGCTTCGAGCGGTGCGAGCGCCGTGTGAAGCGGCGTTGTTTCGGTGACAGGCAGTGCGTGGGTGACCGGACGGTCGAACGCGGTGGCGGGCGGCCTGGTCGCGCAAGCGGTCAGAAATGCCGTTGCGCAGAACAGCAGGAAGAAATGTCTCGTCTTCTCCCACGCGGATTTCCAGTGGGGCGTGGGACCTCCTTCGGAGCGCGTGACGTTCTTCGGGGCGGAGGATTTCCAGCGCGCCGCGCTGAACACGCACGTGCGGTGCGGTGCGGCCTGATCTTGATGTTGATGCCACGACACGCTGTGTCTCCCTTGATTGCACGCCTCTCATGGCGGCAGCGCGGGTGGCGTGCTCACGCTGTCTGGAAATCCATTCTAAGGGGAATCACGCGTGTGAGTTTCCGTACGTCCGTATGATCCGGATGCGCCGCGTGCCTTCGCGAGGCGCGCGAGTGGGCTCGCGCGGATGCGCGTGCTTTTTGCCAAAGCGCCGCTGCCCGATTGCCGGGAAACGATGGTTGCGGGTGCAACCATCCGCGAGTTGCCTGGTTCAGGCCGATCTCGGGTCGACCTCAGACCAACGGGGCAGGCGGCGCGCCGGGCGTGACCGGCACGCGCCGCAGGCTCAGTTTGTGAAAGCGCAGCGTCATCAGCAGCGCGACGCTCGCGAGGCCGGCCGCGAGTCCCCACCACAAACCGCGAGCGCCCAGCCCGAAGTGAAATGCCAGCACGTAACCGGTCGGAAATCCGATGACCCAGTATCCGAACGTCGCAGCGATCATCGGCACGCGCGTGTCCTTCAGGCCGCGCAGGCAGCCTGAGCCAACCGTCTGCATGCCGTCCACGATCTGGAAGATCGCGGCCACGCCGAGCAGCGAACTCGCCAACGTCACCGTGGCGCTGTTAGCCGGATCGTCGAGATGCAGATACAAGCCGACGATCCAGTGCGGCGCGGCGATCAGCACGATGCCCGACAGCGTCATGAAGCTGACGCCGAGCGCGAGCGCGACGAAACCGGCATGGCGCGCCGCGAGCGGCTGGCCGGCGCCGGACCAGTAGCCGACCCGCACATTGGCTGCCTGGCCGATCGCGAGCGGCACCATGAAGGCCACCGAGGCGACGTTCAAGGCGATCTGATGCGCGGCCAGTTGCGATTCGCCGAGCAGGCCGACCATCAGGCCGGTGGCGAGGAACAGCGTCGATTCGACGCCGTAGGTGATCGCGACCGGCCAGCCGATGCCGAACAATTCGCCCATCAACGGCACGTTCGGCCGCGTCGCGACGACGAAGTGTTTATAGCGCGGCCGCAGATGCAGCAAAGCCATCAGGACGAGCGCGCTCAGCCAGACGGTGATCGAGGTGGCCGCCGCCGACCCGAGAAAGCCCAGGCGAGGCAGTCCATAGACGCCGTGAATCAGCCCGTAGTTGAGAAAACCGTTGACGAACACGCTGACGAGCGACACCCACAGGAGCCGCTTGGCCGCGCCGATGGCCGGCAGGAACGAGCGCATCAGGCCGACGCCGATCAGGCTGCCGAGCGAGCCCCAGCGCAGCACCGCCGCGTATTCGCCGACGTTGTGCGCGAGCAGCGCGGGTTCGCCGAAGGCCAGCAGGATCGGCGTGGCGAACGACAGCAGGAAGAACGCGGGTACCGACAGCAGCACCGACAACACGAGACCGGTCCAGTAGATATGCGGCACGCGGCCTTCGTCCTGCGCGCCGCGCGCGTGCGACACGCTTACGCTGACGGAGGTGAGCACGCCCTGCAGCAGCGTGACCACGACGAAGAACAGGTTGGCGCCGAGGCCGCCGGCGGCGAGCGCGTCGGGGCCGAGCGAGCCGAGCAGGATCGTGTCGGTGACGCCCATCGCCATTTGCGACAGTTGCGCGATGGCGAGCGGCGCGGCGAGCCGGGCGGTGTCGGCGGCGTGGCGGGTCAGGGTCGGCGGCCGGGCGGCCACCCGGGTGAAGCCGGATTGAGTCATGGAGCGCTTGGAAGCGGAAGGGGCGACAGCGTGGCGGAGGGCGCAGGCCGGCCGGTTGGCGGGGCTTGCGCGCTGCCGGTGAGGTAGCGAATGCGGAGGCTTACCGGGAGCGTAGGGCGGCTGTCAGCCGATTGTTTGTCTGTCGAAACTGACAGCTTATTGCTTAGGCGCCGGGATGTCGATGGAGGAGGCACGATTTTGGTGCGCGCGGTCGTCCGAGTTTTCGGACTCGATGTCCTGGATGACGGGCTGTCGGCCGCCCGTCGTCGACTTCGCGTTCACGATAGCCAGCCCCCGGCTCGGCGTTTCCGGCAGCGAGCGTGTCCGGGACCGGCGAGGCAAGGCGAGGCACGGCAGTGTGTCAGGCCTCGTGCACAGCGATGCGCGTATCGCCAAGCAGCACGACCTGGCCCGCGCGGATTTTGCAGGTCTTACGCGTTTCGACCCGGCCGTCGACGGTCACCGCACCGTCCGCGACCATCATTTTTGCCGACCCGCCGCTGTCGGCGAGTCCCGTTATCTTCAGAAGATTGTGCAGTTCGACGTAGTCGCCGGTCAGCGTGAAATCGAGGTTGGGCATGGCGTTCGCACCTTGAAGCAAAGGGTTCGCATGATAAGCCAGAAGCTTGCCCTGAATGGAAGTCCTCGTGCTGCCGGATTTTGAGCGGACCATTTTTTGGGGCGCGAAATGGAAAAAAGGGTCGCTTGTCTCCGATACTTGTATGGATATACAGTATGCGTCGCCGCGTCAATTCCACCTCAGGCCCGAATCCACTGTGCTCTCCGTCGCCGAATCTCCGCCACCGTCCGATACCGGGACCGACTGCGCCGCCTGGCTGGCAAAGCTCAACGAGGCGCAACGCGAAGCCGTCGAGTACGGCGCCGACAGTCCCAACGCGCCGCCGGGCGCGCTGCTGGTGATCGCGGGAGCCGGCTCCGGCAAGACCAACACGCTGGCGCACCGGGTTGCCAATCTGGTGGTGAAGGGCGCCGATCCGCGCCGCATCCTGCTGCTGACCTTCTCCCGCCGCGCCGCGCTCGACATGATTCGCCGCGTCACGCGCATCGCCGGTGCGGCGCTCGGTGCGCGCGCCGCGCTCGCGCAAGGGCTGACCTGGTCCGGGACTTTCCATAGCGTGGGTGCGCGGCTATTGCGCGAATACGCGGATCTGATCGGCCTCGCGCCGGCCTTCACGATCAACGACCGCGAGGATTCCGCCGACCTGATGAATCTTGTGCGCCACGAGCTCGGCTTGTCGGCGAAAGAGCGGCGCTTTCCGGCCAAGGGCGCCTGCTTTGCGATCTACTCGCGCGTCGTGAACACCGGCGCGTCGCTCGCCGACGTGCTCAACAGCGCGTTTCCCTGGTGCCGCGAGTGGGAAGCCGATCTGCGCATGTTGTTCGCCGCATACGTCGAAGCCAAGCAGAAGCAGAGCGTGCTCGACTACGACGACCTGCTGCTCTACTGGTCGCATATGGCCGCGGAGCCGGCGATCGCGGCCGATCTGTCGGCGCGCTTCGATCACGTGCTGGTCGACGAGTATCAGGACACCAACCGCCTGCAGGCATCGATCCTGCTCGCGCTGAAACCGGACGGCCGCGGCCTGACCGTGGTCGGCGACGACGCGCAGTCGATCTATTCGTTTCGCGGCGCGACCGTGCGCAACATTCTCGATTTCCCGACACATTTCGATCCGCCCGCGAGACAGATCACGCTCGAGCGCAATTACCGCTCGACCGGGCCGATCCTGGCGGCGTCGAATGCGGTGATCGAGCTTGCCAGCGAGCGTTACACGAAGAATCTGTGGACCGACAACGCCTCGGCGCAGCGGCCGCGTCTGGTGACGGTCGCCGACGAGGCGGATCAGGCGCGCTATATCGTCGAACAGGTGCTCGAAGCGCGCGAGCAGGGCATCAAGCTCAAGTCACAGGCGGTGCTGTTTCGCGCCGCGCATCACAGCGCCGCGCTCGAGATCGAACTGACCCGGCGCAACATTCCGTTCGTGAAGTTCGGCGGTTTGAAGTTTCTCGACTCGGTGCACGTCAAGGATGTGCTCGCCGTGTTGCGCTGGGCGGAGAATCCGCGCGACCGTGTCGCGGGTTTTCGCGTCGTGCAATTGCTGCCGGGGATTGGTCCCGCCACCGCCGCGAAGGTGCTGGACGACGTCGTGGCCCGGGCCGGCACCGGCAATCCGGCCGATTTCCCCCGTAGCGCCGGAGGCGCGCTGGCCGCCTTTGCGCCGCCCCCTCGTGCGCAGGCGGACTGGCATCCATTCGTCAAGCTGATGTCGAGCGTGTACGGGCGGCAGACGCCGTGGCCGGCGGAGTTCGAAATGGTGCGGCGCTGGTACGAGCCGCATCTCGAGCGCAATCATGAGGACGCGGCGATCCGTCACGCGGATGTGCTGCAGATGGAAAGCATCGCGGGCACCTACGCGTCGCGCGAACGCTTCCTGACCGAGCTGACGCTCGATCCGCCCGACGCCACCAGCGACGAATCCGGCGTGCCGCTGATCGACGAGGACTACCTGATCCTGTCCACGATTCATTCGGCGAAAGGGCAGGAGTGGCGCAACGTGTTCGTGCTGAACGGCGTCGACGGTTGTATCCCGTCCGATCTCGGCACCGGCAGCGAAGAGGACATCGACGAGGAACGGCGCCTGTTATATGTGGCGATGACGCGCGCGAAGGAAGACCTGCATATCGTCGTGCCGCAGCGTTTTTACGTGCACAACCAGACCCATATGGGCGACCGTCATGTGTGGGCGTCGCGCACGCGGTTCATTCCGGCGCATCTGATGCCCTTGTTCGACGCCTACGCCTGGCCGCGCGTGCCGGTGCCGAGCGCGCCGACAGCGGCGGGCCTGGCCGCGGCCGCGCAGGCGAAGATCGAGATCGGGGCCAGGCTCAGGAAGATGTGGGACTGAGCCTGCTTTACCGTGACTGACGTTGTTGCTGTTGCGGCGCCGGACGTGGCGGCACAAAGAAATTGCGCAGCCAGGCGGCGAGGCGTGAGAACACGTCATACGGCTCTTCGACGAAAATCTCCGGCTTCAGCAGGCGCAGGTATTCCATGATCTGCTGCGCTTCCTGCTTCTGGAACGAGCCGTGTGAAATGCCCAGGCGCAGCAGTCCGCGCAGTTCGCCGAGCTTTTCGCGTGCAGTGCTGCCCACGCTCGTTTCGCACGCCACTTTGGCTTCGTAGACGCGCTGCCGCAGCGATTCCACCAGACGCCAGGCCGGCGTCTGCATGACTTCCTCGAGCGCCTGGATGTCCTGCACGGCGCTCTTGATCTGCGCCGCGAGCGGGTCGATCAGCGCCGCGTCGCCTTCCGCTTCCTTGACGATGGCCGCCGCCCAGTCGCGGCACTGCTTGGCGAGCTCTTCCGGCGTCCATTCAGAGCGTGCCGCAAAGCCGAAGCCGAATTCTCCCGCCTGCCTCATCAGAATTGCGACGACGTCCGGGAATTCCTTGTCCAGCGTGCGTTTCGCCCATGCGTACTGGCCACCTTGCAACATCCGCTGAACCGCGTGCTCGGTCAACGGCACCATGTTGTCGAGCAGCTTGGCGCGCAAAAAGTCCTCGAACGACGGCGTCGCGAACTGCGGATCGAGCTTCAGCGAAACCCGCAGAAAAGCGTCGAAATCCTTGCGCAGCGTCGCAAGGGTCTCGTCTTTGAGCGTGAGGGTGATTTGACCCATGTGTTATCCCGTTTGGTCCTGCCGCGCTGCATCGTCATGTCGGCGCTTCGCGCACGGACCCCGTGAGACGCGACGCCTGTGCCGGCGCGGTTGATTCCTGCCTTGTGCCGCGTAACCAGCGGGACGTATCCCGAAGAGCGGACCTCGACTTCATATCGGCTGATTCAGGGAAAACTTAAGGGTGCGCGACGTGTCGGCGGCGGCTTTAGAGGGAGGCGTTGCCTGTGACGGCCGTGCGCGGCCGGCGCAGCCCCGTGCCGGACAAGCCACGCCTCGCGCCTGTGGCGGCGTGGGCGCCGGTTACGCGCGATTCTGGCTTCGAACCGCACTTCAAACTGCGCCTATTTAAGCACGACGCCTTGCCAGACAAAAAAGACCGTCAGGCCGACCGCGATGGTCAGGAGGGGCCGCCGCGTCAGGGCGCTGACGACGATGGCGGCGAGCGCGCCGACCAGTTGCGGATTGCGCCAGGTCAATTCGGCACTGGTGCCGTGCGGCGAGACGGCCATCGGCACGATGATCGCGGTCAGCACGGTAACGGGCACGAAGCCGAGCGCGGTGCGCACGAGCGGCGGAAACACCAGCCGGTCGCCGAGCACGAAGACGGCGGCGCGGATCACCCACGTGATGGCAGCCATGCCGAGGATCAGAACGACGTAGTTCATCGCGACGCCTCCATGGTTTCCGCCGAGGTCTTTCGCGAGACTTCCCGGAGCGGGGCTTGCGAGGTTTTTCGCTGGACTTCCTGCAGAGGGTCTTGCGAGGTTTCGTGCGGGGCTTCCCGCAATGGGCCTTGCGAGGTTTCGCGCGGGGCTTCCCGCAGGCGGCCTCGCGGGGATTCGCGATGTCCCCGCGCGCCTCGCCCAAATCGGGGCGCCGACAGCAGGACGCCGATCGCCACGCCCGCGAACACGGCGCCGAGCAGGCCGAGCTTGTACGGCCACGCCTGCCAGAAGAAGGCCAGCGTGCCCGCAGTCACGGCCGCCGCGATATAGCGCAGCGCGACGAGCTGCGGCACGACGATCGCGATGAACGTGGCGACCATCGCGAAATCGAGCCCGAGCGACTGCAGGCCCGGAAAGGCCGCGCCGAACAGCAGGCCGGCAACGGTCCAGAGCTGCCAGTTCAGGTACATGGCCAGACCGGCGCCAAAGAAGTAGTGCGGGCCGACCGTGCCGGGCTCCCGATGCCGGTAGTGTTCCCACGCGACCGCGAAGACTTCGTCGGTGAGCAGCGCGCCGAGCGCCCAGCGCCAGCGAGGGGACAGGTGCGCGACGTGCGGTGCGAGCGTCGCGCTATACAGCACATGACGCAGGTTGACGACGAGCGTGGTCGCCCAGATCACCGCAAAACTCGCGTGGCCGGCGATCAGCCCCAGCGCGATGAATTGCGCGGAGCCGGCGAACACGACGAGCGACATCAACTGCCCGTGCCACAGATGCAGCGGGCCGGACGCGACCAGGGTGCCGAAGATCACGCCGAAGGGCGCCGCGCCGACCATCATCGGGATGATGTCGCGCGCGCCGGCGGTGAATTCTTTTAAGTGGCCTGTGCTTAAGGGCTGGCCTGGGGTGGAATGGGTCAATCTTGCCTCCTTGATGCGCGAAGGATAGCGGGCGAGGCTGGGCGGGGGCTTGTACGTTCTTGCGGTGGGCGCGCGGATGCCGCCGCAGCAATGCCTGGTTGACCGGTTGTGCTCGTGCCCGAGGCGGATGGCGGGCGGTGCCGGGCGGGGCCAATCGTCCCGCGCGTCCCGCGTCAGTTGCCTTGCCAGCGCCCCGGCGGCACGCCGAACATGCGCCGGAAATGGCGCGTGAAATGGCTCTGATCCGTGAAGCCACTTGCCGCGGCGACGTCGGTCACCGAAACGCCCGCTCGCAATGGCGCGAGCGCACGCTGCAAGCGCACCTGGTTGCGCCACGCGTGCGGCGGCAATCCGGTGGTCTGCGTGAAAAGGCGGGCGGCGTGAAAGGGCGACAGGCCTGCCGCCCGCGCGACCTCGGCCAGCGTGACCGCTTCGGCGAGGTCGCCGGTCAGGCGCTCCTGCATCGTCGCGACGCGGGCGTCGTCGGTGGCGAGGCGCGAGTTTTCCGGTTGCGTTTGCGCGTAGCGGACCAGCAAGGTGGACAGCGCGTCGAGCATCGCGGCTTCGGCGGCGAGCGGATCGTCGCCGGCCTCCAGCAGACGGTGCGCACGCGCCAGCCGCTGCGCCAGATCGGGATCGCGGATGACGCCCGGCGCGAACCACGGCAATGCTTGCGGCTTGCCGGCGACTTCATTGGCAAGCTCGTGAATGAACTCCACCGGCGCATAGATCACGCGATAGCGCCAGCCTGCCTCGACCGCCTTCGAACCTGTGTGCAACTCGCCGGGATTGATGATCGGCACGCTGCCTGCTTCGGCCACATAGTCCGAACCGCGATACCGATAGCCCTCGGCGCCCGCGACGATCACCGGAATCGTGTACGCATCGTGCCAATGCGGCGTGAACTCGTGATCGTGATATTCGGCCGTGAGCAGGTCCGCGCCGGGCAGAAGCGGCGTGCGCCAGTAGCGGGCGGAATCCTGAAAGCGATGGGCGGTCATGGTGAAAGTCTGGCGATCCTGCGGTCCGGCAGTGGCGACGATCCGGCGTGACCTGTCAGTGTAGCGCGACGTGGCCGTTGCGGTGGCTCATGCATGTAGGTCCTTGCGCAGCGAACCTGGCCGCGTGGCGGCGGCTACTTGACCGGAATCGTCGTACCGGCCGGCATCGGCACGGCGGTCACGCTGTTTTTCGCGCTGCCGCTGACGATGCGGTCGCTGTAGGTCATGTACACGAGCGTGTTGCGCTTCGCGTCGACCACCCGCACGACATGCAGCGATTTGAAGATCAGCGACATGCTGACCGAGAACACATCGGATTGTTGTTTAACCGGACCGGTGAAGTGAATCGCACCCACTTGCCGGCAAGCGATCGACGCTTCGGTCGGATCTTCGGCGATGCCCAGCGTGCCCTTGACGCCACCCGTGCGCGCCCGTGAAACGTAGCAGGTCACGCCTTGGACCAGCGGATCATCGTAGGCTTCGACGACCACGCGGTCGGAACCGGTAATGCGGAAATTGGTATTGACGCTGGCGACTTCTTCGCTCTGGGCCGGAGACAGCAGCAGGGCGGCAATGACTGCAAGCGCGATGCGCAGCACGGTGGGTTTCATAGGAGGGATGGGAGTGAGTGCTTGGGTTGGGCGCGAGGGATCTGCGTCGATGAAACGCCATCGTATAACGGCGCGTCCGTCAGAGGGTCAGTGCAAACGCCCCGGGTCATGTGTTGCTTTCCGGCCGGAGCAGACGGCCGTTCGCCAGCCGATGCCACCTGATCCAGCGTTGAAATATGCCGAACACAGGCCGAACCAAAACAAAAAGGCCCGCACGAATGCGGGCCTTCTAAATTTTTGGCTCCTCGACCTGGGCTCGAACCAGGGACCTACGGATTAACAGTCCGGCGCTCTACCGACTGAGCTATCGAGGAACGGCAGTACAACTTGATCTACATAAAAAAGCCCGTATTGGTTAACGGGCTTTTGCAATTCTTGGCTCCTCGACCTGGGCTCGAACCAGGGACCTACGGATTAACAGTCCGGCGCTCTACCGACTGAGCTATCGAGGAACAGAACAACAAACAGCAGAGAAGCGAAATTGTAGGAGGTGACCAGGCGCCTGTCAATACCCCGCATTCATCTCGATTTGATTCGAATGCAACAGCGGGGCACGGGCCGCGCCGCTCAGCGTGCGAGCAGGGCCAGCTTTTCCTTCACGTCCTTGAATTCGTCGGCTTCCGGCAGCGGCGCTTTGGTCTTGGTGATGCTCGGCCAGTTCTTCGCCAGATCGGCATTCAGCTCGATGAAGTTCTGCTGGTCGCCCGGCACGTCTTCTTCGGCATAAATGGCGTTCACCGGGCACTCGGCCACGCACACGGCGCAGTCGATGCATTCATCGGGGTCGATCGCGAGGAAGTTGGGACCTTCGCGAAAGCAGTCCACCGGGCACACATCGACGCAGTCGGTATAGCGGCACTTGATGCAGCTTTCGGTCACAACGTGAGTCATTCAGGCAGCTCCTGCATGCGGAATCAGGGGAGGCGAAACGCCAAAAGCGCTATTGTAACGTAACGTCAAGTGGCGCATACGGCATCGCACAACGCCTTTTATATGTTTTCGTGATTAGTTTATAGCGTCCGGCGAGAGCCGCCTGCCGGCGCGCTGAATTCGGGCGCATTCGGGTAACATGCCGTCAGACCGGTGCGCACGGGGCGCGCCGCACGCGCATGGGTTGACGTGTCTGGTCGAGCCAAGCTTTCCGTTTTTCCCGCAGTCCAGTTCGCACCATCATGATTATTACTTCGCTGCTCGACACCGATCTGTACAAGTTCACGATGATGCAAGTGGTGTTGCATCACTTTCCCGCGGCGAATGTCGAGTACAAGTTTCGCTGCCGCACGCCGAATGTCGACCTCGTGCCGTACATCGGCGAGATTCGCGATGAAGTGCGCAAGCTCTGCGATCTGCGCTTCACCGACGACGAACTCGACTATCTGCGGCGCATGCGCTTCATCAAGGGCGACTTCATCGAGTTTCTCGCGCTGTTCCATCTGAACGAGAAATACATTTCGATCAAACCGTCGCCGAAGGGCAATGGCGAAATCGACATCGAGATCAAGGGACCGTGGCTGCACACGATCCTGTTCGAGATCCCGATGCTCGCGATCGTCAACGAGGTCTACTTCCGCAACACCCAGCAGAAGCCTGACTACAGCGAAGGGCGCGGCCGTCTCGTCGAGAAGATCAAACTGCTGGGCGCGCGCCCGGAATTCGCCGACTGCAAGATCGCCGACTACGGCACGCGCCGCCGCTTCTCGAAGCAATGGCACGAAGAAGTGATCCTCACGCTGAAAGACGGCCTCGGCGAGCAATTCGCCGGCACCAGCAATGTCTTCTACGCAATGAAGCACAGCCTCACGCCGCTCGGCACGATGGCGCACGAATACCTGCAGGCTTGTCAGGCGCTCGGCCCGCGGCTGCGCGATTCGCAGATATTCGGCTTCGAAATGTGGGCGAAAGAGTATCGCGGCGACCTGGGCATCGCATTGTCGGACGTGTACGGCATGGAGGCCTTCCTGCGCGACTTCGACATGTATTTCTGCAAACTGTTCGACGGCGCGCGCCACGATTCCGGCGATCCGTTCGACTGGGGCGAGCGCTTGCTCAAGCACTACGAGGCGAACCGCTGCGATCCGCGCACCAAGATCCTCGTGTTCTCCGACGCGCTCGACATTCCGAAGGTGCTGCAACTGTACGAGCGTTTCCGTGGCCGCTGCAAGCTGGCATTCGGCGTAGGAACCAATCTGACAAACGACCTGGGCTACAACCCGTTGCAGATCGTCATCAAGATGGTTCGCTGCAACGGTCAGCCGGTGGCGAAGCTGTCGGATTCGCCGGGCAAGAACATGTGCGAAGACAAGGCTTATCTCGCGTATCTGCGGCAGGTGTTCGGCATTGCGCAGCCCGAGGAAGACGCTGCTGCGAAGTAATTCCGCACCCGCGCGGCTCATGTGCGTCTTAGGTGCGACTCATGTGCACCTAAGCTGCCGATACTTCACGGAAATCGTGTTCGCCGCGTGGCCGACCGCTTGACCAATACACGGCGCCAGACCGTTCGGCCAGGGTGTTTGCGCGCGGGGTGGCCGGTATAATCCTCGTTACTTCGCACGGCTGTCGACACGAGGATTTCGCATATGGATACATCGATTGCCCGCCGTAATATCCTGGCGCGCATCCGTGCTGCGCAGGGGCGCGAGCCTGAGCCGTCCGCTTCCGAGCGTGACGCGGCTGCAGATTATCTGGCACGGCATCCCCAAGGTCCGCGTCCGGAGATGCCGGCCGATCTGACCACGCGCTTCATCGAAGAAGCGCAGAAAATGGCAACCACGGTCGATACGGTCGAGACACTGCGCGAGGTGCCTGGCGCCGCGCATCGCTACCTCACTGAACACGCTTTGCCGCTGCAGGCAATCGCATGGCAAACCCTGCAAGATCTGCCATGGGCCGAAGCCGGTCTCAACGTCGAATTTCGCAAGCCGGGTGACGGCGATGTGGTCGGTTTCACCGGCTGTTTCTGCGCGACTGCGGAGACGGGCACGCTCGTTCTGTTGTCCGGTCCGGAAACCTACGCGTCGGCCAGTCTGCTGCCGGAAACGCATATCGCGATCGTGCCGGCTTCGCGCGTCGTCGCAGGACATGAAGAGGCGTTCGAGCTGATCCGCAGCGAACGCGGCGAGCTTCCGCGTGCGGTCAATTTCGTCTCCGGGCCTTCGCGCACCGGCGATATCGAACAGACAATCGTGCTTGGCGCACATGGGCCGTATCGGGTGCATGTGATCGTCGTACGTGGCGCGTGAGCGCGGCGAGCGTCGGCGTCTCGTCGCGGCGCGCACGGCTGTCCGCGGCAACAAGGACTTCAAAGATATGAAACGACATGCCGTATGGTCGAGCATGGTGCTCGCCGCTGCATTGACGCTGGCCGGCTGGCCTCAACTGGCGTCGGCGGCCACGCTCGACGGCGCGAGCCTGTCGGCGTTGTGGGGCTTGCCCTTTGCGGGCGTGCTCCTGTCGATCGCGGTGTTCCCGTTGGTCGCGCCGGCATTCTGGCATCACCATTTCGGCAAGATCGCGGCAGCCTGGGCTCTGTTGTTCCTGGTGCCGTTCGCGCTTACCTTCGGCGCAGGTATGGCGCTCGGTACGCTGGTACATGCGGTGCTCGAAGAATACATTCCGTTCATCGTGTTGCTGGCGGCGCTGTATACGGTCGCGGGCGGCATCTGCGTGCGCGGCAATCTGCATGGCTCGCCGCGCCTGAATACCGCAATTCTTGCGCTGGGCACGCTGTTGGCCAGCATCATGGGCACGACCGGTGCGGCGATGCTGCTGATTCGCCCCTTGCTGCGCGCCAACGACAACCGCAAGCACGTCGTTCATGTGGTGGTGTTCTTCATCTTCCTGGTGGCGAACGCGGGCGGCTCGTTGTCGCCGCTCGGCGACCCGCCGCTTTTTCTCGGCTTCCTGCAGGGCGTCGGTTTCTTCTGGACCACCACGCATCTGGCGTGGCCGATGCTGTTCGTCTGCGTCGTGCTGCTGGGCGCGTTCCATGCATTGGACTCGTACTATTTCCATCGGCGTGAAGAAGAGCGTTCGCGCTTTCTCGATCCGACGCCGGATTCGCCGCGACTGGGCGTCGACGGCAAGATCAACTTCGTGCTTCTCGCCGCCGTGATTGCGCTGGTCCTGATGAGCGGACTCTGGAAGTCGGACGTGATGTTCGACGTATTCGGCACGCACGTCGCATTGCAAAATGCGGTGCGCGATGTTGCGCTGATCGGCGTCACCTTGCTCTCGCTGGCGTTGACGCCGCGTGCGGCACGCGCGGGCAATGACTTCAATTGGGCACCGATCGAAGAGGTCGCCAAACTGTTTGCCGGCATTTTCGTGACGATCGCGCCGGTCATCACGATCCTGCGTGCGGGCGAGGCGGGCGCGTTCGCCGGCATCGTGCACCTGGTCAACCCGTCCGGCCAGCCGCACGACCTGATGTACTTCTGGGCGACCGGCCTGCTATCGTCGTTTCTCGACAATGCGCCGACCTACCTGGTGTTCTTCAACCTGGCCGGCGGCGACGCGCAGACGTTGATGACCACCGGCGCCACCACGCTCGCGGCGATCTCGGCCGGCGCGGTATTCATGGGCGCCAACACGTACATCGGCAATGCGCCGAACTTCATGGTGAAAGCGATCGCGGAGTCGCGCGGCGTTCGCATGCCGAGCTTTTTCGCGTATCTGGGCTGGTCGGTTGTCGTGCTGATGCCACTGTTCGTCCTCACCGGCTGGCTGTTTTTTTGACGCCTGATTTCACGCTTATCCCGACGCCGAGGCAATTGAACTCGACGCGCTATCCGGAGAATTGCAATGCAGAAGATCCTCGTTGCCCGTCCAATCTTTCCCGATGTGATCGAACGGCTCAAACAGTATTTCGACGTCGACTGGCACCAGGGCGACGTCTTGCCCGCCGACGAGTTGACGCGACGTCTCGCGGATAAAGACGGCGCGCTGACCGCGGGCGATCCGGTCGGCGCGGCGGCGCTCGCAGCGGCGCCGCGTCTGCGCGTGGTGTCGAACATGGCCGTGGGCTACAACAACTTCGACATGGCCGCGTTCAACGCGGCGAACGTGCTCGGCACCAACACGCCGGACGTGCTGAACGAATCGACCGCCGATTTCGGCTGGGCGCTGATGATGGCCGCGGCGCGCCGCATCGCCGAATCGGAACACTGGCTGCGCGCGGGCAAATGGGAGAAGTGGGCCTATGACGGTTTTCTCGGCACCGACATTTACGGCTCGACGCTCGGCGTGATCGGCATGGGCCGGATCGGGCAGGCGCTGGCGCGTCGCGCGAAGGGCTTCAACATGCAGGTGATCTATCACAACCGTTCGCGCGTCGCGCCGGAGATCGAGGCGGAGCTGAACGCGGAATACGCGTCCAAACAGGACCTGCTGCAGCGTGCTGATCACGTGGTGCTCGTCTTGCCGTACGCGAAGGAAAACCACCACACGATCGGCGCGGCCGAACTCGCGCTGATGAAGCCGACCGCAACGCTCACCAACATCGCACGCGGCGGCATCGTCGACGATGCGGCGCTGGTCGAAGCGCTGCGTACGAAACAGATTGCCGCCGCCGGTCTGGATGTTTACGAGGGCGAGCCGAAGCTGAACCCGGCGCTGCTGACCGTGCCGAATGTCGTGCTGACGCCGCACATCGCCAGTGCGACCGAGTCAACGCGCCGCGCCATGGCGAACCTCGCCGCGGACAATCTGATCGCGGCGCTGGGTGAAGGCCCGCGCGCCGGCCGGCCGCCGAATCCGATCAACCCCGAGGTCATCGGCAAGGCGCGTTCATGACAATGATTCTGGTGGCGGCCGTCGCCGTGCTGGCGGTCGCCTTGGTGATCGCGTTGGCATTGCTGATGCGCGGCAGTCGCGCTGACGGAAGCGAGCAGGTCGAGATGCTCAGCGAACGTATCGACGCAGCGGCAGACGCGCAGTTGCATGCTTACGAGCGGCTCGAGCGGCAATTGCGCAATGACATCACCGAAACGGCGCGCGTCTCGCGTACCGAGCAGAGCAGCGGGTTCGCGCACTTTCAGCAAACGCTGGCATCGCAGTTCAGCAGTATGACGACGGTGCAGGGCGGCAAGATCGATGGCTTTGCGCAGCAACTCGACGCCGTGCGTCACAGCCTGCAGCAGCAGGCGCAGCAGGCACGCGACGAGCAAGGGCGCACGCTCAAGCAGTTCGGCGAAACGCTGACCCTGCAGCTGGGCCAGCTCACCGAGGCGAACGATCGCCGCTTTGCCGAAGTGCGTGCGACCATCGAGCAGCGTCTGAAAGACATCGAGGCGAACAACTCGACCAAGCTTGACGAGATGCGCCGCACCGTCGACGAAAAACTGCACGCCACGCTCGAACAACGCCTGGGCGAATCGTTCAAGCTGGTATCCGACCGGCTGGAGCAGGTGCATCGTGGTCTCGGCGAAATGCAGACGTTGGCTGCGGGCGTCGGCGATCTGAAGAAGGTCCTGACCAACGTCAAAACGCGCGGCACGTGGGGCGAAGTGCAACTCGAAGCATTGCTCGAACAACTGCTCACGGCGGATCAATACGCAAAGAACGTCGCGACGGTGCCGAAGAGTGCGGAGCGCGTCGAATTCGCAATCAAACTGCCGGGCCACGCGGAGACGGGTGGTCCGGCCACGCCGGTCTGGCTGCCGATCGACGCCAAGTTCCCGCGCGAAGACTACGAGCGGCTGATCGAGGCTCAGGAGCGCGCCGATCCGGTTGCGGTGGAGGAGGCGTCGCGCGCGCTCGAAGCGCGGATTCGCGCCGAGGCGCGCACGATCGCGGAGAAGTACGTGTCGCCGCCGTACACCACGGATTTCGCGCTGTTATTTCTGCCGACCGAAGGCCTGTACGCGGAAGTCCTGCGTCGGCCGGGTCTGACGGACCTGTTGCAGCGCGACTACCGCGTGACGATTGCCGGCCCGACCACGCTGACCGCCTTGCTCAATAGTTTGCAGATGGGGTTCCGCACGCTGGCGATCGAGAAGCGCTCGAGCGAAGTGTGGCAAGTGCTCGGCGCGGTGAAAACGGAGTTCGGCAAATTCGGCGACGTGCTGGCAAAGACCAAGGCGCAGCTTGAAACCGTGACGCGTTCGATCGAAGCCGCGGAAACCCGCACTCGCGTCATGAACCGCAAGTTGCGTGACGTCGAGGCGTTGCCGGGTGACGAGGCAAGTGGCTTGCTCGGCGACGTGCTAACGGGCGCGGATGCTGACGAGTAAGAGTACCGGGCACGGTTGTCCGGGCTGAATTTTCGCGACGCTGCTGATTGGGCTCACGGGACGCCGGGTCGGGTGAACCAGAGCACAAACCCGGATACCGAGACGGCTGACACTCAGGAAGCGGCTCCGGTGGCCAATTCGGCTCACATTCAGGAAGCGGCTCCCGCGGCCAACTGTTCGAGCGCATCACGCGTCAGACGAACGACACGCCAATCCGGCAGCACCGTCGCGCTCATTAAGCCTCTTCCGGCGCGTCGGTCAGCTGGATTTCGATGCCGCCAAAGCGCGACGCCACCCAGTTGTAGGCGTGGCACGCAATCCACAGCAGGATGAAGCCGAGAATCGCGTTCAGCAGCAGTGCGCTGAACACGGTGCTCAGCTCGACCGAGCCATAGCGGATGAACGCCACCAGTACGCCGAGCAGCACGATCGGCACCGAGAACGTCAGGTACACGAGGATAAGCGCTTTGGCCGTTTGTCCCGGTGCAATGAACGAGATCTGTTTTTTCATGTAAGTCAAACCCGTATGTCGTAGTGGTAATGGGGGAAGCTGCAAACGCGGCTGCCAATGTCGCTGCCGGCGAGGCCGCAAAAAACTGCCATGGAAGCGTTCAGCCAGGCGTCAGATGAGTCCGTCGAACAACATGATATCGACGTGCTCGCCCTCGGCAATATCGGCTTCATCGTGCCCGAGAACGATGAAACAATTTGCTTCGCTCATCGAACTCAGCACGCCGGAGCTTTGCGAACCGGTCGGCGCGACATGCCATTGGCCGTGTGCATCCCGTCCGGCGACGCCGCGCTGGAACTCGGTGCGGCCGGCGCGCTTGCGGATGGTCTGGCGGCTGGCGGCGCGCAGGACCGGCAGTGCCTGAGGCGTCGCGCCGGACATCAGCAGCAGCACCTCGCGCACGATCTGGTAGAACGTCACCATCACCGCCACCGGATTGCCGGGCAAGCCGAAGAATAGCGCGGGCAGCCCGAGACCCGGACGGTTGCCGGACCAGACGCGGCCAAAAGCGAGTGGGCGGCCCGGACGCATGGCGAGGCTCCAGAAAGCGACGTCGCCGAACGTCTGCAGCAGTTGCTTGGTGAAATCCGCCTCGCCGACCGAGACGCCGCCCGACGTCAACACCACGTCGGCACTAGCTGCGGCGCTGCGCAACGCGGCTTCGAGCGCTGCCGGTTCGTCGCGCACCACGCCCAGATCGAGCGTATCCATGTTCAGGCGCCGGAGCATCGCAAACAGCGTGTAGCGATTGCTGTCGTACACCGAGCCCGGGTCGAGCGGCTCGCCGAGCGAGCGCAATTCGTCGCCGGTGGAGAAAAACGCCACGCGCAAGCGCCGCCGCACGTTGACCTCGCCAATGCCGAGCGAAGCCAGCAAACCGAGGTCCGAGGCGCGCACGACGCGGCCGGCGTGCAGCGCGGCATGGCCGCTGGCAAGGTCTTCGCCGGCGAGGCGCCGGTTGGCGCCGCTTCGCAAGGCCTTGACCGCGAAACGGATCGAGGTGGAATCGGCGCTGCGCTCGACAAGTTCCTGCGGCACGACGGTGTCGCAGTTGGCCGGCATGCAGGCGCCCGTCATGACGCGCACACATTGCGTCGTGTCCACGCGGCCCGGGAATGGATGACCGGCCAGCGCTTTGCCGACGATCGTCAAATCGACCGTGGATTGATTCGTCGCCAATGCCGCACCGTTGAACGCGTAGCCGTCCATGGCCGAGTTGTCGTGCGACGGGACGTCGATCGGCGAGACGATGTCGGCCGCCAGCACGCGGCCGAGCGCATCCCGCAAGGGCACGCGTTCGACCGCCGTGACGGGCGTTGCCCACTGGCGGACGATCGCCTGGGCAGCCGGAACGGGTAGCGCGTGAGGGTCGTACTGCGCGACGCAGCGGGAAAATTCGTTAAGCGTGGTCATGGAGGGCTGGACGTCGCGACCGGAGGCGGGAGCGGCTGTTGCCGTGCGCCGGAGCGGGATTTCAACCGGGGCCTCAACTACGCTCGAGGTCGGCGAGTTCTTGTAACGAATTGATATTGTAAAACGCGCGCTCGTCGGCAAAGGCGACTTCGACCGTCTTGTGGCGCGCGTACCACGCGCGGACCTTGCGCTCGCCGGTGTCGAGAAAGGCCGCCAGGTCGTCTGCGAGACTCGTGCGCAGCAACGCGAACACGGGATGCAGCGAGACGTGGCCGTCGGCGTCGGCGGTCGTGACGGTGGCGATATCGGCGTGATTGGAGTCGAGTGCCTGGGTGAGGCGGCTGGCGAGTCCGGCGGGCAGGCCGGGCGTGTCGCAAGGCGCGCTCAGCAAGTACGTGGTGCCGGCCGCACGCATTCCGGCAAGCAGGCCCGCCAGCGGGCCGGGAAAGCCGGGCAGGGTATCGGCAAGCACCTTGGCGCCGAACGGCGCGCCCAAAGCTGCGTAGATATCAGGGTGACGATTGGCGCTGATCAGCAGGGCGCCGGTTTGCGGTGCGAGTCGCTTCAGCACATGAGCGGCGAGCGGTTCGCCGTGCAGCGTTTGCAGTCCCTTGTCGACACCGCCCATACGCATGCCGCGTCCGCCTGCGAGGACCAGGCCGGTGATGTGTTCGCGTGCAGGGTTCATGGGCTCGGCCGCCTAGCCGCCGATGTACGACATTTCCACGCGGCGGGCGTCTTGCGTGCGCGACGCGGCTGCGCTGCTGCCGCGCAATTGCGAATAGCGGTCGCTGCGGCCTTGCCAGATTTCGGCGACGGCGGTGGCGATATCGGCGTCGCTTGCACCGCCGCGCAGCAACGCGCGCAGATCGTGACCGGACGACGCGAACAGGCACAGGTACAACTTGCCCTCGGTCGACAGGCGCGCTCGCGTACAACTGCCGCAAAACGCGCGTGTCACGCTCGAAATCACCCCGATCTCGCCGCTACCGTCCGCGTAACCCCAGCGCTGGGCTGTTTCGGCCGCGCTGTGCGCTTCGAGCGGCATGAGCGGGAAATGCTCGGCGATGCGCGTCACGACATCGGCGGAAGGCAGCACTTCGGTCATGTTCCAGCCGTTCGACGTGCCCACGTCCATGTACTCGATGAAGCGCAGCACCGCGCCCGAGTCTTTGAAATGACGTGCCATCGGCACGATTTCGCTGTCGTTCGTACCACGCTTGACGACCATATTGACCTTGACCGGAGCGAGTCCCGCCGCTTGCGCCGCGGCGATCCCGTCCAGCACGTCGGCGACCGCGAAGTCGGCGTCGTTCATGCGGCGGAACAGCGTGTCGTCGAGCGCGTCGAGGCTGACCGTCACACGGGTCAGGCCGGCATCTTTCAGGCTGCGCGCCTTGCGCTCGAGCAGCGAGCCGTTGGTGGTCAACGTCAGATCGAGTGGACGGCCTTCCGGCGTGGTGAGTTGCGCGAGCCGGTCGATCAGGAATTCCAGATTCTTGCGCAGGAGCGGCTCGCCACCCGTAAGACGGATTTTCTCGACGCCATGCGCGACGAAGAGCCGCGCCAGCCGTTCGATTTCCTCGAAGCTGAGCAGTGCGCTATGCGGCAAGAACGCGTAATCCTTGTCGAACACCGCGCGCGGCATGCAGTAGACGCAGCGGAAATTGCAGCGATCCGTCACCGAGATGCGCAGATCGCGCAACGGGCGCGCCAGCGCGTCGTGCAGCGCGCCGCTGGGCGCCTGCACGGGGCCGGAAATGACCGGCACCGCGCTGAGATCGGCAACAGGGATGATGCGTCGGGACATGGATTGCTTCGCTTGATGCTTCGTTTCGGGCTGCTTAGGTGCTGCTCAGGTGCTTCGATCGGTTCTGCTCGGGCGCTGCGATTGGGGTTGTTCAAGCGCTGCGATTAGCGCCGCTTGAGTGCCACGGCTGGCGCTGCGATTGGAACCCAGATATTCATTCTAGCGGAAATGCATCCGGCGGCTGCCTGCCTCCGGACGCCGTCCGGGTATACGGGGAGTGGCATAAAACCGGCGATCGGACGGGCGCGCGACCCCATAAAACAAAAAGCCCGCCGGTGAGGGCGGGCTTTTTGCCTGGCGGCGGTTCGCTTACTGCGGATGCTTACCGGTTTCCACCATTTGCATCGGCGCGGTTTCGACCGGCGGCAACACCTTACGCTCGCGACCCACGCGAACCGGCTTGGCCGCTTGCGCGGCAGCTTCCTGTGCGGCCCGCAGCTTGTCGGCGTCGGTATTCACCCAGACGAGACCGGCTTGTTCCAGCACCGGCTTCAGGGCTTCTGCCGACACACCGGCGTTACGCGATGCTTGCGGCGTAGCGGCGACGGGCGCCGGCTCGACCACCGCTTCAACTGCCGGAGCGACCTCTGCAACGACCGCTTGCGCTTCGAAGATATCGGCTTGCCGTGCCGGCTGGGCGGCCGGTGCTTCGATCACTGCTACCGGCGCCGTGGTTTCCACCGGGGTCGGTGCGGCATGCGCTTCAACGACCGGGGCAACTGCCGGCGTTTCGACCCGCGCTTCGACAGGGGCTTCAGCGCGAACTTCAACCGGCGCTTCGAAGCGAGCGACCGGTTCGACCAGCGAAACCGTCTCGCTGGCGACCGGGGCCGCTTGCGCAGCTTCGGCGGGTGCGGCAGCGGCTTGCGCCACCGGCGCTTCCACAGCTTGCTCGACCGCAACCGGTGCCGCCGGCGCTTCTGCGGCCGGCACAACTGTTTCCGTCGTCGCAGCCTTCTCGGCGGCCAGAACCGGCGTTTCGGTTGCAGCGTGCAGTTCGCTGACGACAACGGTTTCCGTCGCGACAGCGGCGACCACCGCTTCCACTGGCTTGACCGCGGTCACTTCGTTGACTTCGGCCTTGTGCTCGACCGGCTGATGCGCGGTACGCACCGGTGCTTCGTCGGTCACGCTGACCGTGTCGCCTTCACCTTCCGCGACGTCCGCAGCCAGGTTGCTGTTGACGTCTTCTTCACGCTCACGACGACCACCACGGCGGCCGCGACGGCGACGACGGCGCTCTTCACCGTCACGCGCCACCGCCTCCTGATCGACCGGCATGCCGTTTTCGCCTGCGGCGGCCTGACTTTGCGCCAGTTCTTCCGCCGTTTGCGCGTCGTTCTGCGTCAGTGCTTCTGCGGCTTCCGGCTGCTGCTTGCGGCGTTCGCCACGTTCAGCGCGCTCGCCACGCTCACGGCGTTCGCCGCGTTCCTGACGCTCGCCACGTTCGCCACGCGGTACGCCGTCGACGGTTTCCGCACGGTCGGCGCCGCGATTGTCGCGGTCACGGTTTTCGCGACCCTCGCGGCCTTCACGCGGCTCACGAGTTTCGCGCGGTTCGCGGCCTTCACGGGCCTCACGCGGTTCACGCGGTTCACGCGGCTCACGGTTGGCACGCGGCTCACGCGATTCGCGGGCTTCACGCGGTTCACGACCTTCGCGCGCCTCACGTCCTTCGCGCGGTTCGCGTTCCTCGCGACGCGACGGCTGCTGACCTTGAGCCTGACGGCCGCCGGTCGTGCCTTCGGCACGGCCCGCCGCATCGCGGCCGCCTGCGCCGCCACGGCGATTGCGGTTGCGATCGCCGCCGCGTTCGCCGGTGCGCTCACCGCGCTCCGTGCGTTCGCCGCGTTGCGGACGCGTCTGCTTTTCGGTCGTAGCCGGTGCGACAGGCGCCGGCGTGGCCGGCTGCATGCCGAACAGATTCTTCAACCAGCCGATAAAGCCGCCGGTGGCCGGCGTGACAGCCACTGGCGCCGGGGTTGCCGCCGGACGGACCGGCGCGCTCGGGGCCGGCTTCTCGGGCGTGATGCCCTTGACCGCGGCTTCCTGCTTCGGCTTGGCTTCCTCGGTGCGCTTGCTGTAACCGGTTTCCGATTCCAGCTCGCGAGCTGCTTCCTCAGCCATCTTCCACGAGGCGCGCGGCTCGTCGAGGCGTGCATCGTCGTGACGCAGGCGCTCGAGCTTGTAGTGCGGCGTGTCGAGGTGCTTGTTCGGGATCAGAACGACATTGACCTTGAAACGCGACTCGATCTTGTTGATTTCGGCGCGCTTTTCGTTCAGCAGGAAAGCGGTTACTTCCACCGGCACCTGGCAATGGATTGCCGCGGTGTTTTCCTTCATCGCTTCTTCCTGAATGATCCGCAGCACTTGCAGCGCGGACGATTCGGTATCGCGGATGTGGCCCGTGCCGTTACAGCGCGGGCACGTCACATGGCTGCCTTCCGACAAAGCCGGGCGCAGACGCTGACGCGACAGCTCCATCAGGCCGAAACGCGAGATCTTGCCCATCTGGACGCGCGCACGGTCGTGCTTCAACGCGTCTTTCAGGCGTTGCTCGACTTCACGCTGGCTCTTGGCCGATTCCATGTCGATGAAGTCGATCACGATCAGACCGCCCAGATCGCGCAGACGCAACTGGCGGGCCACTTCGTCGGCGGCTTCGAGGTTGGTGCGTGCAGCCGTTTCCTCGATGTCGGCGCCCTTGGTGGCGCGCGCCGAATTCACGTCGATCGCGACCAGGGCTTCCGTGTGATCGATCACGATTGCACCGCCCGAAGGCAGCGGCACCGTGCGCGAGTACGCGGTTTCGATCTGGTGTTCGATCTGGAAGCGCGAGAAGAGCGGCACGTCGTCGTGATAGCGCTTCACTTTGCTGACATTATCCGGCATCACGATATCCATGAAGGCGCGGGCCTGGTCATGGATTTCCGTGGTGTCGATCAGGATTTCGCCGATATCCGGCTGGAAATAGTCACGAATCGCGCGAATCACGAGGCTCGATTCGAGATAGATCAGCATCGGCTGGCCACTCGAACCGCTTTGCGACGCGGCCTCGATGGCGCGCCACAGTTGCATCAGGTAGTTCAGGTCCCACTGCAGCTCTTCGGCCGAACGGCCGATGCCGGCCGTGCGCGCGATGATGCTCATGCCTTCCGGCAATTGCAGTTGCGCCATGGTTTCGCGCAGTTCCTGCCGGTCGTCGCCTTCGATCCGGCGCGACACGCCGCCGCCGCGCGGGTTGTTCGGCATCAGAACCAGATACCGGCCGGCAAGCGAGATAAAGGTGGTGAGGGCCGCGCCCTTGTTGCCACGCTCTTCCTTTTCGACCTGAACGATCAGTTCCTGGCCTTCACGGAGGGCGTCCTGGATGCGCGCCGAGCGCATGTCGACGCCGTCGCGGAAATACTGGCGGGCGACTTCCTTGAACGGCAAAAAGCCGTGGCGGTCTTCGCCGTAGTTGACGAAACAGGCTTCGAGCGATGGCTCGATGCGGGTGATGATGCCTTTGTAAATATTGCCTTTGCGCTGTTCGCGCCCGGCGGTTTCGATGTCGATATCGATGAGTTTTTGCCCATCGACGATGGCGACGCGCAGTTCTTCCTGCTGCGTCGCGTTGAACAACATTCGTTTCATTGAACTGCTCCAGGCGGCTTAGCTAGCCCTCAGCTGCGCGGTTGTCAGTCGCGAGAGCCAGGAGGGCAGCGGCATGCCGCGCCTTATTGTGTTTTCACAAGCACGCTGGAGCGGGAAAAATGGCGGGAGAATTGCCTGAGAGGGCCCGGCCCATCGAAAAATGGGCGCGGTGCCGCAGGGCACATGCGAACACGGCTTCAAATAACGACCCGACACGCCGCGGGTTCTGCCGGCAGACCTTCATCAGCCTTTCGTCCACTCGCGCCGGTGCGCCAACTGGGCGCGTGACCGGAGGGCCGGAGGCTGCGGTCATGCCGCAGCGGGAAGTTCGCGCAGTCGGCGCGTCTTTTCTCGCTGGGGGTGTCTCGCCTCATTTTGACGTCGCCATGTCTTGTATTTTCTACAAGACGCCTTGGGCGCACGCCGTATTTTCGCAACTCGCAGCTTCATACAGCAGGGCGTCAGACCGCCCGATACCGAAGCTGAAAGTTAAATTCTTTTTTACCAAAATTCCGTTACCGTCGAAGCCGACCTTGACCGAACGCGCCTGTGGGCGCCGTCCCTGCCGGGTACTGACTTCGTGCGTGCAACATGCTGCATCTCATTTTCAGGGTGAGCAGCCAGACCCCGGCGCAAGTAAAATAACGGTTTATCGCTTGCGCCTGCGCAATCCGCCCGAATTCCGGACACTGCGCCGGCCGCCGCAGACTGCTGGGCAAATTATATTCATAATGAAAGAGTTAGGCAAAATATCCCAGAAATCGGTCGCAAGCGACCAGGTCTCGATGATCGAGATCGACGACAGTGCGGCCGGACAGCGCATTGATAACTTCCTCTTGCGCGTCTGTAAGGGCGTGCCGAAAAGCCATATTTACCGCATCCTGCGTAGCGGGGAAGTGCGCGTCAATAAGGGCCGGATAGACGCGCAGTACCGCCTCGAACTGGGCGATCTGGTGCGCGTGCCGCCCATTCGTGTCGCTCAACCAAACGAGGCGATCGCCCAGGCGGTCGTGCCGAGCGCCGATTTCAAGATTATTTTTGAAGACGATCACATGCTCGTGATCGACAAGCCGGCCGGCGTGGCGGTCCACGGCGGCAGCGGCGTCGCGTTCGGCGTGATCGAACAGATGCGCGAAGCGCGGCCGCAGGCGAAATTCCTCGAATTGGTGCATCGGCTGGACCGCGAGACGTCCGGTATCCTGATGCTCGCCAAGAAGCGCTCCGCGTTGGTCAATCTGCACGACCAGATTCGCGAGAACAAGATGGATAAGCGCTACTATGCGTGCGTCCACGGCGAATGGGCGAGCGATTGGGGCCGCCGCCGCGCGGTCAAGGAGCCGCTGCACAAGTATTTGACCGCGGACGGCGAGAGGCGCGTGCGCGTCCAGGCAGACGGCCTCGCGTCGCACACGGTCTTCAATCTGATCGATCGCTGGCCGGGGTACGCGCTGCTCGAGGCGGAACTGAAGACCGGTCGCACGCATCAGATTCGCGTCCATTTGCAGCATCTGGAGCTGCCGATCGTCGGCGATGCCAAATACGGCGACTTCGCGCTCAACAAAGCGCTGGCCCGCGCCAACGCCAAACCTGGCCTGAAACGCATGTTTCTGCACGCATACCGCCTTAAGCTGACGCACCCGGCGACCGGCGCACCGGTGCAGTTCGAGGCGCCGCTGCCGGCCGAATGCCGCAGTTTCGTTGCGCAGCTCAATGAATTACGTGAATCACAAAATGGGTCAAACCCGGAGACGACACCGCATGGCTAGAGAGCAATTTGATCTGATCGTCTTCGACTGGGACGGCACGCTGATGGATTCGACCGCGCACATCACGCGCAGTATCCAGGCGGCATGCCGCGATCTCGGTCTGCCAGTTCCCGCCGACGAGGCCGCCAGCTACGTGATCGGCCTCGGCCTGCGCGACGCGCTGCAAATCGCCGCGCCTACGCTTGCTCCGGCCGATTACCCGCGTCTGGCGGAGCGCTACCGCTTCCATTATCTGGTGAAGGATCAGACCACCGAACTGTTCGTCGGCGTGCGCGAGATGCTGCAGGAATTGCGCGAACTGGGTTATCTGCTGGCGGTGGCGACCGGCAAGAGCCGCGTCGGGCTGAACCGCGCGCTCGACCAGTCGCGTCTGACGAGCCTGTTCGACGGCACCCGCTGTGCGGATGAAACCTTCTCGAAGCCGCATCCCGCCATGCTGCACGAGCTGACTCGCGAACTGGGGCAGGATCCGGCGCGCACGGTGATGGTGGGGGATACGACGCACGATCTGCAGATGGCGATCAATGCGGGCGTCGCGGGTATCGGTGTCACATACGGCGCGCATCCTGCTGGCTCGCTGACCGCTTTGTCGCCGAAATTCGTCGCTTCCAGCGTGAGCGTCCTGTCCGGCTGGCTGCGAGAGAACGCATGAGTACGGGCACGACCGAGACGATGGCGGAAGCGGTTCGCATCTGCGCGTCCGACGAACTGGTCGACGGCGGAGCCGGCGTGCGGCGTGCGGCCACGCTCGGCGGTGGCGACGTCGTAGTATTTTTTGTTCGCTATGATGGCCGCGCATACGGCTATTTGAATCGCTGCGCCCACGTGCCGATGGAGCTCGACTGGGCCGAAGGGCAGTTCTTCGAATCGTCCGGTTTATACTTGATGTGCGCCACACATGGCGCGATTTACGCGCCAGATACGGGCAAATGCGTCGGTGGCCCGTGCCGCGGCGGCCGGTTGCGTCCCGTCCAGGTTGACGAGCGGGACACACCTGAAGGCCGTGCCGTGTTCTGGCTGCCGGACGGCGAACTGCGCCCGGTCACCCCCTGATTTTTCCCCTCTTCGATCTTTCCACTGCATCGCATGTCCGACAATTTGACTCCCGAACCGAAGGAACCATCCCTGACAGGCCGCCCCCGCATGCCTGCCGATGAGCCGGGCTGGGAGCGCGCCGCGCTCGAGCGCATCGCGCTTGCGGCAATTACCGAGCAGCGCGCGGCACGCCGCTGGAAGATCTTTTTCCGCTTTGTGTTCCTGATCGTCTTGCTGCTGGCGATATGGGGCGTGCTGGACTTCTCCGGCGACAAGGTTTCGACCACCGGCCGGCATACGGCGATGGTGACGCTTGACGGTGAAATCTCCGCTGATACGAATGCAAACGCGGAAGATGTCAACACAGCGCTGGAAAGTGCGTTTGACGACGCCGGTACGGCAGGTGTGATCCTGCGGTGTAACAGTCCGGGCGGCAGCCCGGTGCAGGCGGGCATTATCTACAACGAGATTCGCCGGTTGCGCGCCAAGTATCCGTCGATTCCGTTGTATGTCGTGGTCGGCGACATGTGCGCGTCGGGCGGCTACTACGCCGCTGCGGCGGCCGACAAGATTTACGTGGACAAGGCAAGCATCGTCGGTTCGATCGGCGTGCTGATGGATAGCTTCGGCTTTACCGGCTTGATGGACAAGCTGGGAATCCAGCGCCGGCTGCACACTTCCGGTGAGAACAAGGGCTTTTTCGACCCGTTCTCACCGGAAACGCCGAAGATGGACGAACATGCGCAGGACATGCTCGATCAGATCCACGCGCAGTTCATCGACGCCGTGCGTGAAGGCCGTGGCAAGCGCCTGCACGAAACGCCGGATATGTTCTCGGGGTTGTTCTGGACGGGGCAGAAGAGCGTCGAACTGGGATTGGCCGACGGTTTCGGCGACGCGGATTACGTCGCGCGCGACCTCTTCAAGGCGCCGGATATCGTCGACTACACGGTCAAGGAAAGCATTACGGACCGCGTGGCGCGCAAGTTCGGCGCTGCAGTCGGCAGTGGCGCCGTTCATGCGATGGCGCTCGGCGGGAAGATGAGCCTGCGGTGATTCAATACGAAAAAAGCCCCGTGCGATCGAATGTGGATCGCACGGGGCTTTTTTGTTTTCAGGCGTCAGTTAAACCGCGACCGATCGGCAAGCTGACCGGCTCGAGCCGCAGCGGCAACGATCAGACGGCGAGGATCAGGAAAATTGCCGGCCGTTTGTGCAGATCGATTGCGGGCTTCTTCTTCCAGTCGGCCACCGTGCGGCTGGCGATGGTTTCCGTTTCCAGCGTCAGGTCGACGGCGACGCAGACCAGCGTGGACGGCGCGCACGTCGCCAGCAACGTGTCCAGCAGCGGCTTATTCCGATAGGGCGTTTCGATGAAGATCTGCGTCTGCTTACCCTTGCGCGACTGCTGCTCCAGGTCGCGCAGGCGCTTGGCCCGTTCGGTAGCGTCGACCGGCAGATAGCCGTGGAACGCAAAACTCTGACCATTCAGGCCCGAAGCCATCAACGCCAGCAGAATCGAACTCGGTCCGACAAACGGCACGACCTTCACGCCGCGCTCATGCGCGCGACGCACCAGCAAAGCGCCCGGATCGGCGACCGCCGGACAGCCGGCTTCGGACACCAAACCGGCATCCGTCCCCGCCAGCAAAGGCGCGAGCAGTTTGTCGATCTCACCGGCCGGCGTGTTGATGTTCAGTTCGCGAATCTCGATTTCCTGGATCGGCTTTTCGGTGCCGACTTTCTTCAGGAAAGCACGGGTGGTTTTCGCGTTCTCGCCGATGTAATAGCCGAGCGACGCCGCGCGGGCGCGCACCGGCGCGGGCAGGACCGCATCGAGCGCCTCGGCATCGCCTTCGCCGAGTGTGTTCGGGATCAGATATAAGGTGCCGCTCATTGCGCCCCCAGAAGCGGATAACCCACTGCGAGCAACATGCGCGACAGTGCGATCAGCGGCAGGCCGACCAGCGCGGTCGGGTCGTCCGAGTGAATGGCTTCGAGCAGCGCGATGCCGAGGCCTTCGGATTTGGCGCTGCCCGCGACATCATATGGCGTTTCGGCGCGCAGATAGGCGTCCAGCGCGGCATCCGGCAGGTTGCGGAATTGCACGCGGGTGATGACGTCGGCGGTTTGCGCCGCCCCCGAACGAGTGTCGAACAGGCACAGTGCACTATGAAACAACACGTCGCGGCCGCGCATTGCCTGCAGTTGCGCGAGTGCCTTGTCGTGCGTGCCGGGCTTGCCGATCTGCAGACTGTCATAGGTGGCGACCTGATCCGAGCCGATGACGAGCGCGGCTTCGCCGACGCCGAGGTTGTTTGCCGCCGCGCGGGCTTTTGCCTCGGCGAGGCGCAGGGCTGTCGCTTCGGGCGTTTCGCCGGCGAGCGGCGTTTCGTCGATCGCCGGAACCACGACGTCGAACGGAATGCGCAGGCGCTCGAGCAACTCGCGACGATAGGGTGAACTCGACGCCAGAATCAGGCGTGGCGGGCGGTTGAGGGAATCTGGCATGTGCAACCAACGGCTAGAGAGGCGGGTCGTACGGGGTTGTGCGGGTGTCGCACGTGTACGGGCTTAAGTGTTTGACTCGAAAAGACAAAACGGATATGATTTAGGGCTTTTCATCGGTATGCTATTGCACAGGCGGGCATGCTGGCAAAGCCCGGTTGGCAAAAGTTGGCGAAGCTTGGTCCGGCGAAACCCGGTTTGCAAACCGGCAGCCGACCTGATGGGCAAGCCTGCGAAGGCCAGCACCGGCAACCCGAGTTCTGTGGGCTGCTTTGCAAACCGATGCTTGCAAACCGATTTACCCCCGGCGAAATCCTTGCCGACGCAGGAGCGCACATGACTCAACATCCTGGCAACCCTGCTGGTCTGTCCGACCCGCACGATATCGATCTGTTCGAATTTGCGCGGAGTGGGCGTCAGGCCGCGGGTGTCGTGCGCGTCTCGCAACTGCCGCGCATGTTAAACGAAGTCCCGGCAGAAGCGCCAGACCGCGATACCGCGTTCACCTGGCAAGCCGAAGGGGCGACGCAGCCGGAATTGCAGGACGACGGCACCGAGGGTCCGCAGCCTTATCTGAGGTTGGCGATCCACGGTGCGGCATGGCTCGAATGTCAACGGTGTATGACACCGTATCTGCAGCCGTTCAATGTCGATGCAACTTACCGGATCGTCAACACCGAGGCGGAAGCCGAGGAGTTTCCGCTCGACGAGGATGAAGTCGAAGTGATCGTGGGCTCGCGCCAGTTCGATCTCATCGACTTGATCGAAGAAGAGTTGCTGCTTTCCTTGCCGCTCGTGCCCAAGCACGAAGTGTGTCCCGAAGTGCACGAGAGCCTCGTCTCTGGTGTGGCCGGTACAGAAGGCGAGGGCGACGACGGCGCACCGGATGAAGCTGACGAGGGCGGTGAGTCCGAGCGGCCCAATCCGTTTGCGGCGCTCGAAAGTCTCAAGCGCGGTGAGCCGGGCGACAAGAAGCACTGAACAGTTGCATGGGAGCGCGATGCGGGCGCACTGGCCATTCGGCCGGTGGCGGAGACCGGGTCGGGCTGTGTTAGAATTCGGAAAATTTTTAGGAGTTAGTCATGGCAGTTCAACAAAATAAGAAGTCGCCGTCGAAGCGCGGCATGCACCGTTCGCACGATTTCCTGACGGCAGCGCCGCTGGCCGTGGAACCGAGCACGGGCGAAGTGCATCTGCGTCACCACGTTAGCCCGAACGGCTACTATCGCGGCAAGAAAGTCGTCAAGACGAAGAACGACTAATCGTTTCACTGCGTTGCGCCCCTTGGCGTTTCGCGTGGCGATCAACTCGCTTGACATTTTCCCGGCTCGGCAAAAAGGCGGCATTCAATTGCCGCTTTTTTGTGTCGATCGCAGTTGGCACGCTAGTGTTTGCTGCGGTCCCATGCAGGGCGCCTGAAATTCGTCGCACTCCATGACAGTAAAGCTCACGATAGATTGCATGGGAGGCGACCACGGCCCGTCCGTGACCGTTCCCGCTGCCGTCAACTTCGTTCGTTCGCATCCCGATGCTGAGCTGCTGCTCGTCGGCATTGAAAGCGCGATTCGTGCGCAGCTGAAGAAGTTGAAGGCTCAGGACCTGCCGGCGCTGACCGTCGTGCCTGCTTCCGAGATCGTCGCAATGGACGATCCGGTTGAAGTCGCGCTGCGCAAGAAAAAAGACTCATCCATGCGCGTGGCGCTGAATCGCGTCAAGGAAAGCGAGGCGCAAGCCTGCATTTCCGCCGGCAATACCGGCGCTTTGATGGCGGTTTCGCGTTATGTGCTGAAGACGCTGCCGGGCATCGAACGTCCGGCGATCGCGTCGGCACTGCCCAATCCCAACGGCTACACGATGATGCTCGACCTGGGCGCCAACGTCGATTGCGAGCCGCAGCATCTGCTGCAGTTCGCCGAGATGGGGCACGCGCTCGTGTCCGCGCTCGAAGGTCGCGACCGGCCCACCATTGGGCTGCTCAACATCGGCGAAGAAGTCATCAAGGGCAACGACACCATCAAACGTGCCGGCGAACTGCTGCGCGCGAGTACACTTAACTTTCACGGCAACGTTGAAGGCAACGACATTTTCAAGGGCACGGTCGACGTGATCGTCTGCGACGGTTTTGTCGGCAATGTCGCGCTGAAAACGTCGGAAGGCCTCGCGCAGATGCTCTCCAACATCATCAAGGAAGAGTTCGGCCGCTCATGGCTCACCAAGGTGATGGCGGTGCTCGCCCTGCCGGTATTGATGCGCTTCAAGAAACGCGTCGATCATCGGCAATACAATGGCGCTGCGTTGCTGGGCTTGCGTGGGCTGGTGATCAAAAGCCACGGTTCGGCGGATGCCTACGCGTTTGAGTGGGCTATCAAACGCGGGTATGATGCCGTCAAAAACGGCGTGCTGGAACGCCTTGCGCGAGCAATGGAAGAGAATGCGAGTTCTCTCGAACAGGCGGCGCGCGACGCAAGCGGTGCGGGTCACGCAAGCCCGATCGCAGGCCAGCCAGCCGAGCCCTACGCTGCGCAATCCTCGAAGGCATAATGGCTCAATCGACAATTTATTCCCGCGTGCTGGGCACCGGCAGCTACCTGCCGCCCGGGCGCGTCACCAATCAGGATCTGGCCGAACGTCTCGCCAGGCAAGGCATCGAGACGAGCGACGAATGGATCGTTGCCCGCACGGGCATCCATGCGCGCCACTTCGCGGAACCCGATGTCACCACCAGCGATCTCGCGCTGATCGCCTCCCAGCGCGCGATCGAAGCGGCCGATATCGATCCGCAATCCATCGATCTGATCATCGTTGCAACCTCCACGCCCGACTTCGTGTTTCCGAGTACGGCGTGCCTGTTGCAAAACAAGCTCGGTATCAAGAACCACGGCGCGGCGTTCGACGTGCAGGCCGTCTGTTCGGGCTTCGCCTACGCGGTAGCGATGGCAGACAGTCTGATTCGCGGCGGCCAGCATCGCACGGCGCTCGTGATCGGCGCGGAAACCTTCTCGCGCATTCTCGATTTCAAGGACCGCACCACCTGCGTGCTGTTCGGCGACGGCGCGGGCGCGGTGATCCTGCAGGCGTCCGAAGAACCGGGCGTGCTGGCGAGCGCTTTGCATGCCGACGGCAGCCATTCGAACATTCTCTGCACGCCGGGCAACGTGAATGGCGGCGTGATCGAAGGCAGCGCGTTCCTGCATATGGACGGGCAGGCTGTGTTCAAGCTTGCGGTCAACGTGCTCGAAAAGGTCGCAGTCGAGGCGTTGGCCAAGGCCAATCTGTCGGCTGATCAGATCGACTGGCTGATTCCGCATCAGGCCAATATCCGCATCATGCAAAGCACCTGCCGCAAGCTCGGCTTGCCGCAGGAACGCATGGTCGTCACGGTGGGCGAACACGGCAATACGTCGGCGGCGTCCATTCCGCTCGCATTCGACGTCGCGGTGCGCGACGGCCGCATCAAGCGTGGCCAGAACGTGCTGATCGAAGGTGTCGGCGGCGGCTTCACGTGGGGCGCGTCGGTTATCCGCTACTGATAGCGGCGACGTGGTGGCGAGCGCTTTTCGCGGCATACCACTTCGCCTGAGCGCGCTTGCCGTTAACCGGGCGCGCCACCCACATCTGACAACATCGATTTTGGGGACGTTATGAAATTTGCGTTTGTTTTTCCTGGGCAAGGTTCGCAGTCGGTCGGCATGCTCAACGCATTCGCCGATCACGCGGTCGTGCGTGAGACGGTTCAGGAAGCGTCCGACGCGCTCAATCAGGATCTCGGCAAGCTGATCGCAGAAGGTCCCGCCGACGATCTGAACCTCACCACCAATACCCAGCCTGTCATGCTCACCGCCGCGTATGCGATTTATCGCGCGTGGCTGCAGGCGGGCGGCCCGAAGCCGGCCATCGTCGCTGGCCATAGCCTCGGCGAATACACCGCGCTGGTCGCGGCGGGCGCGATCGCGTTTCGCGATGCCGTGCCGCTCGTGCGTTTTCGCGCGCAAGCCATGCAAACGGCGGTGCCGGTCGGCGTCGGCGGCATGGCTGCGATTCTCGGTCTCGATGACGACACGGTGCGCGCGGTTTGCGCCGAAGCGTCCGTCGCGGGGGTTGTCGAAGCGGTGAATTTCAACGCGCCGGCACAAGTCGTGATCGCCGGTCACAAGGCCGCGGTCGAAAAGGCTTGCGAAGTCGCAAAGGCGAAGGGCGCGAAGCGTGCGTTGCCGCTGCCGGTGTCGGCGCCGTTCCACTCGTCGCTGCTAAAGCCGGCGTCGGATCAGTTGCGCGAGTATCTGGCCAGCGTCGACGTGCAGGTGCCGTCGATTCCGGTGATCAACAACGTCGACGTCGCCGTGGTCAACGAGCCGGCAAAGATCAAGGACGCGTTGGTGCGCCAGGCGGCCGGTCCCGTGCGTTGGGTCGAAAGCGTGCAGGCGATGGCGGCGCAAGGCGTCACGCATGTGATCGAATGCGGCCCTGGCAAGGTGCTCGCGGGTTTGACGAAGCGCATCGACGGCAATCTGGTCGGCGCTTCGGTGTTCGATCCGGCCTCGCTCGAAGAAACGCTCAAGCTGGTGACGGCGGGCTGAACGCAGCTTCATAGTGCGCAAGCAGGGCGCCAAGCCCGACATCAAGAATCAATCAGCCCTCCGAAAGGGCATCCGGACTGACAGATGGAAAAGACTCTCGACAAGCAGATTGCAATTGTGACGGGCGCGTCGCGCGGCATCGGCCGTGCGATCGCGATGGAACTGGCGCGCCAGGGTGCGACGGTGATCGGCACGGCAACCAGCGAAAGCGGCGCGGCTGCGATCAGCGAAGCCTTTAACGCGGCAGGCGTAAGCGGCCGCGGCGCGGTGCTCAACGTGAACGACGCAGCCGCAGCCGAAGCGCTGATCGACGGCACCGTGAAGGAATTCGGCGCGCTGCACGTGCTGGTGAACAACGCCGGCATCACGCAAGACCAACTCGCAATGCGCATGAAGGACGATGACTGGGACGCGGTGATCGACACCAATCTCAAGTCGGTCTTCCGTCTGTCGCGTGCCGTGCTGCGTCCGATGATGAAGGCGAAGGGCGGCCGCATCATCAACATCACGTCGGTGGTCGGCTCGGCCGGCAACCCGGGGCAGGTCAACTATGCGGCCGCGAAAGCGGGCGTGGCAGGCATGACGCGTGCGCTTGCGCGCGAGATCGGCAGCCGCGGCATTACCGTCAATTGCGTTGCACCGGGCTTCATCGATACCGACATGACCAAGACCCTGCCGGAAGAGCAGCAAACCGCGCTGAAGACGCAGATTCCGCTCGGCCGCCTTGGCAGCCCGGACGATATCGCGCATGCCGTGGCGTTCCTCGCGTCGCCGCAAGCGGGTTATATCACCGGCACGACACTGCATGTGAACGGCGGAATGTACATGTCGTAACCAAATTCGGTTACTATCCGCGCCTTGATGCGTTTGCAAAAGCGTAAGGCGCATGCCTTGACAGGAACCCGATGCGCCGCTTTTTTGCCGGGTCAAACCTGATAAAATGCGCGCACCTGTATTTTTGAACTTCTTTTCCCTTGGAGGGGTAATGGACAATATCGAACAGCGCGTCAAGAAGATCGTCGCAGAACAACTGGGCGTTGCAGAAGCTGAGATCAAGAACGAAGCTTCGTTCGTGAACGACCTCGGCGCCGACTCGCTCGACACCGTTGAACTCGTGATGGCCCTCGAAGACGAATTCGGCATGGAAATTCCGGATGAAGAAGCCGAGAAGATCACCACCGTTCAGCAAGCGATCGACTACGCTCGCGCGAACGTCAAGGCCTAAAGTCATTCGCGCCTGCGTTTCTGCGTTGGCGGCGTATGACGCCCTGCCGTGTCGGTTTCCGACGCCAGCAGGGCTGGCGCTTTTTGCCGTGCAGGAGCCAGCGATGTTGACAGCGCAGTTTTCCGCGCGATTGCCGACTTTCAAGAAAACGCCGGGCCGCCCCGCGTTTTCCGCCCCGAAGGAAGTCCCCTTGGGGGATTGTCCCCCTCGGGGGGACCTGGTGCGAAGCGCCAGGGGTGGGGGCGGCTAACAGCCACAGGGCACACAGGGCAGGTTCCTGTGGCCGCTGTGGCTTTTGTGCTTTTGTCATCTATGAAAAAGGGGTTACCGTGAGCCGCCGTCGTGTTGTTGTTACAGGCCTGGGGCTGATTTCGCCTGTTGGCAATAATGTTGCCGACGGCTGGGCCAATCTGGTCGCTGGCAAGTCGGGTATTGCCAATATTACGAAGTTCGATGCGTCGAACTTTTCGACTCGCTTCGCCGGCGAGGTGAAGGGCTTCAATATCGAGGACTACATCCCCGGTAAGGATGCTCGCAAGATGGATACATTCATCCATTACGGCGTTGCCGCCGGCATCCAGGCGATGCAGGACAGCGGTCTCGAAGTGACCGATGAGAACGCTGAGCGCATCGGCGTGGTGGTCGGTTCGGGCATTGGCGGTCTGCCGATGATCGAAGAAACGCAGACCGAATTGCTGAATCGTGGTCCTCGCCGGATTTCGCCGTTCTTTGTGCCGGCGTCGATCATCAACATGATCTCCGGCCATCTATCGATCAAGTTTGGCCTCAAAGGCCCGAACCTCGCGATCGTTACTGCATGTACCACTGGGTTGCATTGCATCGGCGAGGCTTCGCGCCTGATCGAGTACGGTGACGCGGACGTGATGGTCGCCGGCGGCGCGGAAGCGACGGTGTCGCCGCTCGGGATCGGTGGCTTTGCGGCGGCGAAAGCGCTGTCGCAACGCAATGACGATCCGGCAACGGCGAGCCGTCCGTGGGACAAGGACCGCGACGGTTTCGTACTAGGCGAGGGCGCCGGCGTGATGGTGCTCGAAGAGTACGAACATGCGAAGGCGCGCGGCGCGAAGATTTACGCCGAAATCAGCGGCTACGGGATGAGCGGCGACGCCTATCACATGACCGCTCCGCTGGAAGATGGCGACGGCGCGCGCCGCTGCATGCTGGCCGCCTTGAAAAACGCGGGCATCAATTCGGATCAGGTGAATTACCTGAACGCGCACGGCACGTCCACGCCGCTGGGCGATCTGGCTGAAACCACAGGCATCAAGCGCGCATTCGGCGATCACGCCAAAGACATGGTCGTGAATTCGACCAAGTCGATGACAGGTCACCTGTTGGGCGGCGCCGGCGGTCTGGAATCCGTGTTCACCGTGCTCGCCGTGCATCACCAGGTGTCGCCCCCGACGATCAACATCTTCAATCAGGATCCGGCCTGCGATCTCGATTACTGCGCCAACACCGCGCGGGAGATGAAGATCGACGTCGCGCTGAAGAACTCGTTCGGGTTCGGCGGCACGAACGGCACGCTGGTCTTCAAGCGCGCCTGATCGCCTGATCGTTTGGTGACAAGCCACTCGAAAACGCCGGGTTGCCCGGTGGTTTCCCTCGAATCGGCAACGTCCGACGGAGCGCAGCAATGGATTACGTTGCTGCGCTCCGTCGCCATGCGCGCCGCTTTGGGGGTCTTCATCCTGATTGCGACGCTGGCCGTCTATACCTGTTTCGCGTCGCATCTGGGCGCCTGGCAGGCGGCTCCGTTGACGCTCGCCGTGTGGGCGCTGCTAACGCTCTGTGCGATAAAGCATGAGCATGCGCAGCCCGTCGCGCTGAAAATCGGCCCGGACGGACTGTCCGCCTGGAACCGGGCCGGCAGTTTGCTGGCGCAGGGCCGCATTGCCGGCTGTTCGCAATGGAGCGGTCGCCTGCTCGTTCTGGCGCTGGCGCCGGAACATGGGCGCACCCGCACGCTACTTCTTGCTGCTGACGCGCTTCCAGCGTCCGTTTTCCGGGAGCTGGCCGTGCTGGGCCGGCGTGGCGCCGGCGCCTGACTGTAACGACTGTAACCGCTGTTACCGGAGTAACGTGCCGCGATGATGGGGACGCTACAATGGTCCCCCGCCATGCGCCCTATAGTTAACGGATTTATCAGGTGAGCGAAAAAGAAATTGATCAGGTGCTGGTCGAGCGCGTCCAGAAGGGCGACAAGGCCGCGTTCGAGCTTCTGGTCTCCAAATACCACCGCAAGATTCTCCGGCTGATCTCGCGCCTCGTGCGCGACCCGGCCGAAGTGGAAGACGTCGCCCAGGACGCCTTTATCAAGGCGTACCGGGCTTTGCCGCAGTTTCGCGGGGAATCGGCTTTTTATACGTGGTTGTACCGGATTGCGGTCAATACGGCAAAGAACTACCTTGCGACCCAAGGGCGGCGCGCCCCGACGTCGACCGAAGCAGATGCTGAAGAAGCTGAAACTTTCTCGGACGCCGACCAACTAAGGGATATCAACACGCCTGAGTCGATGTTGATGAGCAAGCAGATCGCTGAGACGGTCAATGCTGCGATGGCGGTTTTACCGGAAGAGTTGCGCACCGCCATTACTCTTCGTGAAATTGAAGGTTTGAGTTACGAGGAAATCGCTGAGATGATGGGTTGCCCAATTGGCACAGTCAGATCACGAATTTTCCGCGCTCGCGAAGCCATTGCGGCAAAATTGCGTCCGTTGCTCGACACACCTGAAGGCAAGCGCTGGTAAACACCGGCCCGCCGGACGGGGCACGGATGCAATATCTGGATTAGTGGTGTCACTACGGGGTATTTGTAAGATGGGGAGCATCATGGGGTCGGTCTCGATGCAATCGCACGCCAGCTCGCGCGGCGAGCGTCTGTCCGCTTTTGTCGACGGTGAGCTGTTCGGCGAAGAGCATCTGAACGCGTTTGTTGCCGAACTGGACGGTGAAGATCGTGCCGCCTGGTCGTGCTATCACCTGATCGGCGACGCGCTGCGTTCCGACGATCTGGCGGTCAGCCCGGCGGCGAGCAGTGCGTTCCTGAGCGGTTTTGCCGCGCGTTTCGACAACGAGCCGCACGTGCTCGCACCTGCCGCAATGCCGGTCGCGCGGCGTTTGCTGGCGTTGCGCCGGCGCGTCGTGCCCGCGTTTGCTGTCGCAGCCGCCGCTGCCACGCTGACGTGGATCGTCGTGCCGCAATTGCAAGGCGTGCCGGGCAGCCCAGGTGTGGCGCAAGTCGCGTCGATCCAGTCGCATGGCGATTCGCTGCAGCGTGTGGCCATGGCGTCGATGCCGGCCGCTACGCTCCAGCCGGTCGCGCAAGACGCCAACATCATTCGTGACGCCAGTCTCGATCAGTATCTGGAAGCTCACCAGCAATTCGCGCAGCAACCGGTCATGCCGGGCTCGATGCCGCTGATTCGCGCTGCCGCCGTTTCTACGCAAGGCCAATAGTTTGATGCAGACTCCGCGGTTGAATAAAACGACTATCTGGGGGCGGCTGCCGGCATTTCTGTTCTGCGCAGCCGTATTGTTGTCCGCCACGCCGCGGGTCTTTGCACAAACCGACGATCCACTCGTCGTCCGTCGCACGGCCGCGGAGCTGCTCGATCGAATTCATCAGGCCGCCCAGTTGCAGAACTACGAGGGCGCGTTCGTCTATCAGCGCGGCAATTTCGTTCAGACGTCGCGGATCGCGCACTACGCGACCCGCACCGATGGCGAATTCGAGCAACTCGAAAGCCTCGACGGCAAGCCGCGCAAAATGCTTCGCCACAACGACGATCTCTACACGTTCGTGCCTGAGCGGCATCTGTGCGTGGTCGAGAAGCGCCAGAACAAAGATTCGTTTCCTGCACTGCTGGCTGTAAGCGGCGAGCAGGTGCTGTCGGTGTACGAGCCGAAGCTGCTCGGCGACGACCGCGTCGCGGGTGTCGACAGTCAGGTGATCGAACTCGACCCGAAAGACGCATACCGCTTTGCCTACAAGCTGTGGGCCGACAAGAAGACCGGCCTGCTGCTGCGTGCGCAGACGCTTGACCCGAACGGCCAGGTGCTCGAGCAGTTGTCGTTTTCGCAGATTCGCATCGGCGTGGCGGCCGACAAGGCCGCCATCGTCAACGGCATTCGTAATACGACAGGTTGGACGGTCGTGCGTCCGCCGGTCGAACCGGTCGACATGGCTGCGCAAGGCTGGCAGATCACGCCGACGGTACCGGGATTCCGCAGGATTCGCGAGCTTCGCCGCCCCATGGCCGCGCGTGACGCGGGCCAGCCGACCATTGCGGTCGATCAGGCAGTATTCTCCGATGGCCTCGCGGCCATTTCGGTGTTCGTCGAGCCGGTCGAGAACAATACTCGCAAGGAGGGCGCGGGCAGTAGCGGCGCCACGCACGTGCTGGTCAAGCGGCGCGGCGACTTCTGGATTACCCTGCTTGGTGAAGTGCCCCAGACCACATTGCAGCAATTTGCGTCTGCCATAGAATATAAAGCTCCGAAGTAATCCTCCGAATCACTCGAATCCCTCGGCTAGCTACGATATGACGACTTTCTCGGTGCGCAAATTCCTCGCGGCCGCGGTGGTAGCGGCGTGTTTGCCGCTCGTGCCGCACATGGCGTCGGCGGCTCCCGCAGCCAATCTGCCCGACTTTACTGACCTCGTCGACAAGGTCGGCCCGGCAGTCGTCAACATTCGCACGACCACGCGCGTGTCGAACAGCGGTGCCCGTGGCGGATTGCCGCCAGGCATGGACGATGGCGACATGTCGGAGTTTTTCCGGCGCTTCTTCGGCATCCCGTTGCCGCAGTCGCCGCAATCGCCTGGTGTGCCACGCGGTGGCGATAACGGTGGCAGCGGCGGGAGCGGCGGCAGCCAGGATTCGCCTGATAACAGCGACGCCGAACAGAACAGCGGCGTCGGCTCAGGCTTCATCCTGTCGGCCGACGGCTACGTGATGACCAATGCGCACGTCGTGGACGACGCCGATACCATCTACGTCACCCTCACCGACAAACGCGAGTTCAAGGCCAAACTGATCGGCGTGGATGATCGGACCGATGTTGCCGTCGTGAAGATCAGCGCGGCCAATTTGCCGACCATCACGATTGGCGACTCGAACAAGGTGCGGGTGGGCGAGTGGGTGGTCGCGATTGGTTCGCCGTTCGGTCTCGAGAACACGGTGACGGCCGGTATCGTCAGCGCAAAGGGGCGCGATACGGGCGATTATCTGCCGTTCATCCAGACCGACGTGGCCGTCAATCCGGGTAATTCAGGCGGTCCGCTGATCAACATGCAAGGCGAAGTGATCGGCATCAATTCGCAGATCTACAGTCGCACGGGCGGCTTCATGGGCATCTCGTTCGCGATTCCGATCGACGAGGCGATGCGCGTGGCCGACCAGCTGAAGGCATCGGGCAAGGTCGTGCGCGGCCGCATCGCGGTGGCGATCGGCGAAGTAACGAAAGACGTGGCCGATTCGCTCGGTCTGCCGAAGGCACAGGGCGCGCTGGTTAGCAGCGTTGAGCCGGGCGGCCCGGCAGACAAAGCCGGCGTGCAGCCGGGCGACATCATCCTGAAGTTCAACGGCCATTCGGTCGATACGGCAACGGATCTGCCGCGTATGGTTGGCGATACGAAGCCGGGCACCAAGTCGACCATCACGATCTGGCGCAAGGGTCAAACGCGCGAGCTGCCGGTCACGATTGCCGAGATGCAGCCGGACAAGACCGCCAAGGCAGACGATAAAAAGCCGCCGGCGCCGAAGCAGCGCGCCACGAATGTGTTGGGCCTTGCCGTTAGCGATATCCCGGCTGACCAGATGAAGGCGCTGAAGCTGCACAACGGTGTGCAGATCGACGCGGTAGACGGCCCGGCCGTGCGCGTCGGGCTGCAGAAGGGCGACATCGTCCTGCGGGTGGGCGATACCGATATCACGAGCGCGAAACAGTTCGACGATCTGACCGCACACCTCGACTCGCAGAAGATGGTTGCGTTGCTGGTCCGTCGTGGCGAGAACACGCAGTTCGTGCCGATTCGCCCGCGTAGCGCCCCAAAATGAAGTCGATGGCGCTGCTCACGCTCTACGGGCGCGCGTGGTGCCACTTGTGCGACGACATGCGCGCCGCCCTCGAGCCGTTGCTGGCCGAATTCGCCGCGCAAGTCGTCGTGATCGACGTCGACACGGATCCCTTGCTGGAAGCCCGTTATAACGAACTGGTTCCGGTTCTGGTCTGTGACGGCATCGAACTGTGTCACTATCATCTTGACGCGGCGCGGGTTCGCGCCGCGCTCGCAGCACGCGCTGCAGTGACCCATTTGGAATCCCGTTAAGGGTCCAAACCAGCCGTGAACGTGCGCTGTTCACACCCCGTTTCACGCCTCTCCTGTCGACCAGAGTTGGCGCTTTGGCGCCTTACTCCGGTCCCATGCAAAGATGCTTGCTGAGCCGTCTTTTTCCGCCCGAGCCTTGCAAGATGCGCCGGGCGATAGCCTTTTCGGCTAAAATAGATAGGTTTTTCACCTACTTACAAGGCGTGCTCCGCTATTGTCCGAGCGCGCCTTTTTCGCTTGATCGGCACTGAATGGATCATATTCGTAACTTCTCGATCATTGCGCACATCGACCATGGCAAGTCGACGCTCGCCGATCGCATCATCCAGATCTGCGGTGGGTTGTCCGACCGCGAGATGGAATCTCAAGTGCTCGACTCGATGGATCTCGAGCGTGAGCGCGGTATCACCATCAAGGCACAAACGGCCGCACTGACGTACAAGGCCCGTGACGGGCAGATCTACAACCTGAACATGATCGACACGCCGGGCCACGTCGACTTCTCTTATGAAGTCAGCCGCTCGCTGTCCGCGTGTGAAGGCGCGTTGCTGGTCGTCGACGCAAGCCAGGGCGTGGAAGCGCAAACCGTCGCCAATTGCTACACGGCGATCGAGCTTGGTGTCGACGTGATTCCGGTGCTCAACAAGATCGACCTGCCGGCCGCGAATCCCGAGAACGCGATCGCGGAAATCGAAGACGTCATCGGCATTGACGCAACCGACGCGACGCATTGCAGCGCGAAGACCGGCCTCGGCGTGGAAGACGTGCTCGAAGCGCTGATCGCCAAGGTGCCGCCGCCCAAGGGCGACCCGGAAGCACCGCTGCAGGCGCTGATCATCGACTCGTGGTTCGACAACTACGTGGGCGTCGTGATGCTGGTGCGTATCGTCAACGGCACGCTGCGCCCGAAAGACAAGATCCGCATGATGGCGACCGGCGCGCAGTATCCGGTCGAGCATATCGGTGTGTTCACGCCGAAGTCGAAGAACCTCGAATCGCTATCCGCGGGGCAGGTGGGCTTCATCATCGCCGGCATCAAGGAACTGGCTGCGGCGAAAGTGGGCGACACCGTCACGCTGGTGAATCGTCCTGCTGCCGAACCGCTGCCGGGCTTCAAGGAAGTGAAGCCGCAGGTGTTCGCCGGTCTCTATCCGGTTGAGGCGAACCAGTACGACGCGCTGCGCGACTCGCTGGAAAAGCTGAAGCTGAACGACGCCTCGCTGATGTACGAGCCGGAAGTGTCGCAGGCGCTCGGTTTCGGTTTCCGCTGCGGCTTCCTCGGTCTGCTGCACATGGAGATCGTGCAGGAACGTCTGGAGCGCGAGTTCGACATGGACCTGATCACCACGGCGCCGACCGTGGTGTACGAAGTTCTGCAGCGCGACGGCACGGTCCTCATGGTCGAAAATCCGGCCAAGATGCCGGAGCCCTCGAAGATCGAAGAGGTGCGCGAGCCGATCGTCACCGTGAATCTGTACATGCCGCAAGACTACGTCGGCTCGGTGATCACGCTGTGCACGCAAAAGCGCGGCAACCAGATCAACATGCAGTATCACGGCCGTCAGGTGCAGTTGACCTATGAAATCCCGATGGGCGAAGTCGTGCTCGATTTCTTCGATCGTCTGAAGTCGATCTCGCGCGGCTACGCGTCGATGGATTACGAGTTCAAGGAATATCGGGCGGCCGACGTCGTGAAGGTCGACATGCTGATCAACGGCGACAAGGTCGATGCGCTGTCGGTGATCGTGCACCGTTCGCAAAGCCAGTATCGCGGTCGCGAAGTCGCGGCGAAAATGCGTGAACTGATTCCGCGCCAGATGTACGACGTGGCGATTCAAGCCACCATCGGTTCGAACATTATTGCGCGCGAGAACATTAAAGCATTGCGTAAGAACGTGCTGGCAAAATGCTACGGCGGCGACATTTCCCGTAAGAAGAAATTGCTCGAGAAACAAAAGGCAGGCAAGAAGCGAATGAAGCAGGTCGGGTCCGTCGAGATTCCGCAAGAGGCTTTCCTCGCGATTCTGCGTGTCGAAGACAAATAAGACGAACAACGGAACCCTATGAATTTTGCGCTGATTCTTTTTGTGCTCGTCATTTTGACGGGCGTCGCATGGGTCGCAGATAAACTGGTTTTCATGCCGCAACGGCGGCGCGCGGCGGAAGCCGTGGTCGCTGAGTTCGACCGCCAGCAGGCACGTGTCGGCGAGCGTTTCGCCGACGAAAACGCGGCGCAAACGCGCGCTCGTCTGCGTGACGACAAGCTGCGTCAACCGTGGTGGCTCGAGTATTCGGCGAGCTTTTTCCCGGTGATTCTGGTGGTGTTCGTGGTGCGCTCGTTCGTGGTCGAGCCGTTCAAGATTCCGTCGGGTTCGATGGTGCCGACGCTGCTGGTGGGCGATTTCATCCTCGTCAATAAATTCGACTACGGCATCCGCCTGCCGATCACCAACACGAAGATCACCGAAGGCCGTCCGCTCGAACGCGGCGACGTGGTGGTGTTCCGCTACCCGAAAGACGAATCGGTCGACTACATCAAGCGCGTGATCGGCCTGCCGGGCGACACGGTTGCCTATCAGGACAAGCAACTGACCATCAACGGCAAGCCGGTGCCGGAAACGCCGCTGCCCGACTATCTCGACGAAGAGCGCCTCGGCTACGCGAAGCAATTCGAAGAAAATATCAACGGCCGCAAGAACGCGATTCTGAACAACCCGGCCGTGCCGCCGTTCATCGTCGGTGCGGAAGATTATCCGTATCGCGATAACTGCACGTACAACGCACGCGGCGTGATCTGCAAAGTGCCGCCGGGCAATTACTTCATGATGGGCGACAACCGCGATAACAGTGCGGATAGCCGTTACTGGGGTTTTGCACCGGATAAGAATATCGTCGGCCGCGCGTTTTTTATCTGGATGAACTTCAGCGATCTGAAGCGCATCGGCTCATTCCACTGAGCACGCATGCCTTGATTGCACAACACGCCGCGCGGGTGGCCACACTTGAGTCACATCGGTCGCGGCGTGTTATCACGCTACTTTAAGAATCCGCGGTAACGTCGCTTCACCACGCTTTTTCCGCTGGCCGTCCCGCGTTTTCGCCGGGGCAGGCGCCCGCGTTATACTCTGCCCATGCCCCTATCTCCGTTGGAAAGCCGTCTGCGCTACGAATTTCGCAATGCGGAATTGTTGCGCCAGGCTTTAACGCACCGCAGTCATAGCTCCACGCACAACGAACGGCTCGAGTTTCTCGGCGACTCCGTTCTGAATTGCGCGGTGGCTGCGCTTTTGTTCCAACGTTTCGGCAAACTGGACGAAGGCGACCTGTCGCGCGTCCGTGCCAATCTGGTCAAGCAGCAGTCGCTTTACGAAATCGCTCAGGCCCTGAATATCTCCGAGGGCCTGCGCCTCGGTGAGGGTGAATTGCGCAGCGGCGGCTTCCGCCGTCCGTCGATCCTCGCTGACACGCTCGAAGCCGTGCTGGGCGCGGTGTTCCTCGACGGCGGGTTCGATGCCGCCCAGACGGTCATCAAGCGCCTTTACGTGCCGATTCTCGATCACATCGACCCGCGCACGCTCGGCAAAGACGCGAAGACGCTGCTGCAGGAGTATCTGCAAGGCCACAAGATCGCGTTACCGACGTACACGGTCGTCGCAACGCATGGTGCGGCGCACAATCAGCAATTTGAAGTCGAATGCACGGTGCCGAAGCTGGACGTCAAGGTGTCCGGCTCCGGCGCGAGCCGTCGTGCGGCCGAGCAGGCCGCGGCCAAGAAGGCGCTCGACGAAGTCATGGCCGCCGCGCCCGCCGTGGTCGCCAAGCCCAAGCGTTCAAAGGGTGCCCGCGCGGCGAAGAATGCCGAGCAGGAGATCGTGCCCGGCGTGACCGGTGTGCAGGCCGCGCTCGATTTACGCAGCCCGGATCGCAAAGGTGAGCGTGGGGCCGGGCGAGGTGAAACCCGCACCGGCACCGTGCCGGCAGCAGAGTCCTCAGCCGAACGGCCGGCCCTGGCCGCGACCTCTGCGCCGCTGGCTGTGATTCGCGCCGCGCACGTGGAATACAGCGGGCAGGACAAGCCGGAGCGCGTTGAGAGAGCTGACAGGTCTGCTCCCCACGCGAGCGACAGATCTGCGGCTGGCACGGACAAGCCCGCCGCGGACAAGCAGGCCGCGGACAAGCCAGCCGACAAGCTGGACGCCAAATCTGCCGAAATCACGAAGCCTGCAGACGCAAAACCCTCGGACGCAAAACCCTCGGACGCAAAGGCCGCCGAAGCCAAGCCGGAAGCCACCGTCCGCAGCGCCGACAAACACCGCAGCCGTGAAACCACACCCGGCGCAGCCGTGCCCGCGCCTGGCGTGCCGGCACCGATCGAACACGAACCCGGCGTCGGCGACGCGGTGCAAACCCGCGTCGCCGATGCGGGCCATTGATTGCCATCGGCGCGCCATTCCTCGCGCGTCGATCTGAACCTGCCGTAGCCCGAATATGAACGCTCCCACTCCCACTGGTTTTCGCTGCGGCATGGTCGCGATCGTCGGCCGTCCGAACGTCGGCAAGTCCACGCTGATGAATGCGCTGGTCGGCCAGAAAGTCAGTATCACGTCGCGCAAGGCGCAGACCACGCGCCACCGCATCACCGGCATTCACACGCTTGAGGACGCGCAGTACATCTTCGTCGACACGCCGGGTTTCCAGACCAGGCACAGCGGCGCGCTGAACCGTTCGCTCAACCGTGCCGTCACGTCCACGCTGACTTCGGTCGATGCGATCCTGTTTGTGATCGAAGCCGGCCGCTTCGGCCCGGATGACCAGAAGGTGCTCGATCTGATCCCGCCGTCGGTGCCGACGCTGCTGATCGCGAACAAGCTCGATCGCGTCTCGGATAAGGATTCGCTGTTTCCGTTCATGCAGCAGGTAGCGGCGTTGCGCCAGTTCAATGAGATCGTGCCGCTTTCGGCGAAGAATCAGGACGACATCAAGCGGTTGATGGAGACGGTCAAGCCGTTCCTGCCGGAAGGTGCGCCGATCTACGGGGAAGACGATCTGACCGATCGCAGCGAGCGTTTTCTCGCCGCCGAAATCCTGCGCGAAAAAGTGTTCCGCTGGACCGGGGACGAACTGCCGTACACGAGCACCGTGCTGATCGACAAGTTCGAAACCGAAGGCCGTCTGCGCCGTATTTTTGCGACCATCATGGTCGATCGCGATATGCACAAAGCGATGATCATTGGTCAGAAGGGCGCCAAGCTGAAGCAGATCAGCACCGAAGCGCGCCTTGACATGGAAAAGCTGTTCGACGGCCCGGTGTATCTGGAAACCTTCATCAAGGTGAAGAGCGGCTGGGCTGACAACGAAGCCGGACTCCGCGCGTATGGGTACGAATGACGCGTGGATGACGCTGAATTCCGACGCTGACCCGGACGACTCGGCGCCGGCTGAGCCGGCACGCGAGCCGTCCAAACCTGCTCGCAGTAGCAAAAAAGCCTCATCGAGTGGCAAAAGCGCTCAGGCTGCTCAAAGCGGTGCTCAAAGCGCCGAAGGCGAGCCGCGCAAAGCGCCGGCGCGGCGGGCGCCTCGCACTTCTGCTTCCGATTACCGGATCGCGGAGCAACCCGCCTTTGTCCTGCACAGCTATCCGTACCGCGAGACCAGCCTGATCATCGACGTGCTGTCGCGCGATCACGGCCGTCTCGCGCTCGTCGCGAAGGGCGCCAAACGTCCGCACTCCGCTTTGCGCGGCGTGCTGCAGACGTTCCAGCCGCTCGCCTTGTCGTGGTCCGGCAAATCCGAAGTGCGCACGCTGACCGGCGCCGAATGGGTCGGCGGCATGTTGCCTTTGGCGGGCGACGCGCTGCTCTGCGGTTTCTACGTCAACGAACTGTTGGTCAAATTCTGCGCGCGCGAAGATCCGCATCCGCAACTGTTCCATCACTACGTCGTGACGATGACGCGCCTCGCGCATGACGAACCGCCCGTGCAGGTGCTGCGTTCGTTCGAACGCGTGCTGCTGCGCGAGACCGGCTATGCCATGGCGCTCGATCGCACCGTCGCGCGCAAAGCCGTGCAGGCCGACGGCCGCTACGTGTTCGACCCCGAGCGCGGCGTGCGCGAAGCATCCGACGATCTGCCCGCGCAATGGCCGGTGATCGCAGGCCAGACCTTGCTCGATATGGAAAAGGACGATTACCATCGAGCGCAGACTGTGGCGCAAAGCAAAACGCTGATGCGTTTTCTACTCAACACGTATCTTGGCGGCACGCCGCTCGCGACACGCCAGATACTGATCGACTTGCAGAACTTATGAGCTTCTTTCTTACGTCGCCGAATGTGATTGACCTGGGCGTGAACATCGATCACGTCGCCACGCTGCGCAACGCGCGCGGCACGTCCTACCCCGATCCGATCCGCGCCGCGCTGATGGCGGAAGAGGCCGGCGCCGACGTGATCACGCTGCATCTGAGGGAAGACCGCCGCCATATCGTCGACGCCGACGTGCGCAAGCTGCGGCCGCTGTTGAAAACGCGCATGAATCTGGAATGCGCGGTCACGCAGGAGATGCTGGACATCGCGTGTGAAGTGCAGCCGCACGACGTTTGCCTCGTGCCGGAAAAGCGCCAGGAACTGACCACTGAAGGCGGTCTCGACGTCGCCGGCCAGTTCGAAGCCGTGCGCGCCGCATGCAAGCAGCTCGCCGACGCGAACTCGCGCGTGTCGCTCTTCATCGATCCGGACGAAACGCAAATCCGCGCGGCGCACGAAGCGGGCGCACCGGTGATCGAACTGCACACGGGCCGCTATGCTGAAGCGCACGATCCTGCCGAACAGCAGCGCGAATATGAGCGCGTGGTGCGTGCCGTCGAGTTCGGTGCGACGCTTGGCATCAAGGTCAATGCGGGGCATGGCCTGCACTACACCAACGTTCAGCAGATCGCTGCGATCGAAGGCATCGTCGAGCTGAATATCGGCCACGCGATCGTCGCGCATGCGATCTTCGCCGGCTGGGACAACGCTGTGCGCGAGATGAAGGCGATCATGGTCGCCGCCCGTCTCGGCGCAAGCGCTTAAAGCCGCGGCGGCGCCCATGGCGATCCACGGCATCGGTACGGACATCGTTCAGGTCAGCCGCGTGGCCGCGGTGATGACCCGCACCAACGGCCGCTTCGCCGAGAAGGTGCTCGGCCCGGACGAGCTGCGCGTGTATCACGCGCGCAACGCGCGTTCGGCGGCGCGCGGTCTGGCATTTCTCGCCACGCGGTTTTCGGCCAAAGAAGCCTTCTCGAAAGCGATCGGCCTCGGCATGCGCTGGCCGATGACCTGGCGCGCGCTGCAAACGCTCAATAAACCGAGCGGCGAACCGATGGTGGTCGCATCGGGCGAGCTGGCCGAATGGCTCGACGCGCGCGGCATCACGGCGCGCGTGACGATTAGCGACGAACGCGACTACGCGGTGTCATTCGTGATTGCGGAAACCGGGGAAGTGGCGCGAGGGCCGGACTCCCCGCACGCACCCGCCAACGACGAATAAAAAATATTCTGAACACGGTGCACGTCGGCCGTGTCTCTCTTTGTCTCAAGCTTCTTTCTAGCGGAATTCGATGAAAACCACTCCTGGGCCGGTCATGCTCGACGTCGTCGGCAAAACGCTGAACGACGACGATAAACGCCGCCTTGTCCATCCGATGACTGGCGGCGTGATCCTGTTCGCGCGCCACTACGAGAGCCGTGCGCAATTGATCGCGCTGACCGATTCGATCCGCGCGATCCGCGACGACCTGCTGATTGCCGTCGATCACGAGGGTGGCCGCGTGCAGCGCTTTCGCAGCGACGGCTTCACGGTCTTGCCGGCGATGGGCAAGCTCGGCACGCTCTGGGACAGCGACGTGTTGCACGCCACCAAAGTGACGACCGCGGTTGGCTATATCCTCGCGGCCGAGTTGCGCGCGTGCGGCATCGATATGAGTTTTACGCCGGTGCTCGATCTGAATTACGGCCAGTCGCAGGTGATCGGCGACCGCTCGTTCCACCGCGATCCGCGCGTCGTGACCTTGCTGGCGAAAAGTCTCAACCACGGCCTCGCATTGGCCGGCATGAGCAATTGCGGCAAACATTTTCCAGGGCACGGCTTCGCGCACGCGGATTCCCACGTCGCGATGCCGGTCGACGACCGTTCGCTCGACGAGATCCTGCGCAACGACGTGGCGCCGTACGACTGGCTCGATGTGTCGCTTGGGGCCGTACTGCCCGCCCATGTGGTTTATCCGCGGGTCGACTCGAAGCCCGCGGGCTTCTCGCGTGTCTGGCTGCAGGACATTCTGCGCAAAAAATTGCGCTTCGAAGGCGCGGTCTTCAGCGACGATCTTTCGATGGAAGCCGCGCGCCAGGGCGGCACGCTGACGGAGGGGGCGACCGCCGCGCTGCAGGCCGGTTGCGACATGGTGCTGATCTGCAATCAGCCGGACGAAGCGGAGAAGGTGCTGGATGCGCTGCGCTTCACGCCGTCGAAGGAGTCGCAGCAGCGGCTCAAGCGCATGCGGCCGCGCGGCAAGGCGCTGAAGTGGAGCAAGCTCGTCGCCGAGCCGCAGTATCTGCAGGCGCAGGCCTTGTTGCGGAGTGCGTTTGCGTGAGCGAGCGGTAGCGACCGATCGCAATCGATAGCAATCGATAGATCGCGGATCGGCAACTCAAGCATTTGCATCGAAAAAAAACGGCGCCTTTTTCACAAAGGCGCCGTTTTCTATTCAAGCCCGGCCCGCTGTAAAGCCGGTCTCATCCCGTCAGTTCAAGCGCATCCGCTGCAACTTGTTGTACAGCGTCTTCGGACTGATCCCCAGCAGTGACGCTGCGCGATGGCGCGTGCCGCCGACCGCATCGAGCGTGGCGCGAATCAGCATCTCCTCGACGTCCGCGAGCGGGGTGCCGACGGTGACCTGCACGCGGCTGCCGTTCAGATCGAGTCCGTTCACCGAGCCCGCTTCGTCAGCACGCAACGATTCCAGCACGTCGCCCGACGCGTGATACGCGCGGCGCACGCGTTGCTGCAACTCGCGCACATTGCCCGGCCACTCGTACGCGAGGCACTCGCGCAGGAAGTTCGGCCCGACCTGCTTGGCCGCTTCCGGGGTGCCGCGCGTGGCCGCTTCGTGATTCAACTCGTCGACGACGGCTTGCGCGATCAGCGTTGGATCGTCGCCGCGCTCGCGCAACGGCGGCAGTGATAGGGCGGCGGCTTCGAGACGCAGCGCGAGGTCTTCGTGCAGGCTGCCGTCCGCGACTGCCGCGCGCGGGTTTTTGCGCGTCGAGGCGATCAGCCGGAAGTCGGTCGCCACCTGATTCGTGCCGCCGACCCGCATGAAAGCCTGCGAATCGAGGGCGCGCAGCAGCGCTTCCTGCTGGGCGCGTGGCAGTTCGGCGATTTCGTCGATGAACAGCGTGCCGCCGCTGGCCTGCTCGAACAGGCCCGGCTCGCGTTGTTCGGCGCCACTGAACGCGCCGCGCTCGTGGCCGAACAGCATGCTGTCGAGCGAGCGGTGCGCAGAGGCGCTGGCTGCCGTCCGGCAGTCGAACGTGATGAACGGTCCTTTGCGGCGCCGGCTCATGTCGTGCAGCGTGCGCGCGGCGATCTGCTTGCCCGTGCCGGCTTCGCCTGAAATCAGCACCGCGGCTTCGGTCGGCGCGATATGTTCGATCGTGTCGTACACATGCTGGATCGCACCGCTGCGGCCCAGTAACGCGCCGAAACGGCCGAGGCGGCGCAGCGACGTGCGCAATGTCTGGACTTCTTCGGTCAGCTCGTATGGACGCGGGATCCGGGCGAGCAGACTGCGCAGGCGCGGGATGTTGACCGGTTTGAGCAGGTAGTCCCAGATGCCGTGCCGCAGGCCCTCGATCGCGCTCTCGACCGTCGCATTGCCGGTCATCACGATCACGGGCAAGGCACCGCCGGGCGGATGCGCCGGCAGATGCTGCAACACGTCGAGCCCGCTGCCGTCCGGCAGATTCAGGTCGACCAGCACGACGTCGGGGATGAAGCGTGTCAGCGCCGCCCGGGCCTCGGCGATGGTGGTCGCGGTGTCGACGGAGAAGCCGTCGGCGGCGAGGATGGCGGACAGGCCTGACAGGCTATTGGGATCGTCTTCAACAATCAGGGCATGTGGCATGGCGAGCGCTATTTTTTAGATGGACGGAATACCCGATACGTCGCGCCGGTACTTCGGCGCGCGACACGGGCGCGATGGCTGGCCGGTACCGCCGGTCGAATGCCGCACCGCGTGGGCGGCGTCTGCCAGGCCGCTGGACAACCGCGGGCCGATTGGCATGGACGCGGCGCAGGGCGTGGAGCACCGCCTGCAAGCGGAGTTGGGGTGATTCGACTCACGGCGTTCTGGTCCTTTGCTTTTCAGTGGATGCCCGCCCAGACGCCACGTGGCATGTGGGCAGGACACCTGCAATTCCTTCATTCGACCGGTCAGAAATGGCGATTACTGTCGAAGAAGCGTTGTGCCTCAAGCTCCGCTTGCTCGCGGGTCTTGCCGTACCGCTCCCGGATCAGCCCGGTCAGTTAGACGACGCGGCCTTCCGCCTGGGTCAGCTCGTCGTCCGTCAATTCTCCCCATGCTGTCTTGGCCTTGCCGAGCATTTGCTTCCACTTGCCTTCAGCGATGTCGTTATTCATGCCGCATCTCCGGAGTTGGGAAATAAAGCCTTATCAGCCTGTATCCAGTAGAAGCATGGACTGTGCCCAAGCCAATTACTTAAGCTTATCAATGGTTTGTTAGACCCAAGACAGGCAAAGAGGAGGAACGGACAGGCATTTTTGAGAAGCGGCCGGTAAAGATTTCCACAACCATACACGGTGGCGCAAAAAAGAAAAAGCGCCCAAAGCGGGCGCTTTTTTTGCCGTTTATTTTTCGCTGCGCCGGACTTGCTCCAGCGCGCGATTCAGGCTGCAGGCGCTTAGGCGCGGCTGCGGTACTCGTGCGTACGCGTGTCGATTTCGATCTTGTCGCCGATGTTGCAGAAGAGCGGCACTTGCAGTTCGAAACCGGTGGTCAGCTTGGCGTTCTTCAACACCTTGCCCGACGACGTATCACCCTTGACTGCCGGTTCCGTGTAGATGATTTCACGGACCAGCGTGGTCGGCAGTTCGACCGAGATGGCTTTCTCGTTGTAGAAGACGACTTCGCAAGCCATGCCGTCTTCGAGGTAATGGAGGGCGTCGCCCATCATTTCGCCTTCGACTTCGAACTGGTTGTAGTCGGCGTCCATGAACACGTACATCGGATCAGCGAAGTACGAGTACGTGACTTCCTTGCGCTCCAGCACGACGACGTCGAACTTGTCGTCTGCCTTGTACACGCTTTCCATGCCTGCGCCGGTCAGCAGGTTCTTGAACTTCATCTTCACGACGGCGGAGTTGCGGCCCGACTTGTTGTATTCGGCCTTTTGCACGACCATTGCGTCGCTGCCGATCATCACGACGTTACCGGTGCGGAGTTCCTGTGCGGTCTTCATAAAACTGTCCTGTACGAAATAAGTAGCTTCAACTTTTGCTCAACGGCATACGGCGCAAGCGGGTCGGCCTGCTGGGTTTGCCTTGCGAATTGGTCTGGCCCGTGAGTCTGGCCCCTTAGTTTGGTCCTTCAGCCTTGCCTCTTGGCCTGGCGAATTTTGCAAGACGAATCTGTCGAATTTGCCAAACCCATCTGCCAAACCCCAAGTCGCCACGATCAGGCCGCGCTTGCGTTGTCGACCGTTGGATAACCGCTTATTTTAACTGAGTTTTTGCGAACAAGGCCAGATTTCCGGCGAGGTCGCCCACTTGGGCCAGTTCGCCGGCCCATTCGGCCGCCCGCTGCTTCAGCGCCGCGCGGTGGCGCTGGAATTCCGCCCAGTCGGGCCGGCCCGCGCCGTTCCATGCGTGCCAGAAGCGCGCGAGGGCGTCCCGCGCGTCGGCGGGCAGCGTGCGGGCGTAGTGGGCGAGTGCGGCATCGAGCTTTGGCAGATGGGCGTCGTCCGCTTGGGGGTAGATGTGCCAGATAAAGGGTTTGGCGGCCCATTGAGCGCGCACGAACGAATCTTCGCCGCGCACGAAATTGACGTCGCTGGCCCATAGCAGCGTGTCGTACCCCGGTTGCTCGGTGAAGGCGAGCGCGTGGGCCCTCAGGCCGCCGCGCTCGGCGTGCGAACCGGCGGCGAGCGCAGGCAGCCCGAAAAAGCGCGCGACCGCACCCGAAATGCGGCCTTCCGGCACGAGCAGAACGACCGGTTCGGCGCTGTCGCGCCACTGCTCGAGCAGACTGTCGACAGCGGGGTTTTCGTAGGCGAACAGCGAGACGACCGTGGCCGTAGCCGGTGGCGGCGCGCGGCCGGTGGTCTGCAGCCACCACGCCTCGCGCGCCGTTTGCGATGCTTCGAAGGCCGTGCGTGCGGTGTCGAGATGCCGTTCCTTCAGCACGCCGCCGGTGCCGGGGCCGAGCCCCGGGAAAAAGAAGGTCTTGGTCAGCGGGTAGCGCGGATGCGGCGATGGCCGCAAATGGAAATCCGCGACCCAGTCTTCAGCGCTCAGATACTCGAGGTTGAACCAGACCGGCGCGCGCTCGCGCCGCGCCATCGCGGCGACGTAGATCGGCGGCAACTCGCAGGCGAATGCTTCGATCACAACGTCAGCCAGTTCGAGCGTATCGCCCGCGTGGGCCGGCTCGTGCCAGTGTTCGATGACGATACCGCCAACCACCTGGCGGGCGCGATCCAGCGCCAGCGACGGGCACAGTTTCTGGAACGCATGCAGATCGTCGACGAACACGCGCACCTGCCAGCCGTGTTCGCTTGCCAGCTGGCGAGCGAGACGCCAGCACACGCCGATATCGCCGAAATTGTCGATCACCGCGCAAAAAATATCGCAGGCGATGGCTGTGGGTGCGGCAGCGGATTGTTCGGAAGGTGGCGTAGCGGAGGACATGGTGGCGAAGGTCGCGGAGTTGAGCGGGTGGCGTGGTTGGGTTCGACAGTGCCTGGCTGACGGGTGACGCAATCAGGTTCGGCCGCTGGCTTCCTCCGCTGCATCGCCTGATTCGATGCCATTCGATACGACAGGTTCGAACGCACGCGGAATGCTCTAAACTGGCGATTCTAAAGCACTCGTTCGCGGTTTCGCACCTAAGTGACTTCTCGGCGCGCAGCCCGTGGGCAGAGGCTTCGCGACACTGTCCCAGCCAATCGATTCTGCATGACCGAACCCGAAGCAACTGACGTTTTCGAGCCGAAAAAAGTGCTCGCCCAATTGCCGCATCTGCCCGGCGTCTATCGCTATTACGATGCGCAGGGCACGGTGCTTTACGTCGGCAAGGCGCGAGATCTCAAGAAGCGCGTGTCGAGCTACTTCACGAAGACGCTCCTGTCGCCGCGCATCGCGATGATGGTGACGCGCATTGCGCGCGTCGAGACGACCGTCACGCGCTCCGAGGCCGAAGCGCTGCTGCTCGAAAACAACCTGATCAAGGCGTTGGCGCCGCGTTACAACATCCTGTTTCGCGACGACAAGTCGTATCCCTACCTCAAGCTCACCGGCCACAAGTTTCCGCGCATGGCGTATTACCGCGGCTCGGTGGACCGCAAGAACCAGTACTTCGGTCCGTTCCCGAGTGCGTGGGCAGTGCGCGAGAGCATCCAGATCCTGCAGCGCGTCTTCCAGTTGCGCACATGCGAGGACTCCGTGTTCAACAACCGCACGCGGCCGTGTTTGCTGCATCAGATCGGCCGCTGTACGGCGCCGTGCGTCGCGGCGATCAGCGAAGAGGACTACGCGCGCGACGTCGCCAACGCATCGCGCTTTCTGCTCGGCCGGCAGGGCGAGGTGATGAAGGAGCTCGAGCAGAAAATGCATGCGTTCGCGAGCGAGCTGAAGTTCGAGCAGGCTGCGGCGGTGCGCAATCAGATGAGTTCGCTGTCGACGGTGCTGCATCAGCAGGCGATCGAAGTCGGTGGCGATAGCGATGTGGATATTCTCGCGGTGGTCGCGCTCGGCGGGCGCGTGTGCGTGAATCTCGCGATGGTGCGCGGCGGACGGCATCTGGGAGACAAGGCGTATTTCCCGGCGCATGTGGAAAGCGCATTGACGGTTGGCGAGGGCGGGCTGGAAGAGGGCGACCACGAGCTGTTGGTCGATGCCGTGAGCGCCGCCTCGCTGTCCGGCGAGGCCGCAACCGGAGCGAACGCTTCGTCCGATGCTGCTGATGCGCTTGCACTAGCCGGGGAGATGCCGTCCGAAGAGAAGGAGGGCGAGCGAGATGCTGCTGTCGAGGCTGAAGGTGAGGAAGAGGATACGTCCGACTCCGAAGTCGAGCCTTCGGCGCGACGCAAAGGCCGTGCAACTGTCGGCGGCATCGAATCCGAAGTCCTTGAGGCGTTCATCGCGCAACACTACCTCGGCAATCGCGTCCCGCCGGTGCTCGTGGTCAGCCACGCGCCGGCCACGCGCGAACTGGTCGATGTGCTGATCGAGCAGGCCGGCCACAAAGTGACGGTGCTGCGCCAGCCGCAAGGTCAACGGCGCGCCTGGCTCGCAATGGCCGAGCAGAACGCGCGGCTCGCGCTTGCGCGCCTGCTCTCGGAACAAGGCTCGCAGCAGGCCCGCACGCGCGCGCTCACCGACACGCTCGGCATGGAGTATGACGACCTCGCGCATCTGCGTATCGAGTGCTTCGACATCAGCCATACGATGGGCGAGGCGACCCAGGCGTCGTGCGTGGTGTATCACCATCACAAGATGCAATCGTCCGAATACCGGCGCTACAACATCACCGGCATCACACCGGGCGACGACTACGCGGCGATGCGCCAGGTGCTCACGCGCCGCTACGAGAAGATGGTCGCGCAGGCGGCTGCGAACGCCGCGGACGAGGCCGCTGAATTGCAAACAGACGCGGCCGCGGATCCGTCGCTCGCGCCGGATGCAGCGGAACCGGCGGCGGCCGGCGGCATCCTGCCGACTATCGTGTTGATCGACGGCGGTAAGGGGCAGGTCGAAATCGCACGCCAGGTGTTCACCGAACTGGGTCTCGATACCGGCATGCTGGTTGGTGTCGCGAAGGGCGAGGGGCGCAAGGTCGGTCTCGAAACCTTGATTTTCGCCGACGGCCGCGCGCCGCTCGAACTCGGCAAGGAAAGCGCGGCGCTGATGCTGGTCGCGCAAATCCGTGACGAGGCGCACCGTTTTGCGATCACGGGCATGCGCGCGAAGCGCGGCAAGACACGCCAGACCTCGCGGCTCGAAGAGCTCGAAGGGGTGGGCGCGAAGCGGCGTCAGCGACTGTTGGCGCGCTTCGGCGGTCTGCGTGGGGTGGTCGCGGCAAGCGTCGAGGATCTGGCGAGCGTCGAAGGGATTTCGCAGGCGCTTGCCGAGCAGATCTACCGGCAGTTGCACTGATCTCGGTACGCCACGCTGCATAGGGAGCGGCAAGTCACCCGTCAAGAAGCGACTGGGAGGCGCCCGGCAAGCGGTTGACAGGCGGTTGGCAGGCGATTGGCAGGCGCTTGAGAGGCGCCGCAAAAGCGGCCAGCAGACGACTGACAAGCGGCACCCCGGCATCGCGTGTGCCCGGTCCTGCGCGCCGCTTTGCTTGTGGCAGGCCCTGTGACACGGCACAATTGCATCTCCCTTGTCAGACGCTGCGCCTGCCCATGCCGTTTAATTTCCCGATTTTCCTGACTTGGCTGCGGATCGTCCTGATTCCGCTCGTCGTCGGCGTGTTCTATTTGCCCGACATGATGATGAGCCCGGCACACCGCAATCTGGCGGCCGCGACGATCTTCATTCTGGCGGCGCTCACCGACTGGTTCGACGGCTTTCTGGCCCGCAAATGGAATCAGACCTCGGCGTTCGGCGCGTTTCTCGATCCGGTCGCCGACAAGCTGATGGTGACGGCCGCGTTGCTGGTGCTCGTGCAATTGGCACGGATCGATTCGGCGATCGCGCTCGTGATCGTCGGGCGCGAGATCGCCATCTCGGCGCTGCGTGAATGGATGGCGCAGATCGGCGCATCGAAGAGCGTCGCGGTGAATTCGCTCGGCAAGTTCAAGACCGTGTGCCAGATGGTCGCGATTCCGATGCTGCTGTTCTACGGGCCGTTGCCGTTCGGTGGCGGTGTTTCCGTGGATACGCGTGTGTGGGGCCTGTGGCTGATCTATCTGGCCGCGTTCCTGACGATCTGGTCGATGCTCTACTACATGAAACTCGCGTGGCCGCAGATCCGCGAGCGGGGGGGCGTTGCCTGACTGGAGAACGACCGGAGCGTGACGCGAAGGCGACTAAAGCGTGTCCGAACGTCCCCGAAGCATGAGTGAAATCTTTTCCGTTAAAGACATTCGCAAAAGGGGTTGACACGTTTCAGTCGTTTCTCCATAATCTCGTTTCTCCGATGCACGCAGTTCGAAACGTCGGTGGCAGTAAGAGCGTAGTTGCAGTAACTACGCAGAAGTTAGTAGGGTAAAAGCAGCACAATGCGGGAGTAGCTCAGTTGGTAGAGCGCAACCTTGCCAAGGTTGAGGTCGCGAGTTCGAGCCTCGTCTCCCGCTCCAAATTTTGAAGCAGCGCGTTGTTTGGCGAAGTAAAAGTGCAAGGCGTTGTGAAGTAGGGCAATGCGGGAGTAGCTCAGTTGGTAGAGCGCAACCTTGCCAAGGTTGAGGTCGCGAGTTCGAGCCTCGTCTCCCGCTCCATACATAAGGGGAAGCAACGCTTCCCTTTTTGTTTGGTGGGCCGGTCCTTCCGGTTGCCCACCAGGCAAATCTGAGAATCTGCAGCTAGGTTCCAGTCCGCTTGCGGCGCGATAGCAAAGCGGTTATGCAGCGGCCTGCAAAGCCGTTTAGGCCGGTTCGACTCCGGCTCGCGCCTCCAGTAGTTGATGTAAAGAAAAGCCCCGACTTGTCGGGGCTTTTCTTTTTTCGGCGGCGTTGTCGTTGATATCAACTCGGGGCGGATCACTGCGGGGAGGCGTGTTCCAGTGCGCCGTCCCTCTCGCGCCGGCCCATGCGCGCATTCCTGCCTGCATGACAATCTGTCACCGATCTCGTGGGTCTTGCGATCCATCGTGCTCGCGTCGGAAAAGAAATTTTCAAGTATCGAAATCGTCGCGGAGCACGGTGCCGGATTGCGCTACGCCGTGGTGGGAAAATGCCGCGCTTGTCGCCAGCATGAAATGTCGATTTACCAACGGCTTCTCAGGTACTCTCAATTCCGTTCCTTCGCCATGATCACTCAAGCACGGAAAACAGGTCCTGCCCAGGTGACAGGACACACCTATAAAGCGTTCTGGTATGTGTTTGAGATTGGCCGCTGGGTGGAATCAGTGGAAGAATATTACGGCAGCAATGGCGTGCGAAACGAGCGCTATACGGCTGAACCGGAGTCGTTCAAAAGAAGCACGGAATGATTGGAACGCGCGCGCGCCGGCCCGCCGCGCTGCGTGCCGTCGATTGAATTGCCCGATTGCCTCTTTGCGCAATTGCCTGTCCACACGAGGCTGCATGTACCTACAACTCACCGGCACCAATGTCCGTTTGCTCGGCTCGATGCATCTGTTTCCGGCAACGAGCCGCAGAACGCCGCCATGGATCGCCGAAGCGTATGACTGGGCCGAATCGCTGGTCTTCGAATCCGATCCGCCGACGATCCTGCCGTTTCTGAAGGCTCCGCCACAGGGCGGCGCCGATCAACTGCAGCCCTTGCTGTCCGTCGATGCCTGGAAGCAACTCCAGGCTGTATGGCCGGTCGAGGGTCCGCTGGCGCCGCTCGTCGATTTGCATCCGTGGGCTGCGCTGATCGTCGCACCGACGCTGTTTCAGCAAGTCGTCGAAGGTGTCGAGCCGCGCATGCTGCGCTCGGCGCAGACGCAAGCCAAACCGTACCGGTATCTCGAGACGGCGCAGGAAGTAGCGGCATCGCTCGAATCGATTTCGCTCGAAGCAGTCGGCACCGCGCTCGGCATGCTGATGTCCGATCTCGACGAACCGCAGCGCACACTCGAGCGGATGCACGCCGCCTGGCTGCATGGCGATTTGCAGGCCGTCCACCAGATCGCCGTCGAATCGCCGATGTTCAATCTGCCCGGCATCCGGCACGCCATTCTCGATGCGCGCAATCGCGCGTGGGCGGCGCGCGTGACGGCGTTGCTCGGGCGGCCGGAGCGGACCTTGGTGGTGGTGGGCGCGCTGCATTTGTGCGGGTCCGGTAACCTGATCGATTGTCTCGCGCAGCCGGTCGAGCCGGTTTTTGCAAGCGCCTAAGCAGGGTTGCGGCTGGCGGGCGCATCGGTGCCGTTCACCGCGAAGCGTCCTCGCCCCGAATGTGTGACGTGGTGGCGGTGCGATCGGGCGCATGCCGGCTGAATGCTGCATGCGTGTGGGTCGCCGCCGGACTCGCCCATAGCGGCGCGGCATAGCCTAAGATTGCCACGCGCGGCATAATTTCGCATTGCCGCTCCCTGCAGGCTGACCTCTTTTTGAAGCCTTTCCATGACTGAATCGCAGCAAGCCGCCGCCACGCGACTGGCACAACTCGAATGGCGCTGGAAAGCGTTCGAAGATCTCACGGCCGTGGAGGTCTATGCGATGCTGGCCGCGCGCAGCGCAGTCTTCGTTGTCGAGCAAAACTGCCTGTATGGCGATATCGACGGACTCGATTCAGATGCCTGGCACCTGTTTGCCTTTGGCGTCGGTGAAAAGAGGCCGCCGCTCGCGGGCTATCTGCGCGTGCTGCTGCCGGATGCGGCCGACGCCGATATCCGCATCGGCCGGGTACTGACCACGGCGGATTTCCGCGGCATCGGCCTCGGCAACGCAATGCTCGAACGTTCGCTCGCGCATATTCGGGCGCAGTGGCCCGGTACGCCGATCCGTTTGCATGCGCAGGCGCATCTGCAAGGTTTTTACGGCGCGTTCGGCTTTACGCCGGTGTCGGAGATTCACGAGGAGGACGGCATCCCACACGTGTGGATGCGTTCGGCCTGATCCAAACTGCTACAGGCTCGGCTCGGCTCGGCTCGGCTCGGCTCGGCTCGGCTCGGCTCGGCTCGGCTCGGCCCAGGTCAACCCCGCCCGGCTCAACCCAGCTCAGCCCGGCGCGCGCCGAGCGGCTTCAAATGCCGCGACTTCAAAAGAACCGAAATTTCAGCGACGGCTGCTCGCAGCAGCTGACACGGGCTGCGCCAGGTCTTGCGCCGCCTTCACGCGCCGCTCGCCGCGCAGCCGTCCGCGCGCCGACAAGCGCATCCAGTGACGCAACGCCACCAGCGCGCCGATCACGCTCATCATCGAGCCGGGAATCCACAGCAACAGTCCGCCGATCTGCTGATCGCGCAGCGGGCTCAGCCACGTGAAGGCGCGCCCGCAGATCGAGTAGATCGGATACAACTCGCGCGGCGTAAAGAAGATAAACGCGCCGAGCATGATCTGCGGCGGAATCGCGGCGATCACCACCAATACGCGCTTGCCGGGCGACAAACGCGCCGGCGGCGCCGGACGCGGATCGAGCACGAGCCACCAGAACAGCAGGCCGTCGATCACCATGCTCCAGTTCATCACGCGATAGAGCCGCCAGTCGAGCATCGCGACGAAATGGACCGGCGACATCAGCCAGAAGTAGATCAACCCGACGAACAACGTGACGGCGACCACGGGATGCATCACCACATCGAGCAGTTTGCGTACGACCGGAGTCGCCAGTGCGGGCCGCACGAAGCGTTGCCGCCAGCTGAATGGAATGCCCGCGCGCAATGCAGCGCCCGGATAGGAGAGGGCGATAAAGAACGGCCCGAGGTGATGCAACACCAGGTGCTGCGCGCGATGCATGAAGAACTCATGCTCGAAGAAATAGTCGAGCCGCGTATGCAGCGCGACATACAACGCGACCAGTCCGAACCAGAAGGAAATGCGCCGGAGAATCGACACCTTCGCCTTGTGTGCGCCACGCACGAAAAGAATCGCGGGCACCAGCAAGGCGATGACGACCGTCGGCGAAAACTCCCAGGGATCGAGCCAGTAGAGCAGGTTCATCGCAAGGCGTTACTTGGTCTGTGCGGGCGACTTGACGGCGAACGGCGTATCGAGCGTTTCGCCGTCGGAGAACTTCAGTGTCAGATGCACGGTGTCGCCCGGCGCGACCTTGTGCTTCGCGTCTTCGAGCATCACGTGATAGCCGCCCGGGGCGATCGCCACCTGGCCGTGCGCGGGCACCGTCAACTTGTCGACCATCACCATTTTTTGCGTCGAGCCGTTCGACACGGTTTGATGCAGCATCGCGTCGCCGTAGTCGTTGCTGGAAATGTCGACGAGGTCGACCGGCTTGTCGCTCGCGTTCACCAATGTTGCGTAGCCGGCGGCGGGAAGGTTGTTCGGCAGCCAGCGCACCCACGCGTCCTTGACACTGATCGCATTGGCGCCGGCGGCATGCGCGGCGGAAGCGAATCCGAATGAGAAGGCGAAGGTGCAGCTCAGTGCGGCTAACGTTTTGATCTTGATCGACATGGGTGAATTCGGGAAAGGTCAGGAACGGTCATCAATAATGCGGCGCAGGTCTTGCGCGATCGCATCGGGCGTATCGTGATCGGTGGCGAGCAGGCGTGCACGGCCTTGCCGGTCGAACACATAGACGGCCGAGCTATGGGTGACTTCGTAGTTGCCACTGGGGTCGCGTTTTTCCATCTGATAGGCGACCCGGTAACGCTTGGCGAGCGACTCGATCTGCCAGTCAGTGCCGGTCAGGCCTTCGGCGTGCTGCGAGTCGAACGCGCCGACGTAATCATGCAAAGCTTTGGGCGTGTCGCGTGCCGGGTCGACGGTGATGAACAGGATGCGCACTTTTTGCGCGTCCGGGCCGAGGTCGCCGAGCACTTGCATCAGACGCCCCATCGTTTCTGGGCAGACGTCCGGACAATGCGTATAACCAAAGTAGACGAGCGACGTGCGGCCCTTGAACGAATCACCGGTTACGGCGCGGCCGTCGTCGCCGGTTAGCGTGAAATCGAGATCCGGCAGGTGGCCGGTCACATTGGTCAGCTGGAACGGTTCGGTGCGGTGCGTGCAGCCCGCCAGCACACCGAGCGCGCCCGCCGCGACAGTCAGCGCGAGCAGGCGCCCGGGCCACGCTTGGCGTGACGCCAAGCGGTTCAGCTGTCGGTGGCGGGACGAGATGATGGGGAACAAAGCAGGGTTCAATTACTCGATTGAAGAGCGGCGCGTGACGCCGCCCATGAACGGACACGGCGTGGTTCAAGCACAACGCGCGGCCCGCCATGGTGTGCAAATAGGGTCGTCGCTGCAATGGTCTGCGTGGCAGCGACTGTATCGCAAAATCTCCGATGACGTCGCGCAGCACCCGCGGGCGAGCGGTTTGCGAGGCAATTTGACGCAGGCGGCTGAAAGCTCGGTGAAGCCGGATGGTTCTCGTTTTGAACGCAATCGTGAACGGCATCGGCTGTGATGCCCGGCCGGGCTTGTGTCCCGGCTTACTTTCTCGAAAAATTGACGGATGCGCGGTAAGATGCGCACACTTTTCCGGCCGCAGAAGGCTGAAAGGCAAAATTAACCGATGCAAGCACTTCCAGCTGTTCTGTCTCCTGGTGAGACGGCATTTTTCTTCGACTTCGACGGCACGCTCGTCGAGCTCGCGCCCACGCCGGACGGCGTGTTCGTGCAACCGCGCGTGATCGGCTTGCTGAGCGAGTTGCGCAGCCTCACGAACGGCGCAGTCGCGATCGTGTCGGGCCGCGGTATCGACAGCATCGACGGTTTTCTCGGCATGGCCGATCTGCCGATCGCCGGCCTGCACGGCGCCGAGCGGCGCGACGCGAACGGCGACACGCAGCGCATCGGTTTTCACGACGAGCGCCTGTTGCGCATGGAGCAGGTGCTTGCGCAGGTCGTCAACGAACATCCCGGCATGCTGCTCGAAATCAAAGGCGCGGCGCTGGCGCTGCACTACCGCAACGCGCCGGACCGCGAGCCGGTGGCGCGCGAGGCGACCGAGCGGCTGGTTGCCGACTATCCCGGCTCGTATGTGTTGCAGCCGGGCAAGATGGTCTATGAAATCAAGCCGAAGGACGTCGACAAGGGACGCGCGATGCGCGCGTTCCTGGAAGAGCCGCCGTTCGTCGGCCGCAAGCCGGTGTTTGCCGGCGACGATCTGACCGACGAGAAGGGCTTCGCCGTCGTCAACGAGCGCGGCGGCCTGTCGATCAAGGTGGGCGCGGGGGACACGATGGCGCATACGCGCATCGAGTCGGTCACCGCGCTGCTCGACTGGCTGGAATCGATTGTCGCGACCGCACGCGGAGCGTGATGGTGACGCCGCCGGTAATGCCGTATCGCCCAACGACCATGACTTACTGCATCGGGAATCGCGCTTCATGAGCCGACTGATCATCGTATCGAACCGGGTGGCACCGATCTCGGAGGGCGGCCCGGCGGCGGGCGGCCTGGCGGTCGGCGTGTACGACGCGCTGAAGGAAACCGGCGGCATGTGGTTCGGCTGGAGCGGCGACGTGCTGAGCTCGGGCCAGCCGCAGATCAAGGTGGAAGAGCGCGGGCCGGTGACCTTCGCGACCATCGCGCTGATGCGCCGCGACTACGACCAGTACTACCGCGGTTTTTCGAACGCCACGCTGTGGCCCGCCTTCCACTATCGCGCCGATCTGCTGCAGTACGACCGGCACGACTTCGAAGGCTACTGCCGCGTCAATGCGTGGCTCGCCCAGCAACTCGTCCCGCTATTGCGTGAAGACGACGTGATCTGGGTCCACGACTATCACCTGATTCCGTTTGCCCAGGCGTTGCGCGCGGCCGGCGTGAAAAATCGCATCGGCTTCTTTCTGCATATTCCGTTTCCGGCGTCGCAGGTTCTGCTGGCGGTGCCGCCGCATCGCGAGCTGGTCGAAGCGCTGTGCTCGTTCGATCTGCTCGGTTTCCAGACGGCGCCGGATTTGCGGGCGTTCTGCGACTACATCGTCAACGAGGCGAACGGCACGGTCGACGTGTCCGCGAGCGGCCCGCTGACCGTCCATGCGTACGGCCGCACCTTGCGGGCGGCGGCTTATCCGATCGGTGTCTATCCGGACGAAATCGCCGAGCTCGCGAAGGCGGGTGACCGCGGCAAGCCGGTGCGCACGATGAAGACGGCGCTCCATTCGCGCAAGCTGATCATGAGCGTGGACCGGCTCGACTATTCGAAGGGACTGGTCGAACGTTTCCGTGCGTTCGAGCGCCTGCTGGAGCACTTCACCGCGCAACGCAACAAGGTGTCGTTCCTGCAAATCGCGCCGCCGACGCGTGCGGACATGCACGCGTATCAGGACATCCGCCTGCAGCTCGAAGGGGAGTCTGGGCGCATCAACGGCCGCTTCGCCGAACTGGACTGGACGCCGATCCTGTACATCCACAAGCAGTACGAGCGTTCGGTGCTGGCCGCGCTGTTTCGCACGGCGCATGTCGGCTACGTCACGCCGTTGCGCGACGGCATGAACCTCGTCGCCAAGGAATATGTGTCGGCGCAGGATCCGGACAATCCGGGCGTGCTCGTGCTGTCACGCTTTGCCGGCGCCGCGCAGGAACTGGATGGCGCGTTGATTGTGAACCCGGTCGATATCGACGGGATGGCCGAGGCGCTCGCCAAGGCGCTGGAGATGCCGCTTGCGGAGCGTCAGGCGCGTTATCGCGACATGATGGTGCAGCTGCGCGAGAACAATGTGTCGGTGTGGCGCGACAACTTCATGCGCGACCTTCAGAACGTGGACGGGGCGAAGAGCGCCAGAACCGTGAAGGTGCGTGCTGGATCGGGTAGGAAAGCGGGGCGCGAAACGTTGGCCGGATAGAGGGCTGAAAGGCGGTTATCCGGCTGCCTGAACCTGCCCCGCAAAACCCTGGCCTGAAAAACAAAACCCCATGCTCCGAAAAACGCGGGGTTGGTCAGCAAACAGAAAAGCCGCTCTCGAGCGGCTTTTCTGTTTGCTGATGAAGCGCGGCGATGCGTTGCTTAAACCACGTGCTGCTCGTCCACCTTCTTACCGCCGACATGCAGCGTGGTGCCCTTGCCGTACTGCTTCGACAGCAGATCGCGGTACAGGCCCGGCCGCTGACGCAACTCTTCCGGGCTGCCGTCGTCGATCACCTTGCCGGCACTCATCACGATGATCCGGTCGAAGTTGTTCAGCGTCGACAACCGGTGGGCGATCGCGATTACCGTGCGGCCTACCATCAACCGGTCGAGCGCCTTCTGGATCGCTTCTTCCGATGCGCTGTCGAGCGCCGAAGTGGCCTCGTCGAGCAGCAGGATCGGCGCGTTCTTCAGGATCGCACGCGCAATCGCGATGCGCTGACGCTGTCCGCCGGAGAGCTTCACGCCACGGTCGCCGACGATCGTGTCGAACCCTTCCGGCATGGCTTCAATGAAATCGCTGCAGCGGGCTTCGCGCGCGGCAGCGACCACTTCTTCCCGGGTCGCTTCAGGGCGGCCGTAGGCGATGTTTTCGTACACCGTGCGATGGAACAGGGAAATATCCTGCGGCACCAGCGCGATTGTGTGGCGCAGGCTGTCCTGGGTGATCGCGGCGATGTCCTGGCCGTCGATCTTGATGGCGCCGCCCTGCGTTTCATAGAAACGCTGCAGCAACGCCAGCACGGTGGATTTGCCCGCGCCCGACTTGCCGATCAGACCGACCCGCTGGCCCGGCTCGATATGCAGGTCGAAGTGATCGAGAATCGGCCGGCGGCGCGGGTAGGCGAACGTCACCCCTTCGAAATCGACGCGGCCGCCTTGCGGGATGAGTTCGGTGGCGCCGTCGCGGTCCGGCATGCCGTGCGGCTCGAGCAGGGTGCGAACGGCTTCCGCGAGCCGCGCGACGTGCTGTGTGACGTCGACCAGCGCCACGGCCAGATCGCGTGTGCCGTGCAGAATCGTGAAGCCGAGCGAGCTGACCAGCACGATGTCGCCCGAGGTCGCCCTGCCTTGATCCCACAGCCACAGCGCCCAGCCCAGCAAGCCCGCCGACAGCAGCGCGGTGATCACCGCATGCAGCAGGCGCAGCTTTTCCAGATACAGCAGGCTCTGCTGGCGCGCTTCCATTTCCGCTTTGACGGTCGCGCCGAAACGTTGTTGCTCGCGAAACGTCATGCCGAAGGCGCGCACGAGGCCCATGTTGCTGATTACGTCGACCAGCTCGCCGTCCACCGACGCCGCTTTCGTCGCGAAATGGTGATGCCGCGCGGAGCCGCGCCCGGCAAGTTTGTAAAGCACGACCGACAGAATGGCCGAGCACAGCATCAGGCCGCCCGCCATCAGCGGATTCACGGCGGTGATCATGACGATCGCGCCGAGCACGGCGATGCACGGCGGCAGCACGTTCCAGGCGGTAGTGTTCTCGGCGGTGTAGACCGCGTTCGAGGTTGCCGTGATGCGGCTCGCCAGCATGCCCGGCTGCTTCTCCGAGTAGTAAGTCGGCGAGTGGCCGCTCAAATACTGGAACAGGTCGCGCCGCAAGTCGCCGGTCACAGCCACGAAAGTATGCGCGGCCACCCATCCGCCGACCCGCCACAGCAGGTTGTCAGCGGCGATCAGGCCGACCAGGATGGCGAACGCGCCCCACAGCGGACCGGGGTGATGCCTGCCTTCGCCCAGCACGTCGATCAGATGCTTGATCGCGTATTGCGAAGCGAGCGCACAGCCCACGGCCGCGAACACGCTGCACAGGACGGTCGCATGCGCGAGCGGATGGCGGCGGATAAAGCGGAAAAGAAACGCAAGCGGCCGGTGCGCATAGCTCGCAAGCTTTGCGTTCTGGGCATTACGCTGGGCGATGGTTAAGTGTTCCAATTGATCGTGAGGTCGGTGTGTTTCAGGTTTTGCATGCAAGGCATGGGCCACGGCAAAAGCGTTCGCCGCGAAGCCGATGCTTCGCATTGTAAACATGCAAAAGCGATTGCGCCCTGTGTATCCGGGCGACGGCGCGACTGATTTCGCGATAGACGACCGCGACCTACTGTTGCTCGACCCGCCGATGGCGCGGTGGTTCACGCAGGCTGCGGAATATTTCGGGATATAATTACAAATTGCATTCAACTGCGGTGCGGTATTTCTTCAATACCTGCCGGCAAAGTTGACACAGGACCTTACGGCTGCCGTCTTCGGGTCAGCGTTGCAGGCCAGTGGCTACTGTAGAACTGTCTTATAAAACAAGGGTTTGTAAAGTGTTTCGCCTTTGTAACAACGTAAAGACTTTGAAATGTTGTGGTGCAGCGAGATCCCCGGCATTGATAATGCATGCTCTGCTGGCCCACCGAAATATCTGACAGTTTGTCAACGTAGCAGCCATGTGTGCGTTTACCGGCACATGTGCAGACAGCGAACTGCTGATCTGGGCTCACTACCCAAGCGATCCATCGCAGGATTTCTCGAAAGAATCAGGCCCGCGCCGGCATATCCGGCCAGACTGCCCTGGCGAGCAAGCGAGTCGCTTTTACCAAACGCAGTACTTTTGCCTGATTTTTTACGAGGAGTTCTTCATTATGCGAATCGCTCAAATCGCTCCCTTGCACGAGGCAGTTCCTCCCAAGCTTTACGGCGGGACGGAACGCGTGGTGTCCTACCTGACCGAAGCGCTGGTTGAGCAGGGTCATGACGTCACGCTTTTCGCAAGCGGCGATTCGCAAACCTCGGCAAAGCTCGAAGCATTCTGGCCGCAGGCGCTGCGCCTCGACCCGACCATCCGCGACGTGATGGCGCCGCACATGCTGCTGCTCGAAGAAGTGCGCCGCCGCGCGGACGAATTCGACGTGCTGCATTTCCACATCGATTACTACCCGTTCTCGCTGTTTGCCCGCCAGCCGGTGCCGTTTGTGACGACGCTGCACGGCCGTCTCGATCTGCCGGAACTGCAACCGATCTTCAACACGTTCAGCGACGTGCCGGTGGTGTCGATTTCGGACAACCAGCGCATTCCGCTGCAACAGGCGAACTGGCTGCAAACCGTTTATCACGGTCTGCCGGAAAACGTGCTTACGCCGATCAAGGACGTCGAGCCGGGCTACCTCGCATTCCTCGGCCGCGTCTCGCCGGAGAAGGGGCTTGACCGCGCGATCCGCATCGCCGGCCAGGCAGGTATGAAGCTCAAGGTCGCCGCCAAGATCGACAAGGCCGACCGTGCCTATTACGAAGAAGTGATCAAGCCGCTGATGGCGCTCCCGCACGTCGAATACATCGGCGAAATCGGCGAAGCCGAAAAGCGTGAGTTTCTCGGCAATGCGCATGCACTGGTGTTCCCGATCGACTGGCCGGAGCCGTTCGGCCTGGTGATGATCGAAGCCATGGCGTGCGGTACGCCGGTCGTCGCGTTCAATCGCGGTTCGGTGCCGGAAGTGATCGAAAACGGCGTGTCGGGTTTTGTCGTCGAAGACGAAATCAGTGCGGTTGCCGCTGTGAAGCGTCTGCACACGCTGCCGCGCGCCAAGGTGCGTGCGGCGTTCGAATCGCGTTTCTCGTCGAGGGTGATGGCGCAGAACTACGTCGCCACCTACGAAGAACTGCTGCGTCAGAAGCACCGCACGGTGCTGCGCGAAGTCAACGCCGGCTAAGTACGGTACTCAAAGGCAGTCAGGCCGGCTTGCCGGCGCACTTTCGGCGCCACGAGCTCGGCGCCCCCGGCTAGGCGCCCCCCAGCGCTCAGATGGTCCGGCTGCCCCAGCAACGCCCCGCGTGCATCTCGCCTGCGGGGCGTTGTTGCATGCGCGCCGCGATTTTGCGCGTGTGCGGCAAAAAGTACGGTTTTGGGACCGGCAAGCATGAGCCTGTCTCGGTAATATCCCTATAATGGCCGTGCCGCAAATCTGGCTGCGGCGCCGCAGACGACAGGAGGATGCCTTGGCGAGAACGAAAGAGACGCGTGCGAACGCGGCGCCCGGCGCCGGAACGATTTTCGCGCTGCGCGCCATCGGTCTCGTGCTCCTCGCTCGCTGGCTTTTTTCGATGGCGCAGATGGACCTGGGCGCGTCGTTGTCGGCGATGGTGTCCTCACCGTGGGCGTGCATCAATCTGGTGTTCCTGTTCCTGCTGATCTTCCTGCCGGGCGCCCGCGCCGTGGCCGAGCGTCCGTTGCATCCGCTGCCGCAATGGTTGCGGCAAGCGGTGCGTCTGTTTGCTTTCCTCGGATTCCTGTTTGCGGTCTGGTCGGTCGGCGCGTTTGCGGCGAGCGCCGGTTGGCGGCGCGCCGCGCAGGCGGTGGCGGCTACCAATGGCTGGCTGTTGGCGGCGCCGGCGTTGTACGCGGCGGTGGTGTGGATTTGCCGGCCGCGCGCGCTGTGGCGGACCAATATCGCCGCGCGGCGCTTTGCGATCGGCCGCTATGCGGTCGCGCTCGATCCGGCTACGCGTACCGTGGTCGTCTGGGCCGAGCGTCGCAAGGTGGGGCAGTACGACGCCCGCGAATTGTCCGTGCGCTGGGCGGCGGCGCCAGGCGCAAACGCGCCGCCGGCGCCTACGCCCGCGGTGGCGTTCGGCGTTGCCGGAGAGCCGGGCGGGCCTGCTGCGCCGCGCGGCTCGGTCGGCGCGCCTGCGCTGGTGCGCGGCGGCTTCGGCCGGCGTCCGAAAATCGAATTGCTGTGGGATTCGCCGGCTGCGGCGGGCCACAACCGGCAGACCGTGTTTCGCACCGCGCTGACTAGCGAGGGCGATCGGGTCGCCGCCCGTGCGCTCGACACATCGTTGCGGCAAGTCTGAAACTGTCACTGCGTGCAGTCGGCCACATCACGCGCGCGAAGCAGACGTCGTAAAGTGAACGGTAGTTGATAATAAGAAGCGTAAGAAAAGTGCCGCCCGGCGTTTCAATGGGCGAGTGAGACATACATCGATCGTATTGCGTCGTTTGCAGGAGTCGCTATGCTGGTTCGCTGGTTGCTTGCCGCCCTTCATCTGCTTGCGTATGGCTTTGCCCTTGCGTCGATTCTTCGGCGCACCTGGTCATTGCGGCGAGCCAGCGTGCCCGCTGCGTTGCGATCCGTATTCCGCTCCGATGCGCGGTGGGGCATTTCGGCGTTGGTGCTGATCGTCACCGGTCTGATGCGCGCCTTCGGCGGTTTCGAAAAGGGCGCCGGCTATTACCTGCATGAGCCGCTTTTCCACGTCAAGATGACGCTGCTCGTGCTGATACTCATCCTCGAAGTCCCGACGATGCTCGGCCTGATGCGCTGGCGCGCCAGTATCAGAAAAGGCGAGCCGCCTGACTTGCGAAATGCGCGCAGGTATGCGCGTTTCAGCGTGATCCAGACCGTGCTGCTGGTGTTGATGGTGTTCGCGGCGACCGGCATGGCGCGCGGTATCGGGCTGCCTGCGGGCGTGGTTTAGCCGCGCGTTGGGCGTTGTCCGGTTCGTCGCCCTGATTCGCGACACGTCGCGCGCATAGAGCGACGTCGAGCGCTCAGGCGAGAAACGTCGCGCGCAAGCTCGCGTGGACGAACGAAGAGGGGCGTGCGTGAAGCCAGCAGAAAACGCCCTTTACCGGCGGCTTCTGCAGACGTCCCGCACGCTTCCCAACAATTTACTTCTCGACCACGAGGCTTGAGTCATCGTGCCGATCGGCCTTTGCGCCATCGGTCTTGTGCATGACCTCCGAATCGCCCAAGCCCTCGATCAACGCCAGCGCCTGGCGCTCGAACAGCCGTCGGTACAGGCCGTTCTCGAGTCTGATCAGCGCCTCGTGACTGCCTTCCTCGATGACCTTGCCCTTGTCGAGCACCAGCAGCCTGTCAAGCGCTCGCACGGTGGACAGGCGATGTGCCACCACCAGCGTCGTGCGACCCATCATCAGCCGCTCCATGGCGTGCTGGATCAGCACTTCGCTTTCGCTGTCCAGGCTCGAGGTCGCCTCGTCCAGAATCAGGATCGGCGCGTCGGCGAGAAACGCCCGCGCGATCGCTACGCGCTGACGTTCGCCGCCCGAGAGCTTGATACCGCGTTCGCCCACCAGCGTGTCATAACCTTGCGGCAGCGCCGCGATAAAGTCGTGCGCACTGGCGAGCTTCGCGGCGCGTTCGATTTCAGCGCGGCTTGCGCCTGGCCGTGCATAGGCGATGTTCTCCGCCAGCGAGCGGTGAAACAGCACGGGCTCCTGCTGAACGATCGCGATCTGGCTGCGCAACGACGCCTGACGCACACGGGCGATGTCCTGGCCGTCGATCGTGATCCGGCCTTCCGAAATATCGTATAGCCGCTGGATCAGCTTGATGAAAGTCGTCTTCCCGGAACCCGAATGCCCGACCAGCCCGACGCGCTCTCCTGGCGCGATGCGTACGGAGAAGTTGTCGTAGAGCGGCGTCGCTTTCGCACCGTAGTGGAAGGTGACGTGCTCGAAGCGAATTTCGCCTTTGCCGATCGCGATCGGTCCTGCGCCAGGACGGTCTTCGATACCCAGCGGCTGGCTCTCCAGCGACACCAGTTCTTCCATGTCGTTGACCGAACGCTGCAGGTTGCGGATGTGCATGCCTACGTCGCGCAGATAGCCTTGCAGCATGAAGAACATCGTCAGCGCGAAGGTGATGTCGCCGACGCTTGCTTCGCCGCGCACCCACAACAGCAACGCGACACCGAGAATGGCGGCCTGGATCGCCACCAGCATGCCGCCCTGCACGCCGCCATTGATCGTGCCGCGTATCCACGTGCGGCGCGTGCGATGACGCCACTTGACGATCACGCGCTCGAGCAGGGCTTCTTCGCGCGCTTCGGCGCCGAACGCTTTCACCACGCCATTGCAGCTGACTGCGTCGGCGAGGGCGCCGCCCATGCGTGTGTCCCACGCGTTGGCGAGGCGTGCGGCGGGCGCGACGAAGCCGAGCGACATGGCCACGGTCACCGCGATATAGAGCACCGAACCAATACCGACGACCGCGCCCATCATCGGCCAGCGCCAGCCGAGCAGGGCCGTCGCGCCGACCAGCATGACCAGCGAGGGCAACAGCGCGACCAGCAACGTATCGTTGAGCAGATCGAGCGCCCACATGCCGCGCGTGATCTTGCGCACTGTGGAACCGGCGAAGCTGTTGGCGTGCCAGTCGGTCGAAAAGCGTTGCACGCGATGAAACGCGTTCGCGGCGATCTCGCTCATCATCTTGAGCGTCAGCCTGATGAGGTTGAAGAACACGCCTTGGCGAAGCAACTGGGCGCCGAGCCCGAGCGCGCCCAGCACGCAGAAGGCGGTAATCGCCGCGTGCCACACGACGGCGTCGCCGGCGGAGCCGGAAGCGATCGCGTCGACGAGCCGTCCCGCGAACATCGGCGTGAGTACGTCGGCCAATGCCGAGAGCAGCACCAGCGCCGCAATGACGACGATGCGCCAGGGCTGTTTGGCCCAGTGACGGAAGGTGAAGCCGAGGACGCCCTTGAAGGCTTGTCCACGAAAGTCGATTTTTTTTCTGGTCATTTGTCACAACCCGGTGGCGCGCGAGCGCACCGGGGTTCCAGTCAGAAGCGAAAGGACGAGACAGTCAAGCGAGCCGGGCCAGGTTGACAACGATGCCGGCAATAAGACTACGGACTGTCTGGAAATTGCGCGGGACGCCTGTTCAGGCAGAACCGCGTGAGCGACAACGCGACAAACTTAAGGTCGCGAGAACGGTCGTGAGACCATCCCAGGGAGAGCGATATGCACTGCGAACATGTGACGCCTCCCTGTAGTCGAATGAAGTGAAGTGAATAAAGTGGACGGGGCAGGTGCCCGAAAACTGACTATATCAGCAGTGTTTGGCGGCCGCAATCGTACGAAAGTTCGGTGTTGACTTCGAGTAAGAGCAGGCTCGGATGAGTTTCAACGGGCGTGCACGTGATCAAACCCGGCGTGCGCATGCCAAACAGAATCAAACGCAATCCAGCAGAAAGAAGCACAAACAAAAAAGCCCTCGACTTTCGTTCGAGGGCTTTCTTTTGCGGTTCTTCGGAAACCAGCGAATCTGGTGGGTGGTACAGGGATTGAACCTGTGACCCCTGCCGTGTGAAGGCAGTGCTCTACCGCTGAGCTAACCACCCGAAGAGAGCCGAATTATGTCAGGGATTTCTCGACTCGTCCAGTATTTTTTAAGTAGTTTGCTCATCCGGGGCCGGAGCCGGTTCGAGGCGCCACACACTCGTGCCTTTGACCGCTTTGTCGAGACCGTCGAGCACGGCCTGATGTTCGGCGAGTTCATCGTCGCTTGCGGCGATCACGACCAGATTCAGCGAATCGATCGCGATGCGCGGTGCGTGCGTATCGCCGCCACCGTGCGAATCGCCGAGCATGTCGATGACGAGGCTTTCCTGGCCGCGCGTCATCGCCAGATAGACCTCGGCAAGCAGTTCCGAGTCGAGCAGTGCGCCGTGCAAGGTGCGGTGTGCGTTGCTGATGCCGAAGCGGTCGCACAGCGCGTCGAGCGAATTGCGTTTTCCCGGGAACATCTGCTTGGCGCGCGCGAGCGTATCGATGATCTCGCCGCAGTAGGTTTTCACCGGCGGCAAACCCAGCAATGCAAATTCGGCATCGAGAAAGCCGATGTCGAACGGCGCGTTGTGAATGATCAGTTCCGCGTCCTGAATGAAGTCGCGAAATTGATCGGCGATCTCGGCGAACTTCGGCTTGTCGCTCAGGAACTCGGTGGTCAGCCCGTGAACCGCCAGTGCGCCCGGGTCGCTGTCGCGTTCCGGATTGATGTAGAAATGCAGGTTGTTGCCCGTGAGCCGGCGGTTCACCATTTCGACGCAACCGAGTTCGAGGATCCGGTCGCCGGTTCGTGCATTCAGGCCGGTGGTTTCGGTATCGAGGATGAGTTGACGCATGTCGGATTAGCCTGCTCTAAGAAAATCAGCAAAAAAGAAGGGCGCGCGCATTACGGCACGCATCACATTTCCGCGAGCGATGCGACACCGCGATTGGCCAGTTGATCCGCGCGTTCGTTTTCCGGATGGCCGTTGTGACCGCGCACCCAGCGCCATTCGATCTCGTGCTGCGCGACGAGCGCATCGAGCCGTTTCCAGAGATCGGCGTTCTTCACCGGTTGCTTCGCGGCGGTGATCCAGCCTTTTTTCTTCCAGCCGTGAATCCATTCGCTGATGCCTTTCTGCACGTACTGCGAGTCGGTGTGCACCACGGCCTTGCAGGGGCGCTTGAGCGCCTCGAGCGCGGCAATCACGCCCATCAGTTCCATGCGGTTGTTGGTGGTGTTGGGTTCACCGCCGAACAATTCTTTTTCCTGGTCGCCGAAGCGCAGCAGCGCGCCCCAGCCGCCGCGGCCGGGGTTGCCCTTGCAGGCGCCGTCGGTATAAATATTGATGATGTCGGAAGTCATTGAGTGTGGTTGCGTGTGTTCGGAGTGGCGGCGGGCGCGAGGCCCGCGGCGAGGACGGGTTTCTTCACTTTCAGCGGGCCGACGAGGCGCATGCCACGCACGCGCTTGATCGCCTTGATCATGTAGGTGGCGCCGAAAATCGGCCACCAGCGGTCGCCGGCGGCCTCCATGAAGCCATAGCGGGACAGCCATTGCTCGCTGCCGAGCGGCGGACGATAGCAGCCGAAGCGCCCGCGTTCAAGGTCGAAACCCAGCAATTTGATCCAGTCTTTCAGGCGGGTGAAGGCGATCAGGTCGACTGCCGCGGGCACGAACGGCCGGCCGGTCATCTTGCCGACCGATTGGCGCGCGCCCCACAGCGACAGCGAATTGAAGCCGAGAATGATCAACTGGCCTTCGGGCATCAGCACGCGCTCGGCTTCGCGCAGCAGCCGGTGCGGGTCGCTCGTGAATTCCAGTGTATGCGGCATTACGATCAGGTCGACGCTTTGCGCTTCGAACGGCAAGTCGAGCAGATCGCACCAGACTGCGCTGCGCCCGGCGGGCGCGGGCAGACCCGCCGGCAAACCTTGCACGGCGCCGTTGCCCATGCCTTTGCCCGAGCCATTCCCCGCGCGCCCCAGGTCGCGCGGAAAAGTGTAGGGCGCGCTCGCGCCGCTTGCTGCGTCGAGCACGAGTCCGCGGCACGGCATGCGGTTTTCGCGCAAGGCGTCGAGCTGCGGCAGGCCGAGCTGCAGCGCATGGTAACCGAACACGTCGGACACCACGCGATCGAGCTGGGTCTGTTCCCACTCGAGTACGTAGCGGCCGGGTGGCGAATCGGTCCAGGCAGGCCAGTCTATAATCGATCGATCAGTCATATCAGAGAATGCTTCGCCTATGAATGCGCTCGAGTACGTTCCGGTCCCGGCGTTTGAAGACAACTACATCTGGGTCGTTTCCGACGGGCATCACGCGGTGGTCGTCGATCCGGGTGAGGCCGCCCCCGTGCGCGCGTATCTCGCGAAACGGGGTTGGCGGCTGAGCGCTATTTTACTCACGCACCATCACCAAGACCATGTCGGTGGGGTGGCCGATCTGCTGAACGGCCAGGCCGTTCCCGTGTACGGCCCCGCCGGTGAGGCGATCCAGCATCTCACCCATCGTCTCAAAAACGGCGATCACGTGACGATTGCAGCACCCGCGCTCGAGTTCAGCGTGCTCGACGTGCCCGGTCATACGAGCGGTCATATTGCCTATTTTCAGGCGGCCGACCCGCGCGGCACGCCGCACGTGTTTTGTGGCGACACGTTGTTCGCATGCGGCTGCGGCCGCTTGTTCGAGGGCACGCCCACACAGATGCTGGCGTCGCTGGATTCGTTGGCCGCGCTGCCCGGCGCGACTGAGGTGCATTGCGCGCACGAGTACACGTTGTCGAACATCCGCTTCGCGCTCGCCTGCGAGCCGGGCAACGCCGAACTGCAAGCCTGGCGTGATACGGCGAGCGGGTTGCGTGCGCGCCATGTGCCGACGCTGCCCACCACCATCGCTCATGAACGTGCCGTGAATCCATTTTTGCGCGCCGACAGTCCGGAGATTCGAGCCACCCTGCAGGAGCAGTTACACGAAAAAGTGTCCGATCGTTTAGCAGCATTTACGCTGATGCGGGAGTGGAAAAACCGTTTCCGTTGACCTGTGCGGCATCAGGGGATTCCTCAAGCGAAGAATCGAAAAAATTCGCCAAGCCCAAGATTTCCTTGATATTTTTCGTAATTTCCGATTGACGTAAACGTTGCCGTTTCGTACTATCGGCTGCAAATTCCAGCCCTTGTGGAAGCCGAGACGTTCATGCGATTTATCTTTAGTGCGTTGTTGGTCCTGACACTCGCCGCTTGCGCGAGTCAGGGACCTGCGACGAATAGTTCCACCACCGCAACAAACCCCGCCAGTCAGGAAGCCGTAGCCGACGCCCTTCGCAAGACAGCCACCGCCAAAGAGACGATCAACGTCGACCAAGGCTCGGTCACTCAACTGACGAGCGCTGACGCCGACCTGTGGGGCCGCATTCGCCGTGGTTTCCAGATGCCGGATCTGCAGACCGACCTGGTCGATATGCAGGTCAACTGGTATGCGCAACGCCCGGACTACGTTCAGCGCATGACCGAGCGCTCGCAGAAGTACCTGTACCACATCGTCGAAGAGCTCGAGGCGCGCCATATGCCGACCGAGCTCGCCTTGCTGCCGTTCATCGAGTCCGCGTACAGCCCGCAGGCCTTGTCGGTGGCGAAGGCGGCCGGCATGTGGCAGTTCATGCCGGGCACGGGCCGCACCTACAACCTCAAGCAGAACATGTGGCAGGACGAGCGCCGCGACGTGCTGGCCTCGACCAGCGCCGCGCTCGACTACCTCTCGCGTCTGCATGACATGTTCGGCGACTGGCAACTGGCGCTCGCCGCCTACAACTGGGGCGAGGGTAACGTGCAGCGCGCGATCGCGCGCAACGAAGCGGCGGGGCTGCCTACCGACTATCTCAGCCTGCGCATGCCGAACGAGACGCGCAACTACGTGCCCAAGCTGCAAGCGGTGAAGAACATCGTGACGAACCCGCAGATGTACGGGCTCACGCTGCCGTCGATTCCGAACCATCCGTATTTCGTGACGGTCACGACCTCGCACGACATCGACGTGGATATGGCCGCGAAACTCGCGAACCTGTCGCTGGACGAATTCCGCTCGCTGAATCCATCGTTCAGGAAGCCGGTGATTCTCGGCACCACGCAGCCGCAGATCCTGCTGCCGTTCGACAACGCCAGCGCCTTCGAACGCAATCTGAAAACCTATTCCGGTTCGCTGTCGTCCTGGACCACGTACACGGTCACGGAGCGTTCGGCGCCGGCGGCGATCGCGCAAAAGATCGGCGTCGACGCGGACACACTGATGGAAGTGAACAAGATTCCGGCGGGCATGCGTTTGAAACCGGGCTCGACGATCGTGGTGCCGCGTGCCTCGGACGACGACGAAGACATCAGCGCCGACGTTGCCGAAAGCGCCGTGCTCGCCATGGAGCCCGACGTTCCCGACACCCGCAAGATGCTGATCCGCGTGCGTCGAAATCAGTCCATGGCCGCCATCGCAGTGCGTTACGGCGTCTCGATCGGTCAGTTGAAAGCATGGAATCGCACGCATCGCGATCAGGTTTCGCGTGGCCAGGTAATCGTGCTGCACGTGCCGGTCGGCAAGGCAATGCCGAGCGAACCGGGTCCGGAGCGCATCGCGACCGACGTGCAGGGTGGCGGCGTCGAGAAGATCGGCACCCGCGTCGCAGACACGAAGAACGATTCGCGCTACGATAAGAAGAAGGGTCGTGGTCACTCCGCCGTGGTAAAGGTGTCTGAGCCGGTGGGTAAAGCGAGCAAGCCGACAGCGTCCGCCGTCAGCAAGGGCAAGGTGGCGAAAGTGTCGGCTTCCACGTCCAGCAAGGCGTCGAAGGCTGCGGCAGATAGCCGCCAGAAGACCGCGGCCAACGCGAAGAAGGGTAAGTAGACCAAAAAGCGGCTCCACGGTAGTGACCACATGCGTTGCGGGGGCAGCGCATGAATTGCGCTCCGATCACGCACCGTGTTATTCCGACGCCGTCACCTTAGGGTGACGGCGTTTTTCATTCTGCAGATCAATTCGGGCGAATATCGCGCATTTCATTTATCGTTCGTGCTCGGGCCGTGCCGGCCGCTCATCTCAACGCTCATGTCGTCGACCCAGTTGCGCGTTTTTCTCCTGTTTTCCGCCGGTTATTTCGTTTCGTACGTGTTTCGTGGCGTCAATCTGGGCTTTGCGCCCTTCATCACGCATGACCTCGGCTTGTCGGCCACGGATCTCGGCTTGCTGACCAGTCTGTATTTTCTCGGCTTCGCGGGCGCGCAGATTCCGGCTGGCGTATTGCTCGATCACTTTGGCGCACGCCGGGTGACGGCACTCACCTTGCTATGTGCCGCGCTGGGAATCTGGGTGTTTGGTGCGGCGCACAGCGTGGGCGCGATGATGGCCGGGCGCCTGCTGATCGGCGTCGGCGTGTCCGTGTGTCTCGGCGCCGCCTTCAAGGCGCTGGCGCAGCATTTCCCGTCGGCGCGGCTGCCGCTGATGAACGGGCTGGTGATGGCGATCGGCGGTTTCGGTGGCGTGATGGTCGGTTCGCCGCTCACGTGGGTGCTGAGCTTCGTCAGTTGGCGCGGGGTTTGCGTCGGTTTGGGCCTGCTGACGGTCCTGGTGGCCGTGGCGCAGTGGACCCTCGTGCCGGACGCGGAGGAAACCCATCGCCAGGCCAGTCTCGGTGCCCAGTTCAAGGGCACGTTGCATATCTTGAGGAGCGCGGCGTTCTGGAAGATCGCCTCGTTTTCGGTCGTGACACAAGGCGTGTTCTATGCGATGCAGTCGTTGTGGGTCGGCGCCTGGTTGCGCGACGTGCAGGGCTTCGCGCCGCGTGAAGCCGCTGCGCTGGTGTCGATTCTCGGCTTCGCGATGATGGCCGGCTGCGTGAGCTTCGGTGCGGCGGCACGCGGCCTGGAGCGGCGCGGCGTCTCGCTGCATGTGTTTTGCGGCATCGGCATGGCGCTGTTCGTCGTCACCCAGCTGCTGATCATGTTCAATGCGCCGCTGCCCGCGAGCCTGCTGTGGGCGGCGTACGGGATCTTCGGCGGTACTGGGATTCTCAGCTATGCGGTGATGGCGCGGCACTTCCCGGCGCAGATGATCGGCCGGGTGAATACGACGCTGACGCTGATTATCTTTCTGCTGATTTTTGGCTTCCAGATCGGCGTCGGGGCAGTGCTGTCGCACTGGCCGGCCAGTGGCGGACATTATCCGGCTGCCGCCCATCTGAGCGCCTGGGGCATTCTGATGGTGCTGCAAGTGCTGAGCGCGATCTGGTACGTATTGCCCAGCGGCACACGGCTTCAGCCGGCGCACCTGCACGGCGAACAGCAAATTTAAGGCCGTCGCACAGGGTTTGCCGGGCGGCGTCATATTTACCGGCTCTATCCCGATTCTGTCCCATGCAAATTATGTCTGGCGACTTCTGAGCCTTGTGCCGCAAGGCTTCAAGCGGTTTTGGCGCGTGCTCGGCCAGGTCGGCTTCTCATCTCGGATTTGGAGGGAAGGGTAGTTTCACGCTATAATTTCAAGGTTTGAGCTTATCAACCCGCACCCTAGCGCCTACCTCTCCCATACCGTTCATCCGCCGCGCGCTTTTGACGCTCCGCACCCCAGCCGATCCGTCCACACAATGGACTCATCGCGCCCCTTGCGACGTCATCGGCAGTACGCGAGCGAGTCTGCGCGCGCATCCTGCCGATGCGTTTCGCTGCGGCTCGCAGTCGGATAGACAGGTCGGCAACAGGGTGTTCCCCAAGGAGTCTCCCGTGTTGCCGTCATTTTCTCCCGCTTTGCTCGCACTCGCCGACGGCACGGTCTTTCGTGGTTACTCGATCGGCGCCCCCGGGCATACGATCGGCGAAGTCGTGTTCAACACCGCTATCACCGGCTATCAGGAAATCCTGACCGACCCGAGCTACGCGCGCCAGATCGTGACCCTCACGTATCCGCACATCGGCAACGTCGGCGTGAATGCCGAAGACGTCGAAGCCACGAAAGTCCATGCCGCCGGCCTGATCATCCGCGACCTGCCGGTTCTCGCGTCGAATTTCCGTCTGGAGCGCACGCTCCCGCAATACCTGAAGGACGAAGGCGTGGTCGCCATCGCCGGTCTCGACACCCGCATGCTGACTCGCGTGCTGCGCGACAAGGGTGCGCAGAACGGCGCGATTCTCGCCGGTTCGGATGACGAAGCGAAGGCAATCGAACTCGCGCGTTCGTTCCCGGGTTTGTCGGGCATGGACCTCGCGAAGGTCGTGTCGACGAAGGAGCGCTACGAATGGACCCAGACCGAATGGCGTCTGGGCACCGGCTACGGCACGCAGAACGCGCCGAAGTACCGCGTGGTCGCGTTCGACTACGGCGTGAAGTACAACATTCTGCGCATGCTGGCTGAGCGCGGCTGCCACGTCACGGTGCTGCCGGCAGAGGCTTCCGCGGCCGACGCGCTGGCGCTCGACCCGGACGGCATTTTCCTGTCGAACGGTCCCGGCGATCCGGAACCGTGCGACTACGCGATTCGCGCCACCAAAGAACTGATCGAGCGCGGCATTCCGACCTTCGGCATCTGCCTTGGCCACCAGATCATGGGCCTCGCCGTCGGCGCGAAGACCATGAAGATGAAGACCGGCCATCACGGCGCGAACCATCCGGTGAAGGATCTGGGCGACGGCCGCGTGGTGATCACGTCGCAGAACCACGGCTTCGCGGTCGACGCCGACACGCTGCCGGCCAATGCCAAGGTCACGCACATCTCGTTGTTCGACGGCACGCTGCAGGGTTTCGCGCTGACCGACAAGCCGGCGTTCTGCTTCCAGGGCCACCCGGAAGCGTCGCCTGGTCCGCACGACATCGCTTATCTGTTCGACCGCTTCACCGCGTTGATGGATACGAAGAAGGCCGGCAAAAGCGCGGCGGCGTAAGGCTGGCACAGCGGCTCGGCGCCGTGGGCCTGCCTTGGAGCGGCCCGGCGGCGCGCGGCTCGCCACGCGATCAGCGCCCTCGGCGCATGCAGGACGAGCCGCACGGAACAGAGCAAAGCAGAGCGCGCGCAACGCAGTAACGACGCGCGCCGACGGAAAGAATTCAGGAATACATTAGCGAGAGCGTTATGCCCAAGCGGACAGACATCAAGAGCATCCTCATCATCGGCGCGGGTCCGATCATCATCGGCCAGGCGTGCGAGTTCGACTACTCGGGCGCACAGGCATGCAAGGCGCTGCGTGAGGAAGGCTACAAGGTCATTCTCGTCAACAGCAATCCGGCGACGATCATGACCGACCCGAACACGGCCGACGTGACCTACATCGAGCCGATCACGTGGGAAGTGGTGGAGCGCATCATCGCCAAGGAGCGCCCGGACGCGATCCTGCCGACGATGGGCGGCCAGACCGCATTGAACTGCGCGCTGGATCTCCACGCGCACGGCGTGCTGGACAAGTACAAGGTCGAGCTGATCGGCGCCTCGCCGGAAGCGATCGACAAGGCGGAAGACCGCCAGAAGTTCAAAGACGCGATGACCAAGATCGGCCTCGGTTCGGCCAAGTCGGGCACCGCGCATTCCATGGAAGAAGCGCTGCAGGTGCAGGCCAGGATCGCAGGCGAAACGGGCAGCGGCGGCTATCCGGTCGTGATCCGTCCGTCGTTCACGCTGGGCGGCTCGGGCGGCGGCATCGCGTACAACCGCGACGAATTCGAAGAGATCTGCAAGCGCGGTCTCGACCTGTCGCCCACGCGCGAGCTGCTGATCGAAGAATCGCTGCTCGGCTGGAAAGAGTACGAGATGGAAGTGGTCCGCGACAAGAAGGACAACTGCATCATCGTCTGCTCGATCGAAAACCTGGACCCGATGGGCATCCACACGGGCGACTCGATCACCGTCGCACCGGCGCAAACGCTGACCGACAAGGAATACCAGATCCTGCGTAACGCTTCGCTCGCCGTGCTGCGCGAGATCGGTGTGGACACGGGCGGCTCGAACGTGCAGTTCTCGATCAACCCGAAAGACGGCCGGATGATCGTGATCGAAATGAATCCGCGCGTGTCGCGTTCGTCGGCATTGGCGTCGAAGGCCACCGGCTTCCCGATCGCCAAGGTCGCGGCGAAGCTGGCCGTCGGCTACACGCTCGACGAGTTGAAGAACGAAATCACCGGCGGCCAGACCCCGGCCTCGTTCGAACCGACGATCGACTACGTCGTCACCAAGATTCCGCGTTTCGCGTTCGAGAAATTCCGCGAAGCCGATGCGCGCCTGACTACGCAGATGAAGTCGGTCGGCGAAGTGATGGCGATTGGCCGCACCTTCCAGGAATCGTTCCAGAAGGCGTTGCGCGGTCTCGAAGTCGGCGTCGACGGTCTGGACGAAAAGACCGCCAACCGCGACGAGATCATCCGCGAGATCGGCGAAGCCGGCCCGGATCGCATCTGGTATGTCGGCGACGCATTCCGTGTCGGCATGACGGCCGAAGAGATCTTCGAGGAGACCTCGATCGACCCGTGGTTCCTCGCGCAGATCGAACAGATCATCCTGAAGGAAAAGGCGCTGGCGGGCCGTACGCTGGCGAGCCTGTCGAAGGAAGAACTCAAGTATCTGAAGCAAAGCGGTTTCTCGGACCGCCGCTTGGCGAAGCTGCTCGGCGCGAAGCCGGCCGAGGTGCGTCAGCGCCGTATCGAGTTGAACGTGCGCCCCGTGTACAAGCGCGTCGACACGTGCGCGGCCGAGTTCGCCACGAAAACCGCCTACATGTACTCGACCTATGAGGAAGAGTGCGAAGCGAACCCCACGAACAACAAGAAGATCATGGTGCTGGGCGGCGGCCCGAACCGGATCGGCCAGGGTATCGAGTTCGACTACTGCTGCGTGCACGCCGCGCTCGCCATGCGCGAAGACGGCTACGAAACGATCATGGTCAACTGCAACCCTGAAACCGTTTCGACCGACTACGACACGTCCGATCGTCTGTACTTCGAATCGCTGACGCTCGAAGACGTGCTCGAAATCGTCGACAAGGAAAAGCCGGTCGGCGTGATCGTGCAATACGGCGGTCAAACGCCGCTGAAGCTCGCACTCGATCTCGAAGCGAACGGTGTGCCGATCGTCGGCACGTCGCCGGACATGATCGACGCCGCGGAAGACCGCGAGCGTTTCCAGAAGCTGCTGCAGGACCTCGGCCTGCGCCAGCCGCCGAACCGCACCGCGCGTGCCGAAGACGAAGCGCTCAAGCTCGCCGAGGAAATCGGCTATCCGCTGGTGGTGCGTCCTTCGTACGTGCTGGGTGGTCGCGCGATGGAAATCGTCCACGAGCCGCGTGACCTCGAGCGCTACATGCGCGAGGCCGTGAAGGTGTCGAACGATTCGCCGGTGCTGCTCGACCGCTTCCTGAACGACGCGATCGAATGCGACGTGGATTGCATCTCCGATGGCGAGGGTGTGTTCATCGGCGGCGTGATGGAGCACATCGAGCAGGCAGGCGTGCACTCGGGCGACTCGGCTTGCTCGCTGCCGCCGTACTCGCTGTCGAAAGAAACCATTGCCGAACTGAAGCGCCAGACCGGCGCAATGGCCAAGGCGCTGAATGTGGTCGGCCTGATGAACGTGCAGTTCGCGATCCAGCAGGTGCCGAAGGCGGATGGTTCGAAAGAGGACGTGATCTACGTGCTCGAAGTGAACCCGCGTGCCTCGCGTACCGTGCCGTATGTCTCGAAGGCGACCAGCCTGCCGCTCGCCAAGATCGCCGCGCGTGCGATGGTCGGCCAGACGCTCGCGCAGCAAGGCGTGACGAAGGAAATCGATCCGCCTTACTTCAGCGTGAAGGAAGCCGTGTTCCCGTTCGTCAAGTTCCCGGCAGTCGACCCGGTGCTCGGACCGGAAATGCGCTCCACCGGTGAAGTGATGGGCGTCGGTCAGACGTTCGGCGAAGCGCTGTTCAAGTCGCAACTCGCGGCGGGTTCGCGTCTGCCGGAGTCGGGCACGGTGCTGCTGACCGTGATGGACGCCGACAAGCCGAAGGCCGTCGAAGTCGCGCGCATGCTGCACGAACTCGGCTACCCGATCGTCGCGACCAAGGGCACGGCTGCCGCGATCGAAGCGGCGGGCGTACCGGTCAAGGTCGTCAACAAGGTGAAGGACGGCCGTCCGCACATCGTCGACATGATCAAGAACGGCGAAATCGCGCTGGTCTTCACCACCGTCGACGAAACCCGTGCCGCGATCGCCGACTCGCGTTCCATCCGCATGAGCGCACAGGCGAACAAGGTCACGTACTACACGACGATGTCCGGCGCGCGGGCTGCAGTTGAAGGTTTGCGCTATTTGAAGAACCTGGAAGTCTATGATTTACAAGGCCTCCACGCTCGCCTAAACTAAGGCTTCGAATACCTGTCCAAGATGTAAGTGCCGCGGTTAAGCGGCGTTCCGCAGGTGCTGTGGTCCGGGTTTTACCCGGAGCGTCAGCCCCACGGAATGCACTTAACCGCGGTGATTTTTTTTACGGCTGTTTTTTGCATAGAGTTGTTTATGAGCACTGTTCCATTGACGAAGCGCGGCGCGGAAATGTTGCGCGATGAATTGCAGCGCCTGAAATCGGTTGAGCGTCCCTCGGTGATCAATTCGATCGCGGAAGCGCGTGCCCAGGGCGATCTGTCGGAGAACGCGGAATACGACGCGGCGAAAGAAAAGCAGGGCTTCATCGAAGGCCGTATTGCCGAAATCGAATCGAAGCTGGCCGGTGCGCAGGTGATCGACCCGGCGGCGGTGGAAGCGGATGGCCGCGTGGTGTTCGGCGCGACGGTGGAACTGGAAGACCTGGATTCGGGCGCGCCCGTGAAATATCAGATCGTCGGCGACGACGAAGCGGACATCGACCACGGTCTGATCTCGATCAGCTCGCCGATTGCGCGTGCGTTGATCGGCAAGTCGGAAGGCGACGTTGCATCGGTGCAGGCGCCGGGCGGCGTGCGCGAGTACGAAATCATCGCAGTCAGCTACGTTTGAAGGCGGCTCCGGTGTCCTTGATGCCGCATCGACTGTTCCGTCTGCTGACTGTGGTGTGGGTCGGTAGTCTGTTGACCATCGGCTATGCCGTCGCGCCGGTGTTGTTCACCTCGCTTGATCGCATGACGGCGGGCGCCGTGGCGGCGCAACTGTTTCGCATTGAGGGCGTGCTGGGGGCGGTGTGCGGCATTTTGCTGCTGGGTCTGGCGAACCTGCTGGTTCGCCGCGGCAGCGACGCTTATCGTCGTTTGCGCTGGTTGATCGCCGGTATGCTGGTGTGCGTGCTGGTGGGCTACTTTGCGTTGCAGCCGTTCATGAATGCCATGCGCATAGCCGCGCTGGAAGCGGGGAGTGATGTCGGGCATTCGGCGTATGCGACGCGCTTCGGCATTCTGCACGGCGTGTCGAGCCTGTTTTATCTGATCGAAAGCCTGCTGGGTGTGGCGCTGGTGTGGAAGCTGCCGGCGAGCGTCGGCGTCTTGACCGCTGAGCAGGGTGCTCGCAGCACTGCGGGGAAAGTAGTCAGTTGAGTGGCAAGGCTTCGGCCTGCTTGAGCGGGGTTTGCCTGTAGTGCTACACGAGCCGCGTTACCCGAGCGGCGCGACCCAAGCAGCCTCAACCCGCCTCAATCCGCCGGACCAGCCTCAACCAGCCAGCCTGAGCAGTTCTCCCAAGGTGCGGACACTGCCCGCACCCTCATCGTTGGCTTACTTCGACGACTGATACGCGCGCTTCGCGCTAGCCTGGCGCTTCTTGGCGCGCTTGATATTGCCGCCTTGCGTGACGCGTTCATTGCCGCGCACCACGACCGCCTTTGCCTTCGGCTTGCGCATCGGGATTTCGCTGGGCTTCACCACCGTGACTACGCGTGGTGCACGGCCTTTACCCGGTTTGGCTTCGACAGCGGCCTCGCGGGCGCTCGGCAGGGCGCCGCGCTTGGCCTTGGCCGCCGGCTGCACAGCTGCTTCCGGCTTCCAGATCACCAGCAGCTTGCCGATATGCTGGATCGGCGCGGCGTTCAGCGTGTCGCAGATCTGTTCGTAGATGGCAATGCGCTCCTCGCGTTCGTCGCCGAACACGCGGATCTTGATCAGTTGATGCGCGCCAAGGTGGACCTTGATTTCCGACAGCACAGCGTCGGTCAAGCCTTCGGCGCCGACGAGCACGACCGGTTTGAGCGCATGTGCCTGGGAGCGCAACTCGGCGCGTTGGTCGGAAGAGACTTTAAGGGCTGGCATGGAAAGTGGGAGACTCGACTAAAATGGCGGCACCTGCATTTCCGAGAGATTCGGCCAATAGCGCAGGGCGGCGCGTCAGAACAACAGAATCGCGGATGACTGCCAGTTTTGGCGGTGGCCGCGCGAATTAACCGCGTATTATCCCCTAAAGCGCCACATTTCGCAGCAAGAGTTCACCTTTAATGGCAAAAAACAAGTTCAACACGGCGTGGTTGCATGATCACATCAACGACCCGTACGTAAAAATGGCGCAGCGGGAGGGTTACCGCGCCCGCGCTGCCTACAAGCTGAAGGAAATCGACGAGCTGGACAAGCTCATCCGGCCGGGCCAGGTGATCGTCGACCTCGGCTCCACGCCTGGCAGCTGGAGCCAATACGCCCGTAACAAGCTGGCCAAGGGCACACAGCGCGACGCCGAGCGCGAGGGCGGCATCGACGGCACGATCATCGCGCTGGACATCCTGCCGATGGAGCCGATCGCCGACGTGCATTTCATTCAGGGCGACTTCCGCGAGGACTCGGTTCTCCACCAGTTGGAAGAATTGGTTGGAGAGCGCCAGGTTGATCTTGTAATTTCGGATATGGCGCCCAACCTGTCGGGAGTGGCGGTGGCGGATGCCGCGCGAATCGAGCATCTGTGCGATATCGCGTTGGAATTCGCACAAAACCACCTGAAGCCGGATGGCGCCCTTTTAGTCAAATGTTTTCATGGCAGCGGTTACAGCCAGATTGTCGAAAAGTTCAAGCGCCAGTTCAAGGTGGTGGCGGCCCGCAAGCCGAAAGCCTCGCGGGACAAATCGTCAGAAACGTTTATTTTGGGTAAGCATCTGAAGCGGTCCGCATAGATGTGCTGCAGGAAGGTTCCGCATCTGCCGATAATGTGCTGACACACTGGAAATTGGCGTTGCGATGGCACGCTGCGCTATTTGTGTGGTAGTGAAACCTTATGGCAGGGGTCTGCGGACTGGATTAGAATGCTTTCGTGGTGCCGCAAGGCAAATGTAGGCGCCCGTCTAAGTGAAGGAGTGGTGCTTTGAACAACAATATGTTTTCGAAAGCAGCAGTGTGGCTGGTTATCGCACTGGTGCTGTTTACGGTGTTCAAGCAGTTCGACAAGCCCCGTGTCCAGGAAGGCGTTTCCTATTCGCAGTTCATGGACGACGCGAAGAACGGCAAAGTCAAGAACGTCATTGTCCAGGGGCGGAACCTCACGGTCACTCCAGCAGACGGCCAGAAGTACCAGATCGTGTCGCCCGGCGACATCTGGATGGTCGGCGATCTGATGAAGTATGGCGTTCAGGTGAGCGGCAAGGCTGATGACGAACCGAATGCGCTGGTGTCCGCGCTGTACTACCTCGGACCGACGATCCTGATCATCGGCTTCTGGTTTTACATGATGCGACAGATGCAGGGAGGCGGGAAAGGCGGTGCGTTCTCGTTCGGTAAATCCCGTGCGCGTCTGATCGACGAAAACAATAACGCAATCAATTTCACCGACGTCGCCGGTTGCGACGAAGCCAAGGAAGAAGTCTCGGAACTGGTCGACTTCCTGCGCGACCCGCAGAAATTCCAGAAGCTGGGCGGGCGCATTCCGCGCGGCGTGCTGCTGGTCGGCCCGCCGGGAACCGGTAAGACGTTGCTGGCGCGCGCAATCGCCGGTGAAGCGAAGGTGCCGTTCTTCAGCATCTCGGGTTCGGACTTCGTGGAAATGTTCGTGGGTGTCGGCGCGGCTCGCGTGCGCGACATGTTCGAGCAGGCCAAGAAGCATGCGCCGTGTATCGTGTTCATCGACGAAATCGACGCGGTCGGCCGTCATCGTGGCGCCGGCATGGGCGGTGGCAACGACGAGCGCGAACAGACCTTGAACCAGATGCTGGTCGAGATGGACGGCTTCGAAGCGAATTCCGGCGTGATCGTAATCGCCGCAACGAACCGTTCGGACGTGCTCGACAAGGCGCTGCTGCGTCCGGGCCGTTTCGACCGTCAGGTGTACGTCGGTCTGCCGGACATCCGCGGCCGCGAACACATCATGAAGGTTCACCTGCGCAAGGTGCCGATCTCGAACGACGTCGACGCAGCGGTGATCGCGCGCGGCACGCCGGGCTTCTCGGGCGCCGATCTGGCGAACCTGGTCAACGAAGCGGCCTTGTTCGCGGCGCGCCGCGGCAAGCGTATCGTCGAAATGACGGACTTCGAAGACGCGAAAGACAAGATCTTCATGGGTCCGGAGCGCAAGTCGGCCGTGATTCGCGAAGAATCGAAGCGTGCCACGGCGTATCACGAATCGGGTCACGCGGTGATTGCCAAGCTGCTGCCGAAGGCCGATCCGGTGCACAAGGTCACGATCATCCCGCGCGGCCGTGCGCTGGGCGTGACGTGGCAGTTGCCGGAGCATGACAACGAAACGTATTCGAAGGACTACCTGCTGGACCGCCTCGCGATCCTGTTCGGTGGCCGTGTTGCGGAAGAGCTGTTCCTGAACCTGATCAGCACCGGCGCGTCGGACGACTTCAACAAGGCAACGGCCACGGCCCGCGCCATGGTGGCTCGCTTCGGCATGACGGACGCGCTCGGACCGATGGTCTACGTCGACGACGAAAACGACGCAACGCCGTTTGGCCGGGGCTTCACGCGCACCATTTCGGAAGCGACGCAACAGAAGGTCGACGCGGAAATCCGCCGCGTGCTGGACGAGCAGTACACGCTCGCCAAGCGCCTGCTGGACGAGAACCGCGACAAGGTCGAAGCGATGACCGCCGCACTGATGGAGTGGGAAACGATCGACGCCGATCAGATCAACGACATCATGGCAGGCCGTCCGCCGCGTTCGCCGAAGAGCTCGCCGCCGTCGGCAAGCGACGCCTCGTCAGGCGGCAGCCCGGGCACCGAGGTCAAGCCGGGCAGCGCGACCGCGCCGGCCTGATAGGCGACCAGTAGAAAGTGCGGGCCGGTGTGTTTCACACCGGCCCGTTTTGCATTTATTCGTTTTATGTGATTGACCGCTACGTGTCGAAAGTCGAATTTCCTTCTCTTCCCATCCCCGAACCGCTCCAGTGCGGCCGCTTCAAGCTGACCTTTGACCGCCCGTTGATCATGGGCATCCTGAACGTCACACCCGATTCGTTTTCCGATGGCGGTCTGTACGCGATGCACGGCGATGCGCTGCGCCAGGCCGAGCGCATGCTGCTCGACGGCGCGGACATCATCGACATCGGCGGCGAGTCGACGCGTCCGGGTGCGCCGCCCGTGCCGCTCGACGAAGAACTGGAGCGGGTGATCCCGCTGGTCGAACAACTGCGCGGCGCGAACGTTCCGCTGTCGGTCGATACGTACAAGCCGGAAGTGATGCGTCACGCACTGGCCGCGGGCGCCGACCTGATCAACGACATCTGGGGTTTCCGGATGCCCGGTGCGGTCGACGCCGTACGCGACAGCGAATGTGGTCTGTGCGTGATGCACATGCTCGGCGAGCCGCAGACCATGCAGCTCGGCGAGCCCGTCTATGGCGACGTGGTGAGCGAGGTTCGGCAGTTTCTCGAAGAACGGGTGACAACCCTGAGGCAGGCGGGCATCGCCCGTGCGCGCATTAGCGTGGACCCGGGATTTGGTTTCGGCAAGGCGGTGGTCGAACACAATTACGCACTGCTCGCGCATCTGCCGGACACGGCGCCGCAGGCCGAGCCGCCGTACCCCATTCTCGCCGGCATGTCGCGCAAGTCGATGGTCGGCGCGATCGTCGGACGCCCGGCGCCGGAGCGCGTCGCGGGCAGCGTCGCCGCAGCGGTGTGTGCCGCCGGGCGCGGTGCGGCCATTCTGCGCGTGCACGACGTCGCGCAAACAGTCGATGCATTGAAAGTATGGGCAGCCATGCGTGACGCGGCGAACTACAGCCGCGTGCGTGGTTGAGCCCACAAGCCAAGGAGGAACATAAAACATGGCACGTCGTTATTTCGGAACGGATGGGATTCGGGGCAAGGTCGGCGAAGGGCCGATTACGCCGGAATTTGTATTGCGGCTTGGCTACGCTGCCGGCAAGGTGCTCGCCGGTGCGGACCGCTGGGCGAAGACGGGCGCACGGCCTACTGTGCTGATCGGTAAGGACACACGCGTGTCGGGCTATATGCTCGAAGCCGCGCTCGAAGCGGGTTTTTCCGCGGCAGGCGTCGACGTCATGCTGGCCGGGCCGATGCCGACCCCGGGCATCGCCTATCTGACGCGCGCGCTGCGGCTCGCCGCAGGCGTCGTGATCAGCGCCTCGCACAACCCCTACTACGACAACGGCATCAAATTTTTCTCCGCCGACGGCAACAAGCTGCCCGACGAAGTGGAACTGCAGATCGAAGAGCAACTCGACCTGCCGCTCGCGTGCGCGGCTTCCGAGCAACTCGGCAAGGCGCGGCGCCTCGACGACGCAGCCGGCCGCTACATCGAGTTCTGCAAGAGCACTTTCCCGGCAGCGTTCGACTTGCGCGGCCTGAAGCTGGTGGTCGACTGTGCGCACGGCGCGGCGTACGACGTCGCGCCGCACGTGTTCCACGAACTCGGCGCCGATGTGATTCCGATCGGCGTCGCGCCGAACGGTTTCAACATCAATGACGGCGTCGGCGCGACCGCTCCGGACGCGCTGGTGCGCGCGGTGCGCGCCAACCACGCGGACCTCGGCATCGCACTGGACGGCGACGCCGACCGGCTACAGGTCGTGGACGCGGCAGGCCGCCTGTATAACGGCGACGAACTGCTGTACGTGCTGGTCAAGGACCGGATGGCGACCGACGGCAAAGTGGAAGGCGCGGTCGGTACCTTGATGACCAACATGGCGGTCGAAGTCGCGTTGCAGGAAGCCGGCGTGAAATTCGTCCGCGCCGCGGTGGGCGACCGCTACGTGCTCGAGCAGTTGCGCGAGCACGGCTGGCAACTAGGGGCAGAAGGGTCCGGCCATATTCTCTCCCTTGACCGCCATTCGACCGGCGACGGCATCGTGTCGGCCCTGCTGGTGCTGGCCGCGATGAAGCGCAGCGACAAAACGCTCGCCGAGTTGCTGCGCGGCGTGACGCTGTTCCCGCAGAAGCTGATCAACGTGCGGATGCAGCCGGGCGCGGACTGGAAGGGCAGCGACGCGATCCGCCGCGCCATCAGCAAGGCCGAGGAAGCGCTGAACGGCCGCGGCCGTGTGCTGATTCGGGCCTCGGGCACCGAGCCCGTTCTACGCGTGATGGTGGAAGCGGAAAAAGTCAACGACGCGGTTCACCATGCCGAAACGATCGCCGAAGCGGTGAAGCGGGCTACGGCCTAGGCTGCGCATGCCTCGACGGTGGCGAGGCGGGACGGCTCGGAACGAGGCCGTCCCGCGCCTCCATCGTGTCGGACTCTGGGCGGCGTCGGCCCCAGTACCGTTGCTTCAGCGACCCGCACCCCTACGCAAACGTTCGCGTCCCATTTTTTTCGCCTAATCTGTAGAGCGACGCCTGCAACGCCGCTAAACCGCCAATTTGTCCGCGCGGGCGCCTTTCACCTTCGTAATCCCACTGTCACATCCGTTTCACGGTTAGTCACGTTACTGTCATAAAGAGACCCTAAGCTTCGCGGTGTTCGTGTTATTTGCTCACACCGCTCACACCCTTGGAGGTCTCATGAAATTGATGCAAACCGTGTTCGCTGGCGTCGCTGGCGCGCTTTTCGCGATCGCAGCGCAAGCCGCAGACATCACCGGCGCGGGCAGCACCTTCGCAGCACCGATTTACACGAAGTGGGCTGACGCGTACCAGAAGTCGGGTGGCGGCAAGGTCAATTATCAAGGTATCGGTTCGTCGGGTGGCGTGAAGCAGATCGTCGCGAAGACTGTGGACTTCGCCGGTTCGGACGCTCCGCTGAAGGACGAAGACCTCGCGAAGGAAGGCCTGTTCCAGTTCCCGACGGTGGTCGGCGGCGTGGTGCCGGTCGTCAACGTGCCGGGCGTGACGCCGGGTGAACTGACGCTGTCGGGCGAAGTGCTCGGCGACATCTACCTGGGCAAGATCAAGAAGTGGAACGATCCGGCGATCGTTGCACTGAACCCGAAGGCCAAGTTGCCGGATACCGACATCGCCGTGGTTCGCCGCGCCGACGGTTCGGGCACCAGCTTCATCTGGACGAACTACCTGTCGAAGGTCAACGCAGACTGGAAGTCGAAGGTCGGTGAGGGTTCGACGGTCAACTGGCCGACGGGTACGGGCGGCAAGGGCAACGACGGCGTCGCCGCCTTCGTGCAACGTCTGCCGGGCGCAATCGGCTACGTGGAATGGGCGTACGCGAAGCAGAACAAGATGGTCTACGTCGGCCTGAAGAATTCGTCGGGCACGGTGGTCGAGCCGAAGACGGAAACGTTCAAGGCAGCGGCAGCGGGCGCGGACTGGTCGAAGTCGTTCTACCAGATCCTGACGAACGAGCCGGGCAAGAACGCATGGCCGATCGTCGGCGCAACGTTCGTGCTGCTGCACACGGCGCAGGACAAGCCGGCGCAAGGCACGGAAACGCTGAAGTTCTTCGACTGGGCGTTCAAGAACGGCTCGCAGGCTGCAAACGATCTGGACTACATCTCGCTGCCGGAGTCGGTTGTGTCGGAAATCCGCACGCAGTGGAAGTCGAAGGTGAAGGACGCTGCGGGCAAGCCGATCGCTGAATAAGCTACGTAACTAAGCGAAGCAGCATGCAGTAGGTCTCCAGCAATACATTGGCCGTCCTCATTCGAGGACGGCCAATGGCGTTACTCCGGCGTTAGCCCAGCATTGTCAGCCGCGCGACAGGTGTCGTGCGGCAACTGGAAACAGGTCCATCAGGCTCTCATGTCCGATATCCAATTAGCGCCTGGCGCGGCGAGATCGACGCCGCCCGGCAGCACGTCGCAGCAGAAAGCGCCCAGCCGCGCCGGCGACGTTATATTCGGCGGCCTTGCCCGTCTCTCCGCCGTCGTCACGCTGTTGCTGCTCGGCGGCATCATCGTTTCGCTGATCGTCGCCTCCATGCCGTCGATCAAGCAATTCGGCCTCGCGTTTCTATGGACCGCCGACTGGGATCCACCTAGCAAGCAATTCGGCGCCCTGGTGCCCATTTACGGCACGATCGCGACCTCGCTCATTGCACTCATCATCGCGGTGCCCGTCAGCTTCGGCATCGCGCTTTTCCTGACCGAACTCGCGCCCGCGTGGCTGCGCCGTCCGCTCGGCGTCGCCATCGAACTGCTCGCCGCGATTCCGTCGATCGTCTACGGCATGTGGGGTTTGCTGGTGTTCGCGCCGATCTTCGCGACGTGGTTCGAAAAGCCGCTCGGCGCGCTCCTCAGCGGCATTCCCATCGTCGGCGCGTTGTTTAAGGGTGCGCCGATCGGCATCGGCATTCTCTGCGCGGGCGTGATTCTCGCGATCATGATCATTCCGTATATCGCTTCGGTGATGCGCGACGTGTTCGAAGTCACGCCGGTGCTGCTGAAGGAATCGGCGTACGGCATCGGCTGCACGACGTGGGAAGTGATGTGGAAGATCGTGCTGCCCTTCACCAAGAGCGGTGTGATCGGCGGCGTGATGCTCGGTCTCGGCCGCGCACTCGGCGAGACGATGGCGGTGACCTTCGTGATCGGCAACACCAATCTGCTCGACAACGTCTCGCTGTTTTCGCCGGGCAACAGCATTACCTCGGCGCTCGCCAACGAATTCGCGGAAGCGGATCCGGGCCTGCATACGTCGGCGCTGATGGAACTCGGCTTGATCCTGTTTGTGATTACTTTCATCGTGCTGGCGATTTCGAAGATCATGTTGCTTCGCCTCGAAAAAGGGGAGGGCGCGAAATGAGCCAGCCCACCTTGAATATGCCGGGTTCGAACGACGCCGCCGCGCTCGAAGCAATGCGCGTGCGCCTGCAAGGCCGCCGCCGCGCGAAGAATGCGGTTGCGCTGACGCTGTCGCTCGCGGCGATGGCGTTCGGTCTGCTGTGGCTGGTGTGGATTCTTTATACGACGCTGCGTCTCGGCATCGGCGGCCTGTCGGTCGAATTGTTCACGCAATCCACGCCGGCGCCAAACACCGATGGCGGCGGTCTCGCCAACGCGATCGTCGGCAGCGTGATGCTGGTTGCGCTCGCAACGTTCGTCGGCACGCCAATCGGTATTCTGGCGGGCGTCTATCTCGCCGAGTACGGTCAGAAGGGCTGGCTTGCGAGTGTCACGCGGTTCATCAACGACATTCTGTTGTCGGCGCCGTCGATCGTGGTGGGTCTGTTCGTCTACGCGCTCGTCGTGGCGAAAATGGGCCACTTCAGCGGGTGGGCCGGCGTGTTCGCGCTCGCGCTGCTGCAGATTCCGATCGTGATCCGCACCACCGAGAACATGCTGAAGCTGGTGCCGAATGCGCTGCGCGAAGCCGCTTTCGCACTCGGCACGCCGAAGTGGAAGATGATACTGTCGATCACGCTGAAGGCGTCGATCGCCGGCATCGTCACGGGTGTGCTGCTCGGCGTTGCACGCATTGCCGGTGAAACGGCGCCGCTGCTGTTCACGGCGTTGTCGAACCAGTTCTTCTCGTTGAACATGGACCAGCCGGTCGCGAACCTGCCGGTCACGATCTACAAGTTCGCGATGAGCCCGTTTGCGCAGTGGCAATCGCTCGCGTGGGCCGGCGTCTTCCTGATCACGCTCGCGGTGCTGGGATTGAACATCCTCGCGCGCACGATCTTTTCGAATAAGTAAGGGCGGAGTGTAATCCGATGAATATGGCAGAAACTCAACTCAATCCGGGCACGCGTCCGACGGCGCCCGCCGGTTTCGATCCCGCCCAAAGCGGCCAGGCGCAAGCCCAGTCGCGTCCGAAGATCGAGATCAACGACCTGAACTTCTTCTACGGCAAGTATCACGCGCTGAAGAACATCAATCTGCGGATTCCCGAAGGCAAGGTGACCGCCTTCATCGGCCCGTCGGGTTGCGGCAAGTCCACCTTGCTGCGCACGCTCAACAAGATGTACGCGCTCTATCCGGAGCAACGCGCCGAAGGCGAGATTCTGATGGACGGCGAAAACCTGCTGACCTCCAAGCGCGATATTTCGCTGCTGCGCGCGCGGATCGGCATGGTGTTCCAGAAGCCGACGCCGTTTCCGATGTCGATCTACGACAACATCGCGTTCGGCGTGAAGATGTTCGAAACGCTGCCGCGTTCGGAAATGGACGACCGCGTGGAATGGGCGCTGACCAAGGCCGCGCTGTGGAACGAGGTAAAGGATAAATTGGGCCAGAGCGGCTACGGTTTGTCCGGCGGCCAGCAGCAGCGCCTGTGTATCGCACGCGGTATCGCGATCCGTCCCGAAGTGCTGCTGCTCGACGAACCGTGTTCCGCGCTCGACCCGATTTCCACGGGCCGCATCGAAGAACTGATCGCCGAACTGAAGAGCGATTACACGGTTGTGATCGTGACGCACAACATGCAACAGGCCGCGCGCTGTTCGGACTACACTGCCTACATGTACCTCGGTGAACTGATCGAATTCGGCGACACCGAAAAGATCTTCATCAAACCGGTCCGCAAGGAAACCGAGGACTACATCACTGGCCGCTTCGGCTAAGCCGCCGCGCAAAACAACGGAGTACGACATGTCCGATAAACATCTGTCCAGCCAGTTCGACGCCGATCTGAACCTCGTTTCGTCGAAGGTGCTCGAAATGGGCGGCCTGGTCGAGTCGCAGATCGTCAACGCGATGATCGCGCTCAACAACTTCGATCTCGATGTGTGCGAGCAGGTGATCGCCGCTGAAGACCGCCTGAACACGATGGAAGTCGAGATCGACGAAGAGTGCAGCAACATCATCGCGCGCCGTCAGCCGGCCGCGCGCGACTTGCGCCTCCTGATCGCGATTTCGAAGACCATCACGAATCTCGAGCGCGCCGGCGACGAAGCCGAAAAAATCGCCAAGCGCACCAAGCGCCTGATGGAAGACGGCGCCTCGCGCAGCATCAATATCGCCGAGATCAAATTGTCGGGCGAAATGGCGGTGTCGATCCTGCGCCGCGCGCTGGACGCATTCGCGCGTCTCGACACGGTCGCCGCCGCGCAGATCATGCGCGACGACAAGGCGATCGACGAAGAATTCCGCGCTTTCGTTCGCAAGCTGATTTCGTACATGACTGAAGATCCGCGTTCGATTTCGGTGGGCCTCGATTTTCTGTTCATCGCCAAGGCGATCGAACGGATCGGCGACCACGCGAAGAACATCGCTGAATTCATCATCTACATCGTCAAGGGCACCGACGTGCGGCACAAGTCGCGCGACGCGCTCGAACGCGAAGCACTCAGTTAATCCAGATATAAGGACCAGAGGTGCCGATGCCCAGCAGCATTCTCGTCATTGAAGATGAGCCCGCCATTTCCGAGCTGATTTCGGTCAATCTTCAGCACGCCGGCCACTGCCCGATTCGCGCGTATAACGCGGAGCAGGCGCAGAACCTGATCAGCGACGTACTGCCCGATCTCGTGCTGCTCGACTGGATGTTGCCGGGTAAGTCGGGCATCGCGTTCGCTCGCGATCTGCGCAACAACGAGCGCACCAAGCACATTCCGATCATCATGCTGACCGCGCGTGGCGATGAGCAGGACAAGGTGCTCGGCCTCGAGATCGGCGCCGACGACTACGTCACCAAGCCGTTTTCGCCGAAGGAACTGATGGCGCGTATCAAGGCGGTGTTGCGCCGCCGCGCGCCGCAGTTGACCGAGGACCTGGTCGCGATCAACGGCCTGAAGCTCGATCCGGCCACGCACCGCGTCGCCGCGCATGCGGAAGGCAGCGAGATCAAGCTCGATCTCGGTCCGACCGAATTCCGCCTGCTGCATTTCTTCATGACGCACCCGGAGCGCGTGCACAGCCGCACGCAACTGCTCGATCAGGTGTGGGGCGACCACGTGTTCGTCGAAGAGCGCACGGTGGACGTGCACATCAAGCGTCTGCGCGCGGCGCTCAAGCCGGCTGGGTGCGATGCTATGATTGAGACGGTGCGCGGCAGTGGCTACCGGCTCGCGAAGAGCGCCTGACTTTGCGGTAGCGCGAATGGCGGGGCTATAGCCACGCGCGCCATAGATGCCGCATACGCCGCACAGATCACGTCGGTTACATCGGTACGTTAAGCGGCGCCGCGTTTTCAGATACCGGCGTGGACGGTTTTCTCTTCGATCGCTAGAACATGAACATCATCTGGGCGCGCTCCATCGTGTCGGTCGTGCTGCTGGCTGTTCTGTGCGTGGTGGTCGGCGCACTCGTGAACGTCAAGGCAGGGCTGGTCCTCGCGATCGTCATGCTGCTCGCGCAGAGCCTCTTCAGCACCTTCCACAAGCAGCGTTTGTGGCGCCTGCTCGACGCGCCGGTCTACGGCGAAGTGCCGAGCGCTCCCGGCATCTGGGGCGAAATTTACTACCGTCTGCACAAGCTTGCGAAGCGCTGGCATGCGCAGGTGCGTCAGGTCGAGCAACAGCATTCGCGTTTCATCCAGGCGATCCAGGCGTCGCCGAACGGCGTGGCGATGCTCGACGATCACGATCAGATCGAGTGGTGCAACGCGATCTCCGAACTTCATTTCGGACTCGATGCGAAACGCGATCTGCGTCAGCACATCACGCATCTGGTGCGTCAGCCGGATTTCGTGCGCTATCTGAATTCGCATCGCTACGAAGAGATGCTGATCATGCGCGGCATGGGCGACAAGCGCCAGAACGTGCTGTCGGTGCAGGTGTTTCCCTACGGCGAGAATCGCAAGCTGGTGCTGTCGCAGGACATCACCGAGCTGGAGCGTACCGACGCGATGCGGCGCGACTTCGTCGCCAACGTGTCGCACGAATTGAAGACGCCGTTGACCGTGTTGTCGGGTTTTCTCGAAACGATGCGGGAACTTCCGCTCGGTGAAGCCGAGCGCGCGCGCTACCTCGAATTGATGGAACAGCAGGCTTCGCGCATGCGTCACATCGTCAACGACCTGCTGGTGCTGGCGAAGCTTGAAGGCGACAACAAGCCGCCGAGCGATCAGATGATCGATATGCGCGCGGTGCTGCGGCATCTGAAGGACGACGCGGAAAACCTGTCGAGCGACCACCACAGGATCGTGTTCGACGCCGACGAAGGGCTCACGGTCACCGGCGTGGAAACGGAAATACTCAGTGCGCTTGGCAACCTCGTGACCAATGCGATCCGTTATACGCCGGACGGCGGTGCAATCAAGGTGAGCTGGCAGGCCAGCGGCGGCAGTGCGGTTTTTTCGGTCACGGACAGCGGCTTGGGGATTCCGGCTGCGGACATTCCACGTCTGACCGAGCGCTTCTATCGCGTCGATCGCAGCCGCTCGCGCGATACGGGCGGGACGGGCCTCGGTCTCGCTATCGTCAAGCATGTGCTGCAACGGCACGATGCCCAACTGGACGTGAAGAGCGAAGAGGGACGCGGCAGCACCTTCACCGTGCGTTTCCCGGTGTTTCGCACGGCGCGCCGGCAACCGGCGCCGGTCTGAAATCGCCGGTCTGAAAAAAAGCCCGCCTGGAGCAAACCAGGCGGGCTTTTTTTCATGCGCAGCGCCGCTTGCTTCAGGGGCGCGCGACCCTCATGAACTCACGGGCAGAATTTCCCCAGCAGGCTCATCTGCGCGTTGCGCGAGGATTTGCCCGGCCGCCGGCGCCGATAGTGGCCGTCGCTTTGCATCAGCCACGCGGACTGGTTGTCGCCGAGAAACGCCGACAGGCCTTCGGCAATCACACGCCGCTTCAGGCGACGGCTGTTGATCGGAAACGCCACTTCCACACGCCGGAAGAAATTGCGGTCCATCCAGTCGGCGCTCGACAGATACACTTGTTCCTTGCCGTCGTCGTAGAAGTAGAAGATGCGATGATGTTCGAGAAAGCGCCCGACGATCGAGCGCACCGTGATGTTCTCCGACAAGCCCGGCACGCCCGGTTGCAACGAACAGACACCGCGCACGATCAGATCGATCTTCACGCCCGCCTGCGACGCTTCGTAGAGCTCGGCAATCACGGTTGGTTCGAGCAGCGCGTTCATCTTCGCGACGATGCGCGCCTTCTTGCCGGCACGGGCATGCTCGGCTTCCGCACGAATCGCTTCAACCAGTTTCGGATGCAGCGTGAACGGCGACTGCCACAACTCATGCAGCGTCAGTTCACCGCCGATGCCGGTCAGTTGCTGGAACACGTGGTGCACGTCCTCGCAGATCTTCTGATCCGCGGTCATCAGGGCGAAGTCGGTATAAAGGCGCGCGGTGCGCGGGTGATAGTTGCCGGTTCCCAGGTGCACGTAACGCTTGAGCGAGGTCTTGCCGCCCGACGACACACGCCGCACGATCAGCATCATCTTCGCGTGACACTTGTGACCCACCACGCCGTACACGACGTGCGCGCCCACCGCCTCAAGCTGCGACGCCCAGTTGATGTTGGTTTCTTCGTCGAAGCGCGCGAGCAGTTCGACCACCACGGTCACTTCCTTGCCGTTGCGCGCCGCTTGCATCAGCGCGTCCATCAGCGGGGAGTCGGTGCCGGTGCGATAGATGGTCTGCTTGATGGCCACCACGTTCGGGTCTTTGGCCGCCTGCAGCAGCAACTCGAGCACCGGTTGAAAGCTCTCGTACGGATGATGCAGCAGCACGTCGCCCTGATCGATCACGTCGAACATGTTCGTGCTGTTGGCGATCTGCGACGGAATCGCCGGAATATGCGGCACGAATTTCAGGTCGGGCCGGTCCACCATCTCCGGCAGTTGCATGAGCCGCACCAGATTGACCGGGCCGTCGGCGAAATAGCAATCCTTGGTGCTCAGGCCGCTTTCGTCGAGCAGGCGCCGCACGACGTGCTGGGGCGTCTCCGCCGACACTTCGAGCCGCACCGCATTGCCCAGATGCCGCGCCGGCAGTTCGCCCTGCAACGCGACACGCAGATTGGTGATTTCGTCTTCGTCGACGAACAGCTCGCTATTGCGCGTGATGCGAAACTGATTGCAGGTGCGCACCACCAGATTCGGGAACAGCTCGCCCACGAAGCGCTGCAGCAGCGAGCTCAGCAGCACGAAACCATGCGGATAGCCCGACAGTTCCAGCGGCATGCGCACGAGCCGCGGCAACGCACGCGGCGCCTGGACGATGCCCATCATCGCCTGGCGGCCGAACGCATCCTTGCCTTCGAGTTCGACGACGAAGTTCAGGCTCTTGTTGAGCACGCGCGGAAACGGGTGAGCCGGATCGAGGCCGATCGGCGTGAGCACCGGCAGCAGTTCGTCGAAGAAGTAATTGCGCGCCCATTCGGTCTGCGCTTCGTTCCACGCTTCGGTGCCGTGAAAATAGATGCCTTCTGCTTCGAGCGCGGTGAGCACCGTGTCGTGCAGCATGGCGTACTGACGATGCACGAGCCTCTGCGCGCGCTCGACCACGAGGTCGTATACATGCTGCAGCGACATGCCGTCCGGCGACAACCCGCCCGGGTTGTCGCGCATCTGTTCCTGCAGTCCGGCCATGCGGACTTCGAAGAATTCGTCGAGATTGCTACTGGTGATGCAGATGAAGCGCAGGCGTTCGAGCAAAGGGACGGCAGGGTCGGCAGCTTGCGCCAACACACGCTCGTTGAAACCCAGAATGCCCAGCTCGCGATTCAATAAGGGGTAGCGGATGGACATCGGCAGCGAGAATGGAATGTCAGGAATGGAGGCAATAAGTCGCTCGGAAATTCTCACAGTATGATGACGTTGTTGTGACATTCTTGAATGTTATAAATTCTACGCCGTATTCGATGCGTGTCGTAATTGTGACGCAGTGTATATGGGACCATAGGGCACCCCCATTACTGCGAGGCGACATCGTGAGGTCCGGTACGCTTAGAATGGCGTCTTTGAACAGCGCGGCCGGCCATAAGGCGCCCAAGGCATCCGGTGGGTATCCGGCCCCTTCGGCATCCAACGCCGCCGCGCACGCGCGCATGGAGTCCGCTTACTCGATGGTCACTACGCCACAACTCCTCGCTGCCGTCGACCTCGGCTCGAACAGCTTCCGGCTGATCGTGGGCCGGGTCGAGGAAACCGATGCGGGCAGCCAGATCTACCAGGTCGACGCACTGCGCGAGCCGGTGCGCCTTGCCGCCGGCCTGTCGCGCGACAAGATGCTCGACCGTGCCTCGCAAGTGCGCGGCTGGGATGCGCTCAAGCGCTTCGGCGAACGGCTGCGCGACTTTCATCCCGACCACGTTCGCGCCGTCGCCACCAACACGCTGCGCATCGCCAAGAACGCGGGCGAGTTTCTCGGCGAGGCGCAAGCCGCGCTCGGCTTCCCGATCGAAGTGATCGCCGGGCGTGAAGAAGCGCGTCTGATTTATGCAGGGGCTGCACACTCCGTGCCCGCGAGCGCGGGCAAGCGTCTCGTGGTGGATATCGGCGGCGGCTCGACGGAATTCATCATCGGGTCGCATTACACGCCGATCAAGATGGAGAGCCTGTATATCGGCTGCGTGAGCCATAGCCGCGCATTCTTCCCGGCCGGCAATGTCGACGAATACACGATGCGCCAGGCCGAGCTTGCCGCGAGCCGCGAAATTCAGATCATTTCCGCCGAGTACAAGAAGACCGGTTGGGAACAGGCCATCGGCTCGTCCGGTACCGCACGGGCGCTCGCCGAACTGGTCGAGGCCAATGGCTTCAACGATCCGGGTGTCACGCACGGCATCTCGCGCGGCGGGCTCGAACGCCTCAAGCGCGCGCTGATCAAGGCGGAGAACGTCAATCGTCTGAAGCTGGTCGCGTTGAAGGCCGACCGCATTCCGGTGCTGGCCGGCGGCCTCTCGATCATGATCGCGGTGTTCGACGAACTCGGCGTCGATTACGTCGATACGACAGACGGTGCACTGCGCCTCGGCGTGCTGTACGACCTGCTGGGCCGTTCGCAGCACGAGGACATGCGCACGGTGACGGTGGAAGGTTTCATGCGCCGTTACGGCGTGGACCGCGCGCAGGCCGGGCGTATCGGCGAACTCGCGGTGCGTTTTTACGATCAGTTTGCCGAGCCGGACGAGGAGCGCCGCGCCGAGAACCGCATGTTCCTCAGCTGGGCTGCGGCCTTGCACGAAATCGGGCTGTCGATTTCGCATAGCGCCTATCACAAGCATTCGGCCTATATCGCCAGCAACGCCGACATGCCAGGTTTTTCGCGTACGGATCAGGCGCGGCTTGCCGCGCTGGTGCTCGGCCACGCGGGGAAACTCGGCAAGCTGTCGCAAACACGCGAAGTGGAATGGCCGCTGCTGTTCTGTCTGCGGCTCGCGGCGCTGCTGTGCCGCCGGCGTGCGGATGTCGGCTTGCCGGGTATTGCGGTCGCGCAGGTCAACGGTGGTTATGAAGTGCGTTTGCCGAACGAGTGGGTGGCGAACAATCCGCTGACCGATTACAGCCTGATCCAGGAAGCCGCGGAGTGGGAGAAGGTTGGCATTCCCTATCGCGTGGTCTACACGGACGATTGAGCGTCATGCGTCGCATGTGAAAAAGCCCGGCGGATTTTAGCCGGGCTTTTTTATGCGCATCGATTGTCTGCGCAAAGAGCTGGGTGGCGTGCGCGCCGCTCAGCGCGGCGTTGCGTCGCCGAGGAAGTGCCGTGCGTAGCGCGCGTTGATATCCGTCAGACGCAACAGCGTCAGAAAATCGGCGGTGTTGAAGTCGGGGTCCCAGGCCGGTGCGCCGCAAATCTTCGCACCGAGTCGCAGATAGCCCTTCACCAGCGGCGGCGGTGCGACGTCGGCGCCGTTCTGCAATTCCTCGACCGGCAGCGGTGTGTGCGGGAACGCGCGATATTCCGGCGCCGTCAGCGCGTTGTCGCGCAGCGAGCAGTAAAGGTTCGCCGCGTAGTGGCCGCCGTCGACCATCGCGACGCTCGCGCAGCCCAGCATCGTCTCGTAGCCGTTGTGTTTCATGTATGCGGCGAGCCCTGCCCACAAGGACATGATCACCGAGCCGCTGCGATAGTCGGGGTGCACGCATGAGCGGCCCACTTCGACCATTTTCGCGCGCAGGTGCGTGAGACGCGACACATCGAATTCGCTTTCGGCATACAGGCGTCCGATACGGGCGGCCTGATGCGGCGGCAGCGCGCGATAGGTGCCGACCACCTTCAGCGTGTCGAGATCGCGCACCAACAGGTGATCGCAGTACGAATCGAACGGATCGACGTCGAGGCCGGCCGGACCCGTCAGACGGGCGCCCATTTCATCCGCGAACACACGGTAGCGCAGACGCTGGGCTTCGCGCAGTTGTTCGTCGGTGCGTGCCCACGTCACTTGCAGGCGATGCTGGGCGGTGACTGTCTCTTCGGCGCGCGGCAGGCGACGCGTTTCGAAGATCGAAGCCAGGGGCAGGGTGGGCGTCGGCAGTTCTCGCATGTGGCGTCCTGGTCGAAAAAAGGGAGATTACTTTTTTCGCCAATGTAGTAACGCCTGGTGACGCTCGCATGGCAAAGCTGTGACGATTGGATGACTGCCCGTAAGCTCCGTGCCCACGGCTTGTAATGTCGTGGGCCGGGCGAGTCATGTGTTGTTTCCGCGCGACCAGTGGGTCGGGCTGGCGCAGTTGGGCTTCTTTGAGGACCTGGCTGCGCAGCCGGATCAGTTCAGTTCGGTTTAGTCCAGATCAGCTCAGATGAGATCGGGGCTCATTGCCGCGCGCAGCACGGCCTGGTCCTCGCCATCGCGCTCACGGCTTTCGATCCACCACAGACCGGCTTTCTTCAGCGGCCAACTCGCCCCGCTGTTGCCGAGCAGACGCGCCGCAACATGGCCCAGCGTCGGCTGATGGCCGACGATCACGACAGTCGGTGCGATGCCTTTCGACCAGCCGGCGGCTTCGAGCACGTCGTTCGCACTGGCGTTGGGCGCGAGTTCGCGCACCACGCGGTACTGGTCGCTCAAGGTCTCGGCGGTCTGGATGGTGCGCACCGCAGGACTCGCGAGAACCACGGCGTCTTCGGGCAGGCGGGTGCGCAGCCACTTGGCGACGTTTTGCGCCTGTTTGCGGCCTCGCGTGGTGAGCGCCCGGGCGAGATCGCTCGCGGCGAAATCTTCGGCTTCGGCGTGACGCCAGAGAATCAGATTCATGCGTGTCTCCTTGACTCTGGTTGCGGCGTAGGTAACAGCGCCGGGTTTTCAATCACTGTCGCATGCGAGCGTGTGAGGGTGCAAGGTAGTGGCGCAGGCAGAATGTATAAGCGCCGGCGTATGCTGGGCGCAGGCCGGCGCGTGTCCCGGCGCATACGTCGAGGCGTAGCGTATCGGACGCTCATGCAACGTTCATTAAGCCGACGTGTAATCGGCATGAAACTCTCCGGGCCTGAGTTGGGGTTTGGGTTTGCGTTTGCGTGACCCGGCATGAGCCATGAGCGCTTGATGCCAAAAAAGCAAAAACCCGCGAAGCCGAAGGCGACGCGGGTTTCGTATTGCTTTTCGTGGTCGGAGCGAAAGGATTCGAACCTTCGACCCTCTGATCCCAAATCAGATGCGCTACCAGGCTGCGCTACGCTCCGACGAATCCGAGATTCTACGTGGCATTGGGTGCCAGAGTCAATCACGAATTGCGTCGGGATGAAAAAAGGGTGCCAGACAGCCGGCCGCGACAAGATCGTTGCGGCGATCATGCGGCGATCAACCCGCGCGGCAAGCGCGATTGTCGCGACAATCGCGACAATCGCACCGTGGACGGGTCGGCGCGTCCTCTTCCTGCAGCGGGGCCGGAACGTGCCGGTCGGTTCCCTCAGTGCCGGCGACGCATCCAGTGCGGCATGTGCTGGTGCGTGATCCAGTGGTGCAGCATGCCTTCGCCGTCGTGTTCGCGCTTGTAGGTTCTCGATTCGAAAATCGACAGGGCCAGCAGCACGAGCAGACCTATTGCAAGTCCGATCAGACCTGCGATCGATTCAGCGTCCATGGCAGTCTCCTATGACATGCAACCGTGCCTTTATAGTAGGACACGCGTAAAAAAATGGCAGGGGCGCACGGCCTGCCGCGCCATCGTCGAATGCGAATTGCGGGTAGACTCTCGGCGCTTCGTTGCCGTTATTGTCATCCTGTTTCGAGAGTCTATGAACCGCGTTTTGCTGATTGTGTTGATGCTGGCTGCCGGGCTCGCCGGTTGTGCCAACGATCGTGCCAACGATCCTTCCGGCCATCATGGCGGCCCGCCGCCGAAAGATCCCGCCGACTACCACGGTGTGCCCACCGACGACCGTCCGCCCGTCATGGTGCCCGCACCCTGAGCGTCTGCATGGGGAATGAAAGCGAAGCGCCGGCGCGGGCACGCCGGTGCTTCTAACCCGCGCAAACTGTTTTGCGCGGACCGCGCGGGCTGCAACTATTTTAGGGCGAGGCGCCCGTGTGATATGTGTGCGCTTGTTTCAAGCCGTAACCGTATGCGGCTTTGCCGTGAGAGGCGCAGCGGCAAAAATGCATGCCGCGCACGCCGCCGGCAAAGCAAAAGCTAGGCCGCCATGCCGCGTGCGACAGCGGGCAAAAAGCGCGCGAGCGTGACGCCGCGCGCGGCCATGAAGATCAGCATCGCGGCCCACAAACCGTGATTGCCGTACAGCGCCAGCAAGGCCCACGAGGCCGCCACAAAGACCGCGAACGACACGACCATCGACTTCATCAACTCGCGCGTGCGCGTCGCGCCGATGAACACGCCGTCGAGCAGAAAGCCCCACACGGAAATCACCGGCAAGAGCGCGGCCCATGGCAGATAAGTTTCGGCGGTGGCGCGCACCACGGCCTGATTCGTCAGACCCTCGATGATCCACGAGCCCGCGCCCCAGTACACCAGCGAGAAACCCAGCGCGCCGAGCGCGGACCATAGCGCCGTTACCTTGATGGCCTGCGCGAAAGCGTGCCGGTCACGCGCGCCGATCGCCGCGCCAACCAGCGCTTCGGCAGCGTGAGCGAAGCCGTCGAGTCCATACGCCATGAAGGTCTGAAAATTGAGCAGCAGCGCGTTGGCGGCAAGCATGGCGTCACCTTGCCTCGCGCCGAGATGCGCGAACCAGCCGAACGACGACAGCAGGCAGAGCGTGCGCACGAAGATGTCGCGATTCAGCACCACCAGACGTTTGAGCGCGGCAGCGTCGAAGAGCGCGGCGCGGTTGAGCGCAGGCAAACCGCGCGGCCTGCCGTGCCACAACAATGCCGCGCCGAGCACGAAGCCGAGCGCGTCGGCGGTGGCCGTGGCCGCACCGATGCCGGCCACGCCCCAATCGAATACGTACACGTACAACAGCACCGCCGCGATGTTCACGCTATTGATGAACACTTGTGAAAGCAGCGCAAGCCGCACGCTTTGCGTGCCCAGTAGCCAGCCGAGCACCACGTAATTGCCCAGTGCGAGCGGCGCGGCCCAGATGCGTGCGTGGCAATAAACCTGCGCGCGGTGCTGCACCGCGTCGCTGCCGCCGATCACACGCAACGCGTAGTCGATCAGGGGCACTTGCAGCGCAAGCACCGCTGCGCCGATCGCCGCCGCGAGCAACAGCGCACGCACGACGTTGTTGCGCAACTCGGCGTGATTCCCTGCGCCGTGCGCTTGCGCGACGAGGCCCGTGGTGCCCATGCGCAGGAAGCCGAAGCCCCAGAACACGAAGTTGAAGAACAGGCCGCCGAGCGCCACGCCGCCGAGATAGGACGCACCGTCGAGATGGCCGGCGACGGCGGTGTCGACCGCGCCGAGAATCGGCTGGGTGAGATTGGCGAGGACGATTGGAAACGCCAGCGTCAGCACCCGGCGGTGCCAATGCACCGGCACGGCCGCGCCGCCCTTGAGGGGCGCTTCTCCCCGGGCGGCTTCCAGGGGAACGTCGTCTGGGGCGCGCGCGGGGTCGTTCAACTACGTTCCTGCACGCACACCCATGGCGAGACGACTACCGCCCACAGATCGGGATCGCGTGCGGCGAAATCGGCTGCGGTCTCCGCCTGCACGCGTTCGACGAGGCCGGAAGACAGCCATTGCGTGACCTGCGCGGTGTCGTCGCTGGCGATGGCTTCGGCGACGCTCACCAGATCGATGTCGCGCGCAACGCGCAGCAGCATGCCGCGTGCGAAAAAGCGTTCGAGTTCGGTCCAGCCGATTTTGGCGGTTTCGGCGAGCAGCTTGGCGTACAGCGGGCTATGAGTGGCGTCGTTGGAAGTCATCGTAAGCGGGTCCTGGCGGGGGCCGTTACTATAAACCATCGGCGCGGATCGCCAGGGCGGCGCGCGTTCCGGTACGCTTAGGGTCTTTCGACGAAAATCATTCTGAACCTTCATGTCACTGGATTCAACGGCAAGCGCTCCGGGCGCGCAAGTTCACGCAGTAGCCAACGCCACGCTCTCGCGCACCGACGTGGAGCGCCTTATCGCAGCCAGCACGGCGGGGCATAAAGAGCCGCTCCATTTCACCGATTGCGATTTCGAAGGCGCCGATCTGTCGCGACTCGATTTGCGCGGCGCCGAGTTTCATCGCTGCACGATCATCGAGACATCGTTTTTCGGCGCGACGTTGTCGCACACGCGTTGGGTCCGTTGCCGCGGCCGTCAGGCGGATTTCGCGTCGGCCGATCTGGTCGATGCAGCCTTCCAGTCGAGCGATCTGAACAACACCAGCTGGCGGCGCGCCAAGCTTGCCTCGGCGTCGTTTCACAGCTGCAAGCTGACGGGCGCCAATTTCGAAGACTGTGCGGCGCTCGGTTTGAGCTTCGTCGAGACTTTGCTGGTGGGTGCGCATTTGCGCGGGCTGTCGTTTCGCAAGGCCACGCTCCAGCAACTCGATTTCTCCGAGGCCGATCTGGCCGGCGTCGATTTCCGCGATGCGATCTTCGATGGCGGCAGTCTGAAGGATGCCAATCTGAAAGGCGCGCGCTTTGACGGCGCGGACCTGCGCGAGGCGGATCTGAGCGGCGTGCGGCTCGTCGACGCGGCGCTCTTCAAGGGCGCGACGATCTCGCATCAGCAAGCGGCGGTGCTCGTGACCGAACTGGGTTTGCGAGTCATGTGATCGCGTTTCAAGCCGGCCGATTTTAGCCATTCGGCCAGCTTGAACGAATGACGGCGTGTGCTTAACATCTGATTTATCGACTCATTAAAAACAGCCGGATTTAAACTTCGCAATTTGTCAGTGGATTTGAAGATTTTTAATCTATTCGCTATTCGCGAATTTATTGTGAAGAGGTGCGATTGCTTATTTGCGCCGCACAATATCCGCTAATACATCAATATGGTGCGTTGGCGCACTAAAGGTTCGCGTTACATAAAGCGGCCGGATCAAGCTGGGCGGGGGTGGCGCGAATCGGTCAAGGGCTTTCGTCGGGCTTTTCCGATAACGTGCGGATAGGTGCTTGATTTATAAGGGCTGGTGGACAACTCGCGGGATTTTGATCTGCCGCTTTTGTGGTGTTTCGCACCGGTTGGTTGGGGGTATTTACCCCGCTTATTTCCGGCATTTTTCGTTCACGTAATGCGGACTCCGTACGCCGCGTCACATTACCTGCGCAATTAATAGATTGCGCTTGTAAAGGCGGGTTGTTAGATTTCCTCCTGGCGCATGGTGAACCGGTCCTTTGCCGATATGCGCCGAACCCCCGTTAGCCCGGCCTCGTGCCGGGCTTTTTTTCTGGCCGATTGCTCGGCATGTTGTTCGGGTTCGCCGCACGCATCGACCCGCGTTCCGGCCGCTGGCGGCGCCGCTCGCTTGAGCGGCGCTGTGCCTGCGTTATTGAGTTGTCTTTACTGCTTGCAGCGGATCACCATCGACCGGTTCTTGACGTTCGCGCCGAAAATCCCGCCGACCGAGCCGCCCGCGGTGGCGCCGTTGTCGACGTCCTTCGAAACGACGTCGTAGCCGTAGTTGCCGCAGACCTCGCCCGCGCGTTTGTAGCACTCGGCCCAACTGGAGCTCGCGTCACTGCCGCTGCAGTTGATGGCGAACCCCGTATCGCCGCTTGGCAGATAAGTCATGGTGGTGGTGCTGGAACAGCCGCCGAGGCTGCCGAGCGTCAGCAGGCCGAGGCCGATCGCCGCGGCTGTTGTTAAGGACGCAAGTGCGCTCTTCATTGCAGGTTCCTTACAAATGACAGGGGAAGACGCAGCGCGAAACTGCGTCATGCATAAGATTGGGCGTTTTATAGCACGCGCGGTTCCCTCGGTTGCCGATGCTGGGCGCGTGCTTGAAGCCGGGCGGCTAACGCGCCGGCAGCGCCCGCGACGGGTCGATCGAACGGCCCTGATAGCGCAGTTCGAAGTGCAGCATGACGCGATCGGTGTCGGTGTCGCCCATTTCGGCGATTTTCTCGCCGCGAGCGACCGACTGACCTTCCTTCACCAGCAGCGCGCGGTTGTGCGCGTAGGCGGTCAGATAGTCGGCGTTGTGCTTGAGGATCAGCAGATTGCCGTAACCGCGCAGGCCGTTACCGGCATAGACCACCGTGCCGGGCGCCGCGGCAACGACCGGGGTGCCCGCCGCCGCCGAAATATCGATGCCCTTCGAATTGGCACCGTCGAAGCGCCGGATCACCGTGCCGTCAGCCGGCCACACCAGCGAGATCGTCGAAGCCGGCGCGGACGTCGGCGCGCTATCGGCGGGTGCCGGGCGCGGCGCAGCCGAAGCGCTCGCACTCCCTGCACCGCTGCTGCGTGTTGCGCCGCCTGTGGACGCCGCCGCGGCGCCATTGCCCGGTGGCGCGACGCGCAGCACCTGTCCGACCTCGATGCTGTCCGCATTGGTCAGGTTGTTCCAGCGCACGATGCTTTGCACCGACTGCCGGTTGCTGCGCGCGATCTTCGACAGCGTATCGCCCCGTTCGACGCGGTAAAAGCCTGGCCCCACCGGAGCGGACCCGCAGGCGGCAAGCACCGCCAGCAACGACGCGCAGGCGAGCCGTTTCATCATTCTTGTTGTGTTACGCATTGGACCTCGCAAAGCGCTGCCACGCGCCGATCCCGATCACGCGGCAGGTAGATGCAAAGCGTCCGATTCTAACGGTTTTGCGCTGCAGCATCCGAAAAACGGATGCACAGGCAAGCGCGCGCGGGGGTTGCGTGGCGAAACGCCGCGCAACCCGTCACCTTGCGATGAGCGGAAAACCTGCCATCAGCGCAGCTTGCCGACACTGATGCGCAGAGCGGCCTTCTCGGTTTGCCCCGGCTCGAGCCAGCGCAGTCCCATGCCGTTGTGGATTGCGTCGGGCAGACCCAGCCAGGGTTCGACGCAGTAGAAGTCCGACTCCGCGGCCTCGGTCCATGTCGTGACCGCGTACCAGGGCACCGAGTCCGGCCGTTGCAGGTCGATCGTGATGAGCCGGTTCAGGCCGGGCGCGACGAGACGCACCGGTTGGTCCGGCGCGCCGACGAGACGATGGAAGCGGTCGTGAATGCGCGCCTCGTCGAGCGTGTAGCGCGCCGCGCCCGGTTCTGCCGGGCTGATCGAACCGTCGCTTTGCTGATAGCACCGTTCGGTGCGCGGCAGTTCCAGCGAGGTCTCGGCGCGCTGCGTGTGCGGCAGCGTGAAATAGAAGTGATGGCCGGCGTAGTAGGGTAGCCGCGTGTGGCCGGTATTGGTGGTGCTTAGCGTGACTTCCAGCGTATGTGTATCGACGAGCTGGTACGTCGCTTCGAAACGGAAGCCGAACGGATAGCCACCGCGTGTCGCGTCGCTGTCGGTGAGGGTCATGCGCAAGCCGGCGCCGTGCACGTCGGCGTGGGCTTCGAAGGGCAGGTCGCGGGCAAAGCCATGCATCGGCAATTCGCGCACCGTGCCTTGTGCGTCACGCCAGAAGCCGATCTTGCCGTCGACGCGATGCCGGCCCAGAAACGGAAACAGCAGCGGGTTGCCGCCGCGAATTCTGGCGGGCTGGCTCCAGTCGGCATTCTCGGGCCAATGAATCACCTCTTCGCCGTCGATGATCCACGACAAAAGGCGGCCGCCGGCTTGCGGCGAAAAACGGAGCACGGAGGCGTCCTGGGCGATCTCGAGAATGTCCTGTTGCGGGGAGAGGGGCATGGTCGATGGGCTGGTTGATAAAGGGTTGAGTGCGAAAGGGTTAAGTGCGAAAGGGTTGAGTGCGAGGGTTGAGCGTGCTTCGAGTGCGGCCGGCGTGCCGTTCAAATGTGAGTTGAACGTGGCTCGAACGCGGGTTGAGAACGTTCGAACGGCGCCGCATGGCTGTTTGCAAGAGAACGATTTTGCGCTGCTTTACGCTACGGGGAAACCCTTCTCGGGAAATTGCGGGTGTCGGAGAAGCACGATCCTTGTTGATAATCCACCCACTGCCCGGCCACTTCAACGACCGGGCGAGATCGGCTCAGGAGGCTCTATGGATCTCGCAATGGCAATGGGTGTGGCGTTGTTCGGCATGTTCGCTGCAAGCACCGTCTACTTTTTCTACAAGCTCGAGCGCTGATCCACCAATCTGCTTCGCCTTCTGCCGGGTCGTCAACGCGAGCCTGGCACTAGCCTCGCGCCTTCGGTACATCGAATTTCTCAAGATCGCAGAGCGGCCACCGGCGGCGCTCTGTTTCTTTTGCTGCGGCGTAACAACGGTTTCCAGTTGTGACGCAGCGCGTCAATATTTACCCGAATGCGGTTCAAACGCTTGGCGCTGACTTTGCAGCCAGGCATAATCGGTGCGCTTTTGACGCGCCGGCTATTTCCTTTTGCGGTGCGCTGTTCCCCGACATTTTCCTTACAAGGACCGCCGCGTGAACCTGTCGTTTCTGATTTTCCTGAGCGTGCTGCAAGGCGTCACTGAACTGTTCCCGGTCAGCAGCCTCGGCCACACGTTGCTCGTGCCGGGCTTGTTCGGCATGCACATCGACAAGCATGCGCCGCAATTGCTGCCGTTCCTCGTCGCGTTGCACCTCGGTACGGCGTTCGCACTGCTGTGGTACTTCCGCAAGCGCTGGTGTGAACTGGTGCGCGGCTTCTTCGCTTCGTTCGGCGGCCGTCGCAACGACAACGCGCACATGATGTGGGCGCTCATCATCGGCACGATTCCGGCGGGCCTCGTCGGGCTGATCCTCGAGAAACGTCTCGAGCGGATTTTTCACGATTTGCGCATTGTCGCCATCGCGCTGATCGTGAATGGCGTGCTGCTGTGGTTCGGCGATCGTCTACAACGCTCGCGCGCGCATCAGGCGCCGGAGAAGCTGACCTTTCGCCAGGCGTTTTTCGTCGGACTCGCGCAGATTGGCGCGTTGATCCCGGGTTTCTCGCGCAGCGGTCTGACGATGATCGCCGGCAATGCGGCCGGCCTGACGACGGAGAAGGCCGCTGAGTTCTCGTTCCTGCTCGGTACGCCGATCATCTTCGCGGCCGGCGTGCTCGAGTTGCCGAAACTGTTCCATGCGCCGGGCCAACTCGCCGACGCATTGCTCGGCGGCGTGCTGACCGCTATCGCCGCGTATCTCAGCGTGCGTTTCCTGATGCGCTATTTCGAAGGCCGCGGACGTCTGGCTTCGTTCGGCGTGTACTGCGTGATCGCGGGGATCGTGTTCCTCGGCTGGTTCATGCTGCATCCGCAGCCGGTCTGATTGCGTTCGAGATGCCCGCTGCAGCGCGGTGAGCGCTGGCGTGCCTCTGGCGGGTAAGAAGCGATCGGTTATAATCCGGGCCCGGCTCGACACGTCGGGCCCGTTTGTTTTGTGATGCCGTATGGCGGCCGCCGGTCAGGGTTGCCGTGCGCCGGATTGGATTTCCACAGTCCCCGGCCTGGTCGGTTAGAATTTCGGTATCCCACGAACCCTGTGCCAGTCATTGCGCACAGGTTCCAATGCCCGTTACGGGTTCTCATTGCGGGCGATGCAGGTTGTACACGTTCGTGTTGCATCGCCTCACATCATTACGGCAGTAGCTCAGCTGGATAGAGCATCGGCCTTCTAAGCCGAGGGTGGGGGGTTCGAGTCCCTCCTGCCGTACCAATCAAATCAAGTGCTTGGCCCGATTCACAGGATCGGGCTTTTTGTTTTCTTGAATCCATGTAGGCACCGTGTAGGCATTTCCGGCCAACGCGGCGGGGTTTGCGCGAGCCGTACGCACAATGCAGTTCGCCTTTCGCGATCTCGCGTGCCCATTCTGAAGTGGCCGCATGGATGTATCGTCTGGTGCTATCACCAGCGGTAGTCAAGGCAACTGCGTCGCTTGGCGCCCGTTAGCATGAGACCAATGAGAACCCCGAAAGGATGGTCTGTGCACGCCGCGCCATATGGGTCAATCCGCCCGGAATATGCATCCTTCGTCGCGAGCCCACAGCGTGGGGCCGACGTCTCCTCGACCTACCCGATGCGCCACGCGCGCAGCGTAGCCGGTCGCCGCCGTCGCAAACTACATCGCAGCCGGAGCGGCGTTTTGGTTCGCAAGCGTGGCCAGTGAGTTCTACATCATGCCGGGCGGCGGGATCGGGTCGATTGGCGTGTTCTCCACTCATCAGCGTGGGCCGCTACAAGACGGAACGCAGTCCCGTTGCGCCGCTTTCGCCCACCGCGCGACAGCACACCTACAGGCGCGCGTCAACGACGACTATGACCGTTTCGCGGGCGCCGTGTCGCGTAATCGGGGCGTCGATGTCGTGAGGGTGCGCAACGGCATGGGTCAAGGTCGCATCCTCGGGGCTTAGGTCGCAACAGACGAAATAATGGTGGGCGGCGTTGCGACGCTAGATGAAGTCGTCAGCAAACTCGCGCAGCGCATCGTCCCCGTACGTCCGAAACTGTTCTCCATTGGTCCGCTTTTCCGCCCGAACGCCGAGGTTCAATTCTAAGCGACGGTGAGGGTCCGCGACGACGCGCAACCCTTTGGGTCGAGTGCCGCCTTCGGAGTTTTACCCGTGCACCACATACCTTTATAAATCAATGCCTTGCGCAATTTGCAAACTGCAAAATCAAGGCTGCACGAGTTCGATAAGGATCAATCTGGTTCGTTCTAGCGCAATTTAGCTGCACCCCAACAGACGCAACATGCCAGTAGAAGTATGTTGCGCGTCACTCAGATACTTCGAGAATCTCAGCTCGGGCGCGCAGCAAGGTGTTCACGCATTAGCTCAATGTCTCGACCGTCGCGCTCTGCCAGCCTAGGGTCTTCGGTCGTCGCCTGAGATATCTCTTTCATGTTGATGAGGTCCGGGATAGACGCCACCGGCACGAACATTCTGTAGACCAACAGTCGCAACTTACGGGCGTCGACCGTCGCAAAGTCGAGATCACCAAGTGACGTTAGCACGTCGATAACATGTTGATCGTGCTGATTCCTGATCTGGACCATCCTGCCGGGTACTGTGAGATCAGACGGCCTATGCCCAATGGGAAATTTGGTCCGTGCCGTCAACACGGGGTTAAGACGCCGCGCGTTTGCGATGTTATTTGATACCCAAATATCGAGATCGAAGCTTGTGCGGCCAAGGCGATGGGCTTGCATCGCCTTACCGCCAATCACCAAATACTCTACCCGCGCAGCGTTAAGCGCTCTGAGAAAGTCCTGCTGGTAAGTCAGAAGAGTGAGCATTGGCGTCGTGGTTGCAAGACCCTGTAACTATAGGTCAATCCGCGTTAATCTAAACGCAACTTAATTAGCCCTTCGTCATCTAGTAGGATGGCTTGTTGTCACGCACGGCACTGGCGAAGCTGTTGCAGCGTCTTTGCATTGTCAAGGCCAAATCATATGTCGGGCGCTGACAGCGCGAGATTTGGATTCACGTATCCGTCTGCCCACAAACCGCGCGCCGTTCGATTAGTCATCTCGGCATGCCCAAACAACCAATCTATTTTCCCATCCGAGAGTACCTTTCCTCTATTTACTTCGTTTAGCTGATAATGATCGACATCATGAGTCAGAACATACACGGAACACTCAACAATCATATAATTTTTATCAAAGACTTCCGGTGTCATTGCCAAATTATATGTCGTCGTATTGGATGAAATCGCTGATCTGACGCTCGGATATGCTACGCCCGAATAAGGAGATGCGCTGTAGTTAGCTATAGGTTTTCGCAGTAACATATCGCCAAGTGCGATCGTGCAGTTGTAGTCGTCGAACTCGACTCTTTGCCTTGTAATTTGTCCCTTCAGGAAATCGCGCACAAGAGCGTCAGCCTTGCATTGAGCCGTAAACTCGGGTGGCGACTTGAGCCCCAAGGGAAAGAAAAACATACTTGAGTCGCTTCGCCTTTGAATTTTTGAGATCGTGAACGTCGCGTGGAGCGAAACAGCCATCTCTATAATCGTACCCAGCTCGCACAGTGCCGCGTAGAGGACGCTTTGACGCACGTCATTAAGGCGGCCCTTTGCCCTAACATATTCTGGCCTCGGGTAAGAAAGCTCCTCCACAGTTGAAAACAAGCGGCCGCCTTCATTATGTCGCCCCCTGTAAATAACGCCATTTTCGACGTGCATCGCATGCAAACTTGTACCGTTAAAGAGGTCGCTAATAAGTGGCATGAATTTCGACGGTTCGGCCCGTTGATTGGAAAGCCGCTCAAGCGCTCCAATCAGCCTCTTGTTCTGGAGGTAACGCAGAGTCGGATTATTGTTCATTGTGAGTTATTGGGCTCGTACAATACATGACGCATCAACGAAATTATCCTTCTCGAAATCATGAATTTCTACGCGGACAAGATAGGTTGCATTTTTGCGAACAACGAAACTGCGCACCTCATCGTATTCGATTCCCGGCTCCATATAATATCCGTCGGCGTATTCAGACGTAATGTTTTTATTCTCTGCTACGGTATCTAGTTTCGCTTCATTGACCGCCACAGCCAGCTTACTTGCGGGTGGCGTCAAACCTTCTGAAATCGACTTTACCGAGATGTCGATGTCGCCGTTTGCTTTCCCTCGCAGTATGACCGGAACTTTACCGATATTTTTCGGTTTCGCATGCACAACCAAAAGTTCGAAGTCTTGGCTGTATGGCAGCAAATCGGCTGAAACCGTGATGTTCGGGTTTAATGTGTGCGTGTCTTCTGCCGCAAAGTTGTTGTACGCCCAAAATCCGGCCACCGGCAAGGCAATCAACGACGCGCACGTCAATGCGAGGTCAGCCCATGCCTTTACTGTTGCTAGTTGAAATCCCATCCCCGCACCCCGGCTGAAAATGAATTCGCGCAAGCAGCATTGCCAAAAGTTGGCAACGGCGACGCTCATTATAGGAACAACGCCTGCTCCCCTTACCCTCGATCTCAAAAACGTTGCAGCCCGTTTGTACCCGAAGGAGAGTGGGAGGAATGCGTAATCGGTGTCCAGGCATGAATGCGCCTCTGTGTGCATCAAAATGCAACGTTTTTGTGTCCCGATATCAGCTCCCGAACCCAAACTAGGCGGCCGAGCCTTGCCAAGAGCTGCTTGCATCAAACATTATGAGTTAAGTGACGCGCGCAGGCGGGGAGGCGACTGCAAAAAAAGCAAAGCTAGTTTTGAGCGATGGTGGCCGGATACCCTTCGCACCAACGACAATCCTGCCTATCGGACAGGGGATAACTAATTCATGGAAAAAACCAGAACTATCGTGGGCAACCTGCTCGGCGCCGCAGCAGTTGCTACAGGTCTGTGGATCGCGATTGCTGACCACGTTGCTGCCGCAACAGCCTGTCTGTCGGCAGGCATCCTGATCTTGCTGCTCGCGAATATCAACCACTTCGAGTTCATCAAGGGATTCGGTTTTGAGGCCAAGACAAAAAAACTGGACGAAAAAATCGAGGAGGCCGACCGGCTTCTATCGAAGCTGCGGCTGGCGAGCCAGTTGTTCGCCGACATCTCGGTTCAGCTGATGTCCCGAGCAGGCCGATGGGCTGGGCCGATTCCCAAACCTGAAACACAGGACCTCGTCACACGGATTCAAGGACTCTTGGAATCCCTCGACGTAAAGAGCGGCGACATCGACAAAAGCCTCGATCCCTTTCACCGGATCACGCTTCGCGATCTTGCGACATCCTGCTTTAACGCATTCTTCGCCGAACTAGACAGGCGTATTGCGCTAGTCAACGATGCAATGGGGCGCCGGGCGGCGGACGAACAAGCGCGGACGGGTGTGCCCATCGCATCCGACGATGAACAACATCGCGCACTTCAGGATGAGTGGGAAGTTATACGGCAGTTCGCGCAGAAAACGCGGCAAGAGTTTGAAAATGCTGACCCCTTCACATTGGGCACTCTGCTCGAAAATTCCGTTGCTAACGCCCCCGGTTGGAAAGACACGGACCGGCGAGCATTCCTTGCAGCGGTGAAGCCAATACATGATGAGTGGAAGTTCTATGCGAAGCACCGACGAATCAACGATGTCGGCGCGTGGCTGGCTCGCCAGTACGGTCACTAGCCTTTGGCGCCATGCCGGTCCAGTAACAGTGACCATTTTGGCCGACCGGTCGCGAGCGGTGCGCGTATTTGATGATTAGCGGTATCGACGCGGTCGCTATTGGCTTGCGGGACAATGGATTCGCCTTCCGACGATCGAAAATCGCACAGAGCATCACAACAGAGAGAGACAAAGGATGCAGCCTCACTACGTTTCAACCAGCGTCAGGTTCAAATGCCCAGCATGCAACAAACAGGTCGATACAGAAGTCGAAGTGCCCGAAGTCGACTACAACTACGATCGCCTCTCCGATTCTCTCTCAGAAGACGACATAGATATCGAGTGTCCACATTGCGGTGCCTCATTTGGCGCGCATGTCCAGAACAGTCCATCGCACTGCGCAGTCGAACTGTCGGAGCACCCTGACGTGGAGGTTTCCGCCGACGACGCGCCCTTCACAGCTCCGGACCCGGCTGACGAAGATCAATGGCTAAACGAATATCCGCCAGACGAACCGTTTGAGGTCTTCAAAGATTCATATTATCGGCTCGGCGATATCGTTGCCGAGTATGGGACGGGTGGGCGCGGTTCACTTCCACATTCCGACGACGTTATCAATCGAATGGTCTTCGCGAGTACTATCGGCGCGATGGAGGCATTCTTGGGGGACCTTTTAGTCAATTCGGTGCTTTCCGATGAGACGATTCTGAAGCGACTGCTGAAAGGCGATAAAGAACTGAAGGAAATGGCCATCTCCCTCAACGAGATTCTTGCAAATCCGAACGTGGTCGTCGATAAAACCCGGCAATACCTCGCTGGGCTGCTGTATCACAATCTCGCAAAAATCGGTGTGCTGTACAAGCTTGCCCTAGGCGTCGATATCCTTCCCGACCAAGCGCAGAAAGACCGTTTGTTTAAAGCAGTCCTCACACGCCACGACATTGTCCACCGTAACGGGAAAGACAACTCAGGTAACGTGATTGATCTGCCAACCGCCCTCGTTGTTTCGACACTGGACGACGTGCTCAACTTCGTTGAAAACGTTGACAACGCAGTCAAGCATGTCATTGAGGGCGCCAAAGCAGCACAAAAAGCCGCCGCGCCCGGCGGGAACAAGAGCGATGATATGCGGCAGCATCGGACCAGCTAAAGGGCAAATGAAAACGCCAAGCGACCCCGACGCGATGTCGGGGCATCCGCTCACCACTAATTTGCTTCTATGCGAACGGGAAGAATCACCTCGTATCACACGCGGTGTCCATCGCGACCGGCTCAGTTCGGCCACAACCGGACGGTCGACGTCAATGCTTGGATCGGTGACAATCGGTCGTTCCGCATAGCAAAGAAAACGGGCGTGTGGTGACTGAAAATTACCCAGAAAACCCATATAACTCGGACGATAGCCAAGGGAAACATCGTGGCGATACTTAGATCTCACTCATATGTCCACTGGAACTACTTCCTCGCACTTGAAGAGGATTTGGATCGCCTTTCTCGATATGTGGACTTCGCAGGAGGCAATGACGCGACCTATTCGATTGAGATTGCGCGCCTGTTTCTCGGCGCGAGTTCAGAGGTCGATGTGGTGCTCAAGCAGCTCTGCCGGAAGCACAATTCAGAATCAACCGCAGCAACCATTAACGCCTACTTCGGGGCAGTCTCCGAGGCGTGTCCGAATTTCATTGGATTTGAAGTTCAAATTCCCCGATATGGCCTGACTCTTCACCCTTGGAGCGATTGGGGGGAAGGGAGGCCGCCGATTTGGTGGCAAGACCATAACAAGGTCAAACACCACCGCGATGAACACTTTTCAAAAGCGAACCTAAAGAACTGCCTCAACTCGGTTGCCGCGCTCTTTGTCGCAGTGTTGCACCTCTACGAAGAGCTAGGACGCAACGGCGAGCTTCTCCAACTGCCGCGGCTACTCAACGTCGGCGACCAGCATTTTAGGGGAACCATGATGGGGCGCTACGGAAACAGCTTTAGATACGAAATACGGTGACGGCCAACAGGTCAATCGACACGGATGACTGGCAGCAATGAGCCGGTTACGTTTCGGCGTCAGGCGGTAGTCGGCCACAACCGGTCGTTCGGGGACCCCCGCAGATCACGTCTGCCGGGTTGAAGCGATTCGGACAGCGTGGCATGACCTGTACCGGGATAAATGGTCATCTTTTTCCGTGGGGGCCTGTCGATTACTCTGAAATCCCTCAATCGACAGAAACCTAACTCGCATGAATCCCAGAATTGCTGTTTTACCCGGTGACGGTATCGGTCCTGAAATCACGGCGCAGGCCGTCAAGGTACTCAACGCGCTCGGTTGTCCCTTCGAGCTGGAAGAAGCGCCGGTGGGCGGAACTGGCTACGCTATCTACGGCCATCCCTTGCCCGAGCGTACGCTGCGGCTGGCAAAATCAGCCGATGCGATTCTCCTCGGTGCCGTCGGCGACTGGCAATACGACAGGCTCGAACGGTCGCTGCGACCGGAACAGGCCATCCTCGGCCTGCGCAAGCACCTGGCGTTGTTCGCCAACCTGCGCCCGGCGATGCTGTATCCGGAACTGTCAGCCGCGTCGACGCTCAAGCCGGAAGTCGTTGCCGGCCTCGACATCCTGATCATCCGCGATCTGACCGGTGATGTGTATTTCGGCGAGCCGCGCGGCACGCGTTTCGCGCCCGACGGACCGTTCCAGGGTCACGACGAAGGGTTTGACACCATGCGCTACAGCGCGCCGGAAATCGTTCGCGTGGCCCATGTCGCCTTTCGCGCCGCGCAAAAGCGCAGCAAGCGTCTGTGCAGCGTCGACAAGGCCAATGTGCTGGAGACCTCGCAATTCTGGCGCGACACGATGATCAAGGTGGCCAGCGAATATCCCGACGTCGAGCTCTCGCATATGTACATCGACAACGCCGCCATGCAACTGGTGCGCGCGCCGAAGACGTTCGACGTGATCGTCACTGGCAACCTGTTCGGCGATATCCTGTCGGACGAAGCGGCGATGCTGACCGGGTCGATTGGCATGTTGCCCTCAGCATCCCTCGACGCGAACGGCAAGGGCTTGTATGAGCCCTCGCACGGTTCGGCGCCAGACATTGCTGGCAAGGACATCGCGAATCCTCTCGCGACCATCCTGTCTGCGGCAATGATGCTTCGCCATTCGCTGAACCTGCCTGATGAGGCTGAGCGCATCGAGACGGCGGTCAGGCGGGTGCTCGCGCAAGGGCTGCGCACGGCCGACATATGGGAAGCCGGCACGCGCAAGGTCGGAACCAACGAGATGGGCAACGCGGTCGCGGCCGCCCTCATGACGCGTGAGGCAGTTTCGTAAAGGCTGCTGTGTCGGCCGTGAGGTGTTCGGCTCAATCATGCCGCAGCCGGTTTGACGAGTGCAGGATGAATGTCCGTAATTGAGAAACCTCGACGTCTCTTGTGGGTCGACAAGGGAAATTCGCGGCGAGGCCGAGCTGGTGACTGGCGGGCGCTGGCCGAATTTCCGGGTTCGGCCATAAACGGTCGATGGAAGTCACCGGACAGATTGTTGACGATGAAGACCTACGCTCTTCTGTAACTCTAGTATGCGTATCGAATTAACCGATAGTCCTGACGAGCGCGATGAAACGTGTGTGATTTCTCAAATTCGTAAAAGCGCGCTCGGATTTTGGTGCTCGGTGCGATTAATGCCCATCCCGCATATACGTAAACGATTTGAATGCGTTGTAGCCATTCAATAGGCATATTTACTTCACGCTAAAACCCTTGGCGTGGCCTGGCGCGCTAATTCTCTTGACAGTCGCAGCCACCCTCACTTATGTTGCAGCTCATATCGTATGATCAATCGCGTTTACCAAGCTAATTGTGAGAGATAGACACATTCCGCTGTGTCAGGCTCAAGGTGCTACGAAAACAAGCATGGCGTCACCGGAGGATGAAAATGTTCAATAAAGTTTTTCAGAATCGAATGACAATTCTCTGTCGAATTAGCCTTGCAGCCATTGGCTTATGTTGCCTGTTAATGGGCGTCTCTCCGGCATGGGCCGAGCAATGGCATCAGTTCGACGTAATCAACAATTCATCGCGCGGGATAAATATCGTCGGTACGGTAGGTCGGTGCGTAACAGAAATTGATGCTCCGGAGTTCATCAACGCTGGCAGCCGTGCCACCATCAAATGGCACGACACGAACGACTGGGGTAGTTGGAATTGCACAAACCGCGACAAATTCGCAGGGTTCTCGTTCCGATTCGACGATGACCCCAATTTATGGACTGGCTGGTTAGGTGTGACGCATCGCGAGTTGTCTGGCAGCGATTGGTATAATGGGCAATTCTACGCCTATACCCTGTCTAGTGACGGATGGAGCTTCACCTATGCTGATGGAGTCCCGCCACCGTCTTGGATCCAGCCCCTGTGTTCCCACGGCAACGACTGTTCAGGACCATTCTCAGAAATGGAAGTAGACAATAAGAATTCATACAACTGGCAGCGCTCTTATCGAACAGAGGACGGCTGGGCTTTTCAGATTAACAATCCTTAATTGGCGCACTTTTATGCTGTCGGCCCGGCCGACATTGCCATTACTTTGATCGCGGGAGGAAGTCGTCTATACCGTTTTCCTTTTTCAGCAGAGTGCTCCGCATTGCCGCTTACTCAGATATCGGTAATTGTCACCTCGTCCTTGATCGTGACTGTGATGAATGCCATCAACGCGGCGCACAAATTCAATTAGGATAGCGTGGCATGATTTGCCATCCAAAACCGGTTAGGATCTTGAGAGCGTAGCGAATGTTCGCTTCCAAGATGTGCGAAGGTCTTTTGTGGGTCGGCCTAGGCCGGTCGCGCCAGGCATTTGCGGCCTAAAAGCACCTCTGGGCGGCGTATAAGCACTGCCAGTGCGACGGTGCTGTCATAGTTACGTCTTTTTCACAAACTGTGCATAGGGACTCGTATCGTCCGGCTTCGTTGCCGTCACCCGCGACCGGCTCGAGGGCGTCATGCCGAACTCCACCAACATGCGGCTCAACTGATCGTATGCCGTGTTCGCAATTGTCACGAACGGGGACTTGACGGGATAACCCGCAGCGCCCACCGCCACCGGACCAAGCTTGACGATTTGCTCGTTCGCATATTGCCAGCGCGCGAATGCCTCGCAATACAAACCGAGTGCGGTCGCGTCGAGCGCCGTCAACAAACCGGCTGCGTACAACGGGTCGGCGATAGTCGGCCAGTGCTTGCGTGCGGCCGGCGACAGCCAGTCAGGGATAGCAACTTCAAGACCTGGACGCGGCTCGGCGTCCGGAAGCGGGCGCTTGCCGGGATTACCCCGCACCAGCTTCAACGCAGTCGGAACGGGTTTTCGGCCACGCATTTTCGACGTACTCCTTGATCCACGCGGCACCCTGCATCACAAGACAGGCCACCGGTTCACGCTCTGTGCGCTTCAATTAAAAACCGTAATTTCGCGGCCGTAAAAAAATGCGCATCGCCACGGTCACAAGCGGTTCGATACTAGGGATTGACAGCCCCCTAGGGGGCCGTGAAGCACCGTACGAGGCACCGCCACGCCGCCCGTCGATGCCGGTTAATGCCTCGCTTAGCTGTGCGCGCCGACCGCTCCAATCGCCGCGATTGCGGCGACTGGCACGACGGCGAACCGCTGCCGTCGCGCACCGCCAAAGTGCTTACTGAACGTAGCCCCTGACTTCGGCCACGATGTCAGAAGCGGGCTTGTCGTGGCGAAGGTCCCACAGCTTGCGCGGAATGAACGCGAATGCGGGCTCCATCGCGGCAGCCACAATTTCCGCACAGCGCGTCACCATCGCTTCGCTAGGCATCAGGCCATCGCGTGCCAGTTCGCGGATTGCCCCTTGCGCTTCGGCAAGCTGCGCGCGGGCCGCGCCGATAGCGTCGATGTTTGACGTTACGGCCTTTACCTGCACCCCGGTCCAACTGCGGTTCGCCGTTTCATCAGTGCGAACGGCGTTTCGCAGCAGGCCATCGGCGAAACTCAGGTCGTCCAGCGCGTCCGCGAGTTCGGGCGGCGCGCTACGCTCCAGTTTTGTCAGGATTGCCTGACGCGCGCCCTCATCCGTCAACGCCGCGATGACAGCACGCGCAGTTGCCTCTTTGTCGCGGCGTTCGGCTTCGCGATATTGCGTCGCAGCCTTTTCGAGAGCGGCGTGCTCGTGAGCGGCATCTTTTGCGAGAGCGGCCAGTTCGCGCTCGCGGTTCGGCAACGCCTTCAATTCAGCAGCAAGCGCGGCGCGGCGCTTGTCGGCTTCCGCACGTTGGCGGGCTTTGAGTTCGTCCACGAGACCCGTGTCGTTTACGAGCAATTCAAGTGCTGCCAGGCGTTCGGGCAGCGGGTTGTTCTGCTGTTTCATGGTTCAGTCCTTTTCAAATTGATGATGGTTACTGCGGGCTCAACACGACAAAACCTTGCCGGACTTCGACGCGAAAGCGGGCATAGCTTGCGGCCCCGTCGCGGTGGTCCTTCAGAATCAAGGCGACATACTCCCGCCTGCGCTCGTCCCAATGAAATTTCGCAAGCAGGGATTTGGGTATTGTTACGGTTGTCACTTTAGGAGTCCTCCATTGAATAAATAAACCACCGCTTCCTCATGTCTACGCTGATTTCGGGCCGCCCTCCTACAGTTGGTCGTTCATCTCGGAATAGTCGCCGCCGTACTTCGCCTGCCTCGCGCCGCTCATGGCTGCCTCGCCCTGCTCGGTCAACTGTGCAGCCTGCCGCTTATGCTTCACTTGGTACGCCGACAGCACACCGTGCGCAACCATATCGAGCGCCGGCTTTGCGTCACCGTTCTTATCGACCCACGCCTTCGGCGTGAACGCGCCGACCAGCGCCACGGGGTCGCCGTCATCGAGCGCCAGCAATGCGGCTTTCGCACCGTCATCGAACGCAATGACGTTCACGAACAGCGATTCGCCGCCGCTTGCGGCGCGCACCTTCGCGGTCACGAACCGCTTGCCGCTCCCGCCGACGCGCTCGGTCGGCTTACCGTACACCTTGCCGCCAATCAGGCCATCAATCATTTCGCACCTCGCTTCAACAAGAATTTCCATCGCTCAACAGTCAACCGGTACGCCAGGTACGCGAGGTACACCCCTAAAGGGTGGTGTACCTAAACGTACCTTTTGGGGCCAGGTACTCGACGCGTACACGTACCTAAACGTACCTTCGCGTACCTGCTTCACGTGGCGACCTCCGTGATGCACACCATGCCAGCGGTTTCATGAATGGCCGATGCAGCAACAAGCGTTTTGATGGCGCGATAGATCGGCCCCTTGTCGTACCGGCCCGCGAAGTGCGCGACCACGACGCTTTTTTTGATGCCGACCTTGTGGGACGCCAGAAATTCGATGACTGCACCCTGAATCTCGCCCGTGCCTTTGCCTTTGCTGCTCTTCGGTTTGTCGGGTGCATTGGTGGGCACGACAACGCAGGTCGTCGCTGGCGCTCCCCACTTCGTCACGCCAAGTTCCACCACGTCGAGCCTGAAGCCGATACGCTCGCCTTTCGTACCGAGGTCGCGCACTTTCGTGATTTCGGCGCAGCGGCCAGTAGGCAGGTCTGTCACCTCGATTTCGGAATCGACTGCACCGCGTACTCCCGACCAGCCACGCGAACCGGCGGCGGCATTCTTGCCGCTGTGGTGGACGAGCATGAAATGCGCGTCGCACTCGGTGCGGATTCGGTCGATGCGCGCAATGACAAGGCCCATATCCTGGCCGGCGTTCTCGTTCGCACCAGCGCTCAGGCGTGCGAGCGTGTCGCCGATAATCAGACGCACCTTCTGGCCGCGTTGCGCTTCGAGCTGGCGCACCGTCTTGATGATGGCCTCGGTGTCGCGGTCGCCATCGAACAGGTTGACCGGGTTCTGCACGATGGCGAAGTTGGGCACGCGAACGCCGTGATGCTTCTGGTATGCCTGCAAGCGGCTACGCACAGATGCAGGCGATTCAGCAGCCAGATAGACCACCATCCCCGGTTCCGTCCGTCTGCCCATCCAGTCAACGCCACGCGCCACGGCGGCGGCTATGTCGATTACAAGGAACGTCTTGCCGCTGTTGGTGTCCCCGTAGAGCACGCTGCTATCACCGGTCGTGAGGATGCCCTGCACCAACTCATCGGGCGGCGTGAAGGCTTCCGGCAATTCATCCGCAAAGGCGATTTTGAGAGGCAATTCATCATTCCCCGAAATCGCCTCACGCTCAGAATGCTTCAGGATGCGTTTGCCGTTCGCAACGACAAAGCGCACCGCATCCGCGCCGCCCTCAGCCGCCACATCGTTCAAATCACGCCCCATGGCCTACCTCCACAAGCGTAACTTCTCGATCAGCGAGCGCCCACTGCTCCGCGCACGTATACGCAGCCTTGCTACCGGCCGGGTCGTTATCCGCGCCGATCATCAGCGTTTCAATGCCGGGAAAGTGCGGGAACGCCGCGAGGTTACCCGCGTCAATGAGTGCCCAAACCGGCGTGAAGCCGTGCGCGAGAGACAGAGCCGTCTCAATGCCTTCGGCAATGCCAAGCCCGGTTGTTACCGCGTCGTCCGGCCACAAACGGATCACGCCGCCTTGCTTGCGGTGCCCATCACCCAGAAGCAAACGCGGATATTCGAGATCGGCCTTGCGACCATCATCCCGAATCCACGTACGATGCAAGCTAATCGGCTTAGCGGTCATAGCGTCTGTGACGAGCGCGACCATGGCCGGACCTTCATAGCCACACGGATGACGCAGGGACGGGTGCCAGCGAAGGTCCGCGTCACGCGGCGGAACACGGCAGCGGCGGGCTTCAAGATACGCGACGCCGACACCACCGAGCGGCTTGCTTGCCGCCCACAATTGGCGCGCATAGCCGGCCAATCTCTCGCGCTTCGCAGCCGAAGGCATGCACTTGATGCACGGCTGCGCCGACATAACAACGCACGCGCTCTGTTTGGGGCGATAGTTCTCAACGAGGTCGCAGCGAAAGCAATGTGCAACGCCTGAGCCGTTGACCTCAATGCTGAGGCCAAGTGTCTTGTCACGGTCGCCGCGCCCGCAAGCGGGGCACTGGATGCGATGCCCCCCGGGTTCGTAATTGGGCCAATGGATCATTACATCAGCCCATCGAACAGGTCGAGTTGGCGCGGATCGGTGCGCAGCGGGTTACGCGTCGCGGCGCGCGACTTGCCCTGATTTGCGGACTTGCGGCGCTTTTTTGCGGTCAACTCGGTTTCCGGAATCCATGCGCGCGCACCCGCCTTGAACGCGGCCTCACGCACATGGATGGTCATCCAGTACGCTGTCACCCACACGACGCGCCCATCGCCCGTTGCCGTTGCGATGTCGCGGCGCTCGATGTTCCACGCGTAGCGTGCTTCCAGGCAATGAATCACGGTCTCCGCGCGGTTCGCATACTGCTTGAAAACCGCATCCATACTGGTCAACGTGTGGCCTTCGAGCAGTTTGGCCAGCACGCCAGCAAGAACGGTTTCGGGGCGCTTGGGAAAGATGCCTGCGGTAGAATTGAACGTGTCTTGGGCGCTCGTCTCTACTTGTTGGGGGCGGGCGTTTTTCATTATTTACCGCCCGCCAGTTGTTCGAGCGCATCGGCGGGCCACATCAAGCGGCCGTTCGGCATCTTCACCGGGCGCAGGCAGAAGTAAGCGCCAGTCTGGCTGTAGCGCTTGCGGATGGACTGCGGGCGCAGCGTGAGTTGCGCTGCAAGTTCTTCGGTCGAGAGAAGCGAGCGATGCGCCGCAAGCGCCGCAAGTTGAGCTGTCGTCATTCGTTTGGCTCCCAAGTCACGAAACAGGGTTTCGCGTCGAACGACTCGGGGCCGTGCTACCGAATAACTGCTACGCCCCGCGAATCATTGCGAATCGCTAGGGGATAGCCTGCAAACCCGCTCCGTACGCGGATATGCTCACGGGATTAAGAAGCGCGTATTTATTAGGGGCGGGGGCGCGTTCTGGAAAAAAGCGGGTTTATTGACCGGGTTTGCCGGCCGCATACCAGTCGAGGGCGCTTTCGAAATCGCGCCACTCATCCGACCAAGGCCAGAGCAGCGGCTTCGCCTTGAACAGCGCACGAAATTTGCGGCGGGTTGCGTCCTTGTCCAGCGCCTTATCGAGTAAGCGCTGAGCCAGCATCGATGGATTCCAGCGGTGCGCGCCTTGCCCGCGACCGCCGCGCTGAGTGAGAGCGGGTAATGCCCATGCAGGCAGTTCGCCCAGACGCTTCTTCCAGCGCGTTTCATCCCATGAGTTAAGTCCGTCAAACAACCGCGCGACCTCCGACGTTTCAAGCCCGAGGGCTGCGGCAATCGTCGGCGCCGAAAGCGGCGCGGGTACTGCTTTCGTTGCACTATCGCTCGCGGCGGCTTCCGACTGTTTCGCCTCGCCGGTATCGGCTGATTCGGCAGATAGCGCGCAGGCAATCTCAAGCGCCTCACGACGCCGATGCCCGCCCTCTAACTGCGCCTGCGCCCGCATCTCGACATTGATCATTTCGGCATGGGCGCGCAATGATTTCCAGTTCCTGTTGTTTCCGATTTTCCCAACCACGTCCGCGCTCTTGAAGAGTTCCCGAACGGCGTTGAGCGCTTCGCGAAATTTTTCCGCTGCCGGGTCAGCGTTAGCCTCTAATCCTTCGACAAACCGGTCTACCTCCCAAAGGTTCGCACCGGAGAAAATTCTGGTGCCCCCATGAAAACCGGGTACAACCATGATGGCAAGGCTTTGGTTGTCTGGGTCGCGGTACAAATAGCCATTTTCCGTTTGGCGGCGTTCCGCCGTCCGGTGGCCTATCCAGTGCGGTTCTTTTTCCATTGCTCGCGCCCTTCGTGCGCCGCCTTCACTTAGCGTGCCCCCGCCGGGCCGGTGAAGGTGTCCGGCTTTGCGCTCCGTCGAGCGGGCAGGGGCGAGGATAGTGTAACGGTACGCGAACGCGTTGCACGCCCGGCGTCGATGACGAACTACTTGACGGCATGCATCCCCGTTCGAGCGGCGCTCGCGTCGAATTCAATTCCCGCCTGCTCAAGCATCCACACCTCGATTCGGTCGTGCCACATGCGCAAAAGATCGAGCGGCCGTCGGCGGTAATGCTTTTCGGCAATGGCGCTTGGTTTGTGGCCTTGAATCTGAGCAACGACGCCAACAGGGCATTCCACCCATTCGGTCAGCGTGCCGAACGAGCGGCGCAAGCCGTGCAAGCTCACATGAGGCAGGCCCGCATCAGCGAGTGCCTGATTGTGTGCATATCGCGGCTCGGCAATCTTGCCGTCAGCGGCGGTTTTGCTGGCGAACACCCAAGGCGACGGCTGCCATTCTTCTCCGCGCTGTTTAAGGCGGCGAAGTTGGCGGATATTGGGCGGCGTATCGTTGATACGCTTCAGGTCCAGTAGCAGGGACGCCAGAAAAGGCGGAAGCGGAATCGTCCGGCCGCTCTCGGTTTCCACCTTGTCGGAAATGTGCAGACTGCGCCAGCGAAAGTCCACGTCGTCCCACTTCAGCGCGGCTAGTTCTTCGCGGCGTGCGCCGGTAATCAAAAGCCCTTGCAGGTACGCACTGATAACCGGGTTCTGGATCTTACGCACTGCATCAAACCACGCCGTTAGCTGCTCGCGCTGCAAACAGTCGTCCTTTGCGTTGGTGCGTGGCACGGCGTCACGGACTGAGCGCGCGTTATAGACGTTCTGCGCGGCAATGCCGGAATACTCTGGTCGGTCGTCACACCAGCGAATGAACGCCCGCAGCTTGCGGTAAGACTGTTCGGCGTTGGTCGGGCGGTTTTGCGCCTCGGCTTCAAGCCATGCCGCTATCGTTTCGGCGGTCAGGTTCGATAGCTTCAACGGCATAAGTGGCGCAAGCGGCCCCGGCACCGTCAACCCGGTCCCACGTAGTTTCTTCGCGCCGCCAGCGTGAGCCAGATTTTCATGATCTTTATGGTGGCGTTCGCTCCACTTGGCCCGGCTCGCGTCAAGATATGCTCGCCATGCTTCGCCTACAGTCGCGTCCTGACGGCGCGATTCGAGCTTGCGGGCTTCATGGGCGGCGCGCTGCTCTGCCTTTTCTTCGCGTGGGTCTATGTCCCGGTCCAGAAGCGCCTTGAGCCGCGCAGCCTCTTGCCGCGCGCCGAGGCGCTCTATCTTCTTGCCGGTCGGGTCGGTCGTGACGTACGACTCAAGCGGCCACGCATCGGGCGCGCCAATCGTGATGCGCAACGTCTTGCCGAACAAGCGGCCCTCATAGACGTACGCCTTTCGTCCGGATGCCGTCACGCGAAGCCCTAGCCCTTGTTGCTTCCGGTCCCAAAAGATGGTTTGTTGTCGCCCCGGATCGCACTGGTGGCCCGCCACCCGCTCAGGCGTGAAGTTCTCTTTTTTCATCAGATTTCCTACATGGGCGTGCCGTGTAGGCACTGTGTAGGCAAATCATACGGCAATCAATCAATTTTTATCAACGCGTCAGGATGCCAGTGTTTGCCTTTAAGCCTTATCTGTCGGGGTTTTTGGGGATTTTCATGAAAACGGATCAACGCCGATAAATGGCACTTTGTTCGGCCTTCTAAGCCGAGGGTGGGGGGTTCGAGTCCCTCCTGCCGTACTTCAAATGCCTGGCGCATCGCATCGAAGCCTCTGCGCTGCGATGCGCGCGTGGCCGTTCGCGTGGCTGTTTACTCTGCCGGCTGCACGTCGATGGAATCGACCCGGTTCGGATAGAACGCCAGATGCTGGGCGATCTCCTTCACGGGCGCGTAGGGCGCTTCGTAGGTCCAGACCGCATTCACTGCCCGCTCGCCGCCAATCGGAATGCTGTAGTACGCGCAATCGCCTTTGTACGGGCAGTAGGTCGCGTGATCGGTGCGTTCCAGCAGCGTCATCTCGACGTCATTGCGTGGAATGTAATACACCGGTGGATACGACGCCTCGCGCAGCACGAGCGCATTGCGAGTATCCGCGATCACGCGGCCGGCTATCGTGACCACCACGTGGACTTTGTCCGGCTCGATCGTGATCGGATGATCGGGACCGGGTACCTTGATGGATTTTTCAGTCATGCTGTCGCGCTCCTGAATAGGTTGGCAAGCCTGCAACACGTTGCTATGGGTTTTGAGCCGCTATCGGCCGGAATGATCGCGTCCTGCGTCGAAGCATACGCCGGTCGTGCAAACACGTTGTGTCGTCGTTTGCGCGTGTGACGCGGTGCATGCGCCGTTCGCTTGTCCGCGCGACAAAAACAAAAGAGGGCAGCCGAAGCTGCCCCGTCGAAATGCCACCATCAGGCGGACTGTCGCTGACTGACTTTGTAGGTCCGCGAATCGCGGACTGCTTAACGTAGACCAAGGCAGACCAAGGCGGACCAACGCAGGTCGCTCACATGCTGAGCGCCTGCGGCAGTCCGCGCGTTGCCTCGCTTATCGCCGGTCACGCGTTGCCATCGGATTACTGCCTGATGTTCAACGCACCCGTCAGATCGCCCATCGGCTTGCCGCCGTTGCTGACCAGCGCGGCATCACGCGCGGCGATGCCCGGCAGCGTCGGCAGCGAGAAGCGGTGTGTGATGAAGCGCAGAATCGACGTTGTGTCGTACTGCGTGTGATCGACGAATCCCTTCTTCGCGTACGGCGAGATGATCAGCGCCGGAATCCGCGTGCCCGGACCCCAGCGGTCGGCCTTCGGCGGCGCCACGTGGTCCCAGAAGCCACCGTTTTCGTCGTACGTCACGACCACCAGCATGTTGTTCCACTGCGGGCTTTTCTGCAGATGCGAGATCACGTCTGCGATGTGCTGGTCTCCCGAGGCGACGTCGGTGTAACCCGCGTGCTCGTTCAGGTTGCCCTGCGGCTTGTAGAACGACACTTGCGGCAGCGTGCCGCTGTCGATCGCCTTGATGAACTCGGAGCCTGCCAGGCCGCCGTCGAGCAAATGCTGCGAACGGTTCGCGGAGCCAGGTGCCAGATCGGCGAAGTAGTTGAACGGCTGGTGATGCGGCTGGAAGTTCGGCGCCGTCAGGTTCGCGCCGTAGATCACGTTCGACGTGCCGTTTTGCGCCGCCGACACCGCCGCGCCCCACGCGCCGCCGTACCACGCCCACGACACCTTCGCGTTGTTCAGCAGATCGCCGATGTGCTGCTGCGTTTGCGCCGGCAGCGTGGTGGCGGCCGTCGGGTCGGCCAGGTTGGCGTCGCCGCCCGAAGCCGCCTTGTTGCCGCTCGGCTGATACGGCGGCTGCATCGTGTTGATCGCGTAGAAATCAGGCGTGAGGTTGCCCGAGAGCACGTATTTCGGCGGCCCGCTCAGCGCGGACGCCGGCGAGTTGGCCGCAAGCTTCAAGGTGACGCCGTCGCTTTCGACCGACGAGATCGAACCCGCCGCCGGGCTCTTGTCCGCATTCGGGTAAGTCGGCGTGCACGCGCAAACCAGCCACTGGTGGTTCAGGAACGAGCCGCCGAATGCGCCCATGAAGAAATTGTCGGCCAGCGTGTATTGCTGGGCGATTTTCCACAGCGGCAGCTTGTCGGCATTGAGCGTGTAGTGGCCCATGACGAGGCCGCCGGAATCCGCCCACGCGGCGAACTTGTCGTTCTTGCCGCCGTTGATCTGCATCTGGTTTTCATAGAAGCGGTGATACAGGTCGCGCGTCGTGGCCGTGATCGGCGTATTGAAGCCGTTCGGGTCGTCGATCGCGAACGGGCTGTTCGGCAGGTTGGCCGTCATCGCTTGCGTCACCACCGGCGTCACGCCGGTTTGCGTCAGACCGTTCCACACTTGCGGCAGCGTCGCGAGCGCCGTGCCGTTGCGGTCGACCTGCGCGGCGCTCGCCGCCGTCACGTTCTGCAGACCGTTGGCGCCCGGAAAGTTGCCGTACAGATTGTCGAAGCTGCGATTCTCCGCATAGATCACCACGACCGTCTTGATCGACGTGATGTCCGGTGGCGTGGTGACGCTGCCGCCGCCGCACGCATACAGACTTAACGCCGCTGCGATCGCGATAGGCGCCGCGCAGATCAGTTTTTTGTTCATTTGGTATGTGTTCTCTCTCGCGTTGGGGACGGGCCGCGTGCGTTGCTTACACGGATGGCCGCGGACGAAAGTCTGAACAAGGAATTTGACAGAAACATGTAGCTAATTACGAATGGCTTTTGTCTCGTCATTTTCGTCGGCTTTATGTCATTTAAACGACATGTCGATGAAATACGCTCGCGGACTTCAATATCGCAAACTCACATCATTCATATGCGGCCTGGTTTCGCGGGGATTCGGAAAAGGACAGTTCGGGCGCAGGCGCGGCGGAGCGCGGGGTCGACAGGCATTGGCGCGCTGCTGACGATGACGCTGGCGGCTATGGTTATGACCCTGGCGGCGTGCGATGCGGGCTCGCAGGCCGCGGGCGCGAAGGCAGAGGCGAGCGCTGCGCCGGCGTCCACGTCTACGGCAGCGTCTGCCGCGAACGTGGCGGCTCATGACGCCGGCCAGACCCGCGCGCAAGTCTACGAATCCGTGCGGCGGATGACGGCGCTCGGCAAGCAACTGTTTTTCGACGCGTCGCTGTCCGGCTCGGGCAAGCTGGCCTGCGCGTCGTGCCACAGTCCCGATCACGCCTTTTCGCCGGCGAATTCACTGTCGGTGCAACTGGGTGGCAACGACATGCATCGCACCGGCATGCGCGCCGCGCCGACGCTCAAGTATCTGCAATCGGTGCCGGCGTTCGCCGAGCACTATCACGAGTCGGACGACGAAGGCGACGAAAGCGTGGATGCCGGGCCGACCGGCGGCTTGACGTGGGACGGCCGGGTCGACCGCGGCTCCGACCAGGCGCGCATTCCGCTGTTGTCGTCGTTCGAAATGGGCAGCACGCCGGCGAAGGTCACGGCAGCGGTGAAGGCAGCACCCTATGCCGACGCTTTCCGCACGGCATTTGGCGAGCATATTTTCGATAGCGACGACGCCACCTTCAGCGCCGTGCTGCAAGCATTGGAAACCTTCGAGCAGACGCCCGAGCTTTTCTATCCGTACAGCAGCAAGTACGACGCGTACCTGGCGGGCAAAACCCAACTGACCCAGGCCGAACTACGCGGCCTGCAACTCTTCAACGACGAAAAGAAGGGCAATTGCGCGAGCTGCCACATCAGCCAGCGCACCATGGACGGCGCGCCGCCGCAGTTCAGCGACTTCGGTCTGATTGCGATCGGCGTGCCGCGCAACCGCGCGCTGCGGGTGAATCAGGATCCGCATTTCTACGACCTCGGCGCGTGCGGGCCGGAGCGTACCGATCTGAAGGGTCGCGCCGAGTTTTGCGGCATCTTCCGCACGCCGACGCTGCGCAACGTCGCGTTGAAGAAAAGCTTCTTCCACAACGGCATTTATCACTCGCTGGATCAGGTGGTGCGCTTTTATGCGGAGCGCGACACGAATCCGGAAAAGTTCTATCCGGTTTCGAAGGGCAAGGTGCAGAAGTTCGACGATTTGCCGCAGCGCTACTGGGCCAATCTGAACACGGAGCCGCCGTTCGATCGCAAGCGCGGTGACAAGCCGGTACTCGACGAGGCTGAAATCAAGGACGTGGTGGCGTTTTTGAATACGCTCACGGATGGATATAAGGCGGGGGATAAATCAGGCAATAAAGCGGCCGCGAATTGATCGCTGGGCGAAGGCCGTGCTACCGGTCGGGTCGGCACGTGCACGAGGGCGTGGTCAGTGGCCTGCGCCGGCAAGCATGTAATAGCAGCCGACCAGCAGCAGTGCGAACGACATCAGGAGACACCCAATGCCGGCGCGTGTCAGCAGATTGGGCCAGCGCGTGCGAGGGAGATTGTCCATTTGCACCATGCGCCGCGCAAGACCGGGATCGTGGGCGATGGCGAAGGGCACGAGCGCCACGCAAAAGAGCGCCAGCGCGACGGCGAAGGTTTCGAGAGCAAATGAGATGTTCATAAGACCGCCTGGAAGTCTGATCGGCGCTGCAGCGCAACAGGCCTATCTTAAGAAGACGTTTCATAAGAAGATATGAGACTCATCCTAAAATTCTGAGCGAGCGTCGCGCCAATTCGTTCCAGCCAGCCGGCAATCGAATGGTGCAGGCCGCCGTGGGTCGTTGCGAGGCGCCATCCGGGCGGTCGCCTGGAGGGCGGCATGCTATGCTTTTGGGGTCCAGATCACGAGTTGCGTGAGCGCGCTCGAGACCGCCGAACTACTCTTCGAGGAGAACCCTTCATGTCGATGCGAACCCGTGTCCTGTTTCACCTGACCGTCGGTGGCCTGCTGCTCGGTGGCGCCCTCGGGGCGCAAGCGGCGAACCTCGGTTTTCTGAACGACACGCCGATCAGTTACATGAAGCAACGCGACGTCGACTCGATCAAGGGTGCGGTGTTCGCTGCCTTGAACGACAAGCAGGACGGCGAAAGCGTGAACTGGGTCAACGAAGGCACCGGCAACAGCGTGAAGATCGATGCGACGATCACCGTTGCCAGCACAGCGAAAGATGGCGAGCGTACCTGCCGCGACGTCGGCGTCGTGCTGAATGCGAAAGGGCAGTCGATGAGCCTGCGTCCGCTGTTCTGCAAGCAGGGCAGCAGCAACTGGCAATTGCAGAAAAAGCACTAAGCGTGCGGGCCGGTATGACAAAGCGCGCTGGCTTGCGGCCGGCGCGGCCTGACTCTGTGCGTCGTTGCGACGCGCTGCATCGATGAGCGCGCGGGTCGTCTCGTGCGGCGTCGTGCTGCTCGACCCGGACGGCCGGGTGCTGCTCGCCCACGCCACCGAAACGTCTCACTGGGACATTCCGAAAGGGCATGGCGAAGAGGGCGAGGCGCCACACGTCACGGCGTTGCGCGAGATGGTCGAGGAGACCGGTATCGTGATTGCGCCCGAGCGGTTGAAGGATCTCGGACTGTTCGTCTACCGCCGCGATAAGGATTTGCATCTGTTCGCGGCGCGCGCGACGGACGACGAACTCGATCTGTCTTCGTGCACCTGCACATCGCTGTTTCCACGCCGCTCCGACGGCACGCTGATCCCCGAAATGGACGCATACCGCTGGGCCGAGCCGGACGAAGTCGAGCGGTACGCGAGCCGCAGTCTCACACGTCTTTTCCAGACCACGCTTTCGCTCGCGGAACTGCATCGAACGCTATAGCGGTGGATGAGTTGACCGGGGTGTAGCGCCGGCTGCACCCGCACCCGCCGCGTGCGACATGCGCTGCCGACGCGCTCAGTCGAGCGCGTGGTCGTTCGGATGCGCGAATAGCGAGCGGTTCTGTTCCGACAGCGGAAAATTCAGATTGATGCCGCGCGGCGGAATCGGCTGTGTGAACCACTGGTTGTACAGACGTTCCGCGTCGCCGCCAAGCTGGCCGCGCGCAATCACTCCGTTGACGAGCGTGCGCAACGGCTCGTCACCCTTGCGGAACATGCAGGCGTAGACCTCGTAGCCGAGCGGCGTGCCGGTTACCACGAAGTCTTCGGGGCGTGGATCGGTCGATTTGAAACCGTACACAATCGGCTCGTCCATCACGAAGGCCACGGCCCGGTCTTCCTTGAGCGCGGTGAATGCTTCCAGATGATCGCGCGCGCTCGTGATGCGCATGTTCAGATGCTTGTCGGTGTTCAGGCGGCGCAGCAGGCGCTCGTCGGAGGTGCCCGCGGTCGTCACGACCGTCTTGCCGGCAAGGTCCGGAAAATCGGCGATGCCGCTGCTCTTGTGCGCGATCATGCGCACTGCGTACTGGAAGAAGCTGTTCGAGAACGCGGCGACGTTTTCGCGTTCCACCGTATGCGTGGTCGAGCCGCACTCCAGGTCGATCTGGTTGTTCAGCAACATCGGCGTGCGGTTCGACGAGGTCACCGTGACTTCGTGCACTTTCAGTTGCGGCAGGCCGAGCGTTTTCTTGATTTCGTCGACGATCTGCAGCGCGATGGTTTGCGAGTAGCCGACCGTTCGCTTGCCATCGAAGTATGAGAACGGGATCGACGCTTCTCGCACGCCGAGCACGACCACGCCGTCGTCGTGGATTTTCTTTAACGTGCCGGTGAGTTCATCCGCGTGAGCGGGGCGCACGAGCGACGCCACGCCGAACGCGATCAGCGCAACGAGTGCGCAACGCATGCTTTGCGCGGCGCGGCTTATGGGCGTAGCAGGAACGGTACGCGTACGACCCGCGCATGGTGCCGTGTCCCATGCGCTCGCCCCGCGACGGGCTGCAACTTTCATCGGGCCTCCCGGACTCGCGCGTGCACGCATGCCGCGCTGTCACTGTCACTGTCGATGGAACGTGATGCAACGAAACGGCGTGCATCCCGTTCACGAAATGCACGCCGTATTTAACGTCGGATAAGCAACGTCAGATGCGCTTCGCGCCGTAGCGGCTCCAGCTTACGCCGGCTTGCCCCAACTGTCGCGCAAGCTGACGATGCGATTGAATACGGGTTTGCCCGGTTTCGAATCGACCCGGTCGGCGACGAAATAGCCGTGGCGCTCGAACTGATAGCGCTGTTCCGGCAGTGCGTCGCGCGCACCCGGCTCGAGGTAGGCGTTGACCACGCGCTTCGAGTCCGGATTCAATGCTTCGAGGAAGTCGCGGCCGCCGGCGTCCGGTTGCGGTTCCTTGAACAGACGGTCGTAGATGCGCACTTCGGCCGGGACCGCGGCTGCCGCGCTGACCCAGTGAATGTTGCCCTTGACCTTATACGTGTTCGCACCTTCCGTGCCCGATTTGCTGTCCGGGAAGTAGTTGCAGTGGACTGCGACAATGTTGCCGTTCTCGTCCTTGTCCGCGCCGGTGCACTCGATCACATAGCCGTAGCGCAGACGCACCTTGTTGCCCGGGAACAGGCGGAAGTAGCCCTTCGGCGGCGTTTCGTTGAAGTCTTCGCGTTCGATCCACAGTTCGCGCGAGATCGGGAACTCCCGAACACCCATTTCCGGATGATGCGGGTGGACCGGCGCATTGCACGGCTCGCTCACGCCTTCCGGGAAGTTGTCGATAATCAGCTTGACCGGATCGAGCACGGCGGCGGTGCGCGGAGCCTTGTCGTCCAGATCGTCGCGCAGTGCGCCTTCGAACACGCTCATGTCGATCCACGAATCGACCTTGGTGACACCGATGCGCTCGCAGAACAACTGGATCGCTTCCGGCGTGAAGCCGCGCCGGCGCACGCCGACAATGGTCGGCATGCGCGGATCGTCCCAGCCGTCCACATGGCCTTCGTTCACGAGTTGCAGCAGTTTGCGCTTGCTGGTGATCGCATAGGTCAGGTTCAGGCGCGAAAACTCGATTTGTTGCGGCAGCGGGCGCGTGAAGATGCCGGCTTCGGCCAGCTCGTTCAGAATCCAGTCGTACAGCGGACGGTGGTCTTCGAATTCGAGCGTGCACAACGAATGCGTGATGTTTTCCAGCGCGTCCGAGATGCAGTGCGTGTAGTCGTACATCGGGTACACGCACCATGTGTCGCCGGTGCGGTAGTGATGCGCGAAGCGGATCCGGTAGATCACTGGATCGCGCATGTTGAAGTTTGGCGACGACATGTCGATCTTCGCGCGCAGCACGTGCTCGCCTTCCTTGAACTCGCCGGCTTTCATGCGGCGGAACAGGTCGAGGTTTTCCTGCACCGAGCGGTCGCGGAAACGCGACGGCGTGCCGACTTCGGTGGCCGAGCCGCGGTTCGCGCGCATTTCTTCGGCCGACTGGCTGTCTACATACGCCTTGCCGCGTTCGATCAGCAGTTCGGCGAATTCGTACAGCTTGTCGTAGTAATCGCTCGCGAAGTAGAGCTGCTCCTCGCCGCCCTTTTCCCACTCGAAACCGAGCCAGCGCACGGCGTCGATGATCGAATCGACATACTCGACGCTTTCCTTTTCCGGGTTCGTGTCGTCGAAACGCAGATGGCACACGCCGCCATAGCTGCGCGCCACGCCGAAGTTCAGGCAGATGCTCTTGGCGTGACCGATGTGCAGGTAGCCGTTCGGTTCGGGCGGAAAGCGCGTTTCGACGCGCTGGCTCCACTTGCCGGTGCGGTTGTCTTCGTCAATGATGTTGCGGATGAAATTGGATGCCGCTGGCGCGTCGTTGCGTTCGGTATTCATGCGAGAAGGTGAAAGTCTGTCGGGGGCGCGCAATGCGCCCACTTATCTGTCAATTCTACCTGACGCGTTCGCCTGCGGCAGGCGAGTGCGGCGCGCAGCCAACGATCGAGCGGTTTCGGGCGGTTTTTGGGGGCAGGATGAGATCCCGCAAGCTGCGTTTAATGTGCTGTAACAGGAGGTAAAACGTTTTGTTGGCGCGGTCCATGGCGACTTACGATGCGGGCGGCACGCTCTCCGCGCGCCGTGCACGGGCGACATGTTCGCCCGGGGATTTTTTCCCTGGCGCCGCTTTGTGCCCGTCCGGCGCAAGTCAGGCAGCCTCGCCGCACACCCGCGCCCCGCTCAACCTGTTTCGGATGGCGCTGCCTGCGCCCTGTCGCGCAGCGCTGACCGTGGTGCTGCCGGGCGCGCAGGCCGCCCACCCTATTGGGCCGCTTTGGCACGGGCGCTTTCCGCTCGTGCAACATGGCGCTCCTAGTTCCCGGAGTTTCTCGGATGTCCGTCCCGACACATGACGCGCCTCGCGCGCCTTTCGCCTCTTTGTCTTTCGCACGGATCGTGACGGCTACGGCCGTGTTCGCCGCGCTCGCCGGCGGCTTCGTCGCGCCGGCCCCCGCGCTCGCGAAAACACCGCCGCCAAAGGCCGTGCTGGACGCGTCGGCGGTGGCCGTGCCGGATCGCTACGGCGCCGACACCGCGCAGCAGATCTTCGCCGCGGGCGGCAATGCAGTGGATGCCGCGGTGGCGATCGCCTTCACGCTGGCCGTGACCTGCCCGGACGCGGGGAATATCGGCGGCGGCGGGTTCATGACCGTGTTCATGGACGGCAAGCCGTACTTTCTCGACTACCGCGAGCGAGCGCCGCAACAGGCGACCCGCGACATGTACCTCGACGATAAAGGCAACCTCGTGCCAGGTATGAGCCTCGTCGGCCATCGCGCGGTGGGCGTGCCGGGCACTGTCGAGGGCATGTGGGAAGCGCAGCAGCGCTTCGGCAAGCTGAAATGGAAACAGGTGCTGGCGCCCGCGATCCGTTACGCCACCGACGGCTTCCAGGTCGACCAGGGGTTGCAGCAGCGTCACGAAGCGGCAGCGAAGAGTTTCGCCGGCAAGACCAATTTCGACGCCTACTTCTCGAACCTGAAGGCAGGCGCGATGTACCGGCAGCCTGAACTCGCGCAAACCCTCTCGCGCATCGCCAGCGACGGCGGCCGCGAGTTCTACGAAGGCCGCACCGCGGATCTGATCGCCCAGCAGATGTACGGCCACGGTCTGGTCACGAAGCAGGACCTCATTCAATACAAGGCGGTCTGGCGCCAGCCGCTCACCGCCGCGTGGAACGGCTACCAGGTCGTGACCGCGCCGCCGCCAAGTTCGGGCGGCATCGGGCTGATCCAGATGCTGAAGATGAAGGCCGATCTGAAGCCCGCGTTCGATGGCCTCGAACTGAATTCCGCGCCGTATATCCACCTGATCGCACAGATCGAAGACCGCGTGTTCGCCGATCGTCAGCAGTACATAGGCGACCCCGATTCGTACAAGGTGCCGGTCGACAAACTGACCGGCGACGCCTATCTCGCGCAGCGCGCCGACGAAGTGAAACCCGACGAAGTGCCGGGCGCCACGCCCGTCAAAGGCGGCCTCGGCGACGCGATGCCGGAGAAGGCGCAAACCACGCATTTCTCGGTGGTCGACAAGTGGGGTAACGCCGTGTCGAACACCTACACGCTGAACGGGTCATTCGGTTCCGGCGTGGTGGTGGACGGCGGCGGCTTCCTGCTCAACGATGCGATGGACGACTTCGTCACCAAACCGGGTGCCGCCGGCGCGTCCGGCGCAACGGCTGACGAACTGAACACGGTGGCGCCGGGACGCCGTCCGCTTTCGTCGATGACGCCGACCATCCTGTTGAAGGACAACAAGGTGTCGCTCGTGATCGGCACGCCTGGCGGTTCGCGAATCCTCACGTCGATCTTCCAGGTCATGACCAACCTGTACGATTTCAATATGACGCCTGCCGACGCGTTGGCCGCGATGCGATTCCATCATCAGTTGCTGCCGCCGAAGACGATCTATTTCGAGCCGTACCATCCGATCACGGGCGAATTGGCCGACCAGTTGAAAGCCAAGGGTTACGCGCTGGAAGGGCAGTCGTTCAACGGCGATGTGCAGATGATCCGCGTTGAAGGGACGACACCTGAACCGGCCGCCGATCCGCGCGGCGTGGGCGTGGGTCGCGTGATGCGTTGAAGCGCGGTTTCGGCCGGGTGGAGGCGGAAAATTGCGAAAGCGGGCGCGGGTTGCGGAAACGAGCTTCGGAAACGGACGGCGGATATGGGCTGCCGAAGCGTACCGCTGAAACAGTTGCAGACGCGAATCGCGAAAGCGAACTTGAGAAACCAAATGCGACGGGGAATGCAATGAGCGGGCAAAAACTAAACGTACTCGTACTGCCGGGCTACCAGAACTCCGGCGCGGGTCACTGGCAGACGGTTTGGGAAGCGCTCGATCCCACGTTTGTGCGCGTGCAGATGCCCGACTGGGATTACCCGGAGCGCGACGCGTGGTGCCGCACGCTCGACGCCGCGGTGGCCGCAGCCGACTCTGCAGTCGTGTTTGCCGCACACAGCCTTGGCTGCCTCACGATCGCCTTCTGGGCGTCGCAGTACGCGAGCGCCGGGCAGTTGGCGAAGGTGGCCGGTGCATTGCTGGTGGCCGTGCCGGACCCGTCCGAGCCACATTTTCCGCGGGACGCCAGCGGCTTTGGACCGGTGCCGCTTGCGTGTCTGCCGTTCGCGAGCATCGTCGTGTCGAGCAGCGACGATCCCTACGGCGGTGGGCCGTTTTCGCGGACCTGTGCGAGCGCGTGGGGCAGCCGCTGGATCGATATCGGACCGCGCGGCCATATCAACGCCGACAGCGGCCTCGGCGATTGGGACGAGGGCCGGCGCTGGCTGGCTTCGTTGGGCGAAGAGCGGTGATGCAGTTGTTTGCTGGCTTTGTTGGGCGTAGCGGCGATGCCGTCGTTCGCGCGGCCAGGCGGTGAGTGAGCAGGCACCGTCGCCAGCCTCGCTGGAAGCCGGAACCGCCTCAACTGGCCTCAACCGCGCCAACCGGCTCAACCGTCAACCGTCTCAATCGCCAACCGCCAACCGCCAACCGCCAACCGCCAACCGGCCTCAAATCACTGACTGGTCCCGCAGCGCCGCGATTCGTGCCTCGTCATAGCCGAGCACATCGCGCAGGATGCTGTCGGTGTGCTCGCCGAGCGTCGGCGGATGGGACAACGCTTCGGGCGGCGTGCCGGTCATGTTGATCGGATTGCGCACCAGCTTGACCGTGCCGCCCGACGGATGCGGCAGATCGACCTGCAGGCCGCGCGCCACCACCTGCTCGTTTTCGAACACTTCGCCCAGATCGTTGATCGGCCCGCACGGCACGCCGGCCGCTTCCAGTGCCGCGATCCATTGCTGCTTGCCCTGCAGACGAACCATGTCGGCAAGGATCGGCACGAGGATATCGCGGTGGCGCACGCGAGCCGGGTTGGTCGCGAATCGCTCGTCGCCGGCGAGTTCGGGGCGCCCGCCCGCCTCGACGAACTTGCGGAACTGGCCGTCGTTGCCGACCGCGACGATGATCCAGCCGTCGCTCGTCTGGAAGGTCTGGTAGGGCACGATGTTCGGATGCGCATTGCCCCAGCGCACGGGCGGCTGGCCGCTCGCCAGGTAGTTCGAATTCATGTTGGCCAGCATGGCCACCTGTACGTCGAGCAACGCCATGTCGATGTATTGGCCTTCGCCCGTTCGGTCGCGATGTGTGAGCGCCGTGAGCACGGCGATGGTCGAATACATGCCGGTCATCAGATCGGCAATCGCAACGCCGGCCTTTTGCGGACCGCCGCCCGGCTGACCGTCGCGCTCGCCGGTAATGCTCATGAAGCCGCCGATGCCCTGCACGATGAAGTCGTAACCGGCGCGCTGCGCATACGGTCCGGTTTGCCCGAAGCCGGTCACCGAGCAGTAGATCAGATCGGGCTTCACCTCTTTCAGGGACGCGTAATCGAGCCCGTACTTCTTCAACTGCCCGACCTTGTAGTTCTCCAGCACCACGTCGCTTTGCGCGGCCAGTTCGCGGATGATCCGCTGGCCTTCGGGCGAAGCGATATCGACGGTGACCGAGCGCTTGTTGCGGTTCGCCGCGAGGTAATAAGCGGCTTCGGGGGTGTCGGCGCCGTCCGGCGTTTTCAGGTACGGCGGCCCCCAGTGGCGGGTATCGTCGCCGACTTCAGGCCGTTCGATCTTGATGACGTCGGCGCCGAAATCGGCGAGCGTCTGTGCGCACCAGGGGCCGGCGAGCACGCGTGTGAGGTCCAGCACGCGGATATGACTGAGAGCGCCCATATTCTTCAATGTCTCCTGTGTCGACCAGAGTTGGCGCTTTAGCGCTTACTCTGGTCCCATGCAAAGCGGTCGACCAGAGTTGGCGCTTTAGCGCTTACTCTGGTCCCATGCAAAGCGGTCGACCAGAGTTGGCGCTTTAGCGCTTACTCTGGTCCCATGCAAAGCGGTCGACCAGATGTCGATCTGAGTTGGCGCTTCAGCGCTTACTCAGATCCCATGCAAAGCTGTTGGCGCTTTAGCGCTTACTCCGGTCCCATGCACGATTTGCGGGTGGTGGCGCGGCGCACATGTCGCCGCGAATGTGGGCAATCTTAAGCGATTCCCGCACGTAGGCGCAGTCAGCCGAACGGCATAGGGCGCGCGACGGGCCTTGCCGTGTCACTTGCCAAGCAACCAAACGCAGCCAATCCTGGCCGAATGGCTAACGGGACAGGGCAGCCGCCGCGCACGGGCGCCGATCCCGTATAATCAGTCGTTTAAGAAACAAACAGTTGGCGCATCTCCATGATGCCGCCGGTAACAGCCAGGGAACTGGCAAACCCGTCCCCCGCACGCTATGAAAGCCGCCGAAATCCGCGAGAAATTCCTCAAGTTCTTCGAATCGAAGGGCCATACGATCGTTCGCTCGTCGAGCCTTGTGCCCGGCAACGACCCGACACTGCTCTTCACCAATTCGGGAATGGTGCAGTTCAAAGATGTGTTCCTCGGCGCGGAATCGCGTCCGTATGCGCGCGCCACGACCGCGCAGCGCAGCGTGCGCGCCGGCGGCAAGCACAACGATCTGGAAAACGTCGGCTACACCGCGCGTCACCACACGTTCTTCGAAATGCTGGGCAACTTCTCGTTCGGCGACTACTTCAAGCGCGACGCGATCCACTACGCGTGGGAATTGCTCACCGGCGTGTACCAGCTCCCGAAAGACAAGCTGTGGGTCACCGTCTATCACGAAGACGACGAAGCGCACGACATCTGGGCGAAAGAAGTGGGCGTGCCGGTCGAGCGGATCATCCGCATCGGCGACAACAAGGGTGCGCGCTACGCGTCGGACAACTTCTGGCAGATGGCCGACGTCGGTCCCTGCGGTCCGTGCTCGGAAATCTTCTACGACCACGGCCCGGAAGTCTGGGGCGGCCCGCCGGGGTCTCCTGAAGAAGACGGCGACCGCTACATCGAGATCTGGAATCTCGTGTTCATGCAATTCAGCCGCGACGCCCAAGGCAACATGACGCCGCTGCCCAAGCAGTGCGTCGACACCGGCATGGGTCTGGAGCGTATCGCCGCGGTTCTGCAGCACGTGCACAGCAACTATGAGATCGACCTGTTCCAGGCGCTCATCAAGGCGGCGGGCCGCGAAACCGGCGTGACCGATCTGACGAACAACTCGCTGAAGGTGATCGCCGACCACATCCGCGCCTGCTCGTTCCTGATCGTCGACGGTGTGATTCCGGGCAATGAAGGCCGCGGCTATGTGCTGCGCCGCATCGTGCGCCGCGCGATCCGCCACGGCTACAAGCTGGGCAAGAAGGGTTCGTTCTTCCACCGCATGGTGCCGGACCTCGTCGCGCAAATGGGAGGCGCCTATCCGGAACTGAAGGACGCTGAGCAACGTGTGACCGACGTGCTGCGCCAGGAAGAAGAACGCTTCTTCGAAACCATCGAGCACGGCATGTCGATTCTCGAAAGCGCGCTGGCCGATCTGGAAGCCAAGGGCGGCAAGACGCTCGACGGCGAACTCGCATTCAAGCTGCACGACACCTACGGCTTCCCGCTCGATCTGACGGCCGACGTGTGCCGCGAGCGCGAAGTGACGGTCGACGAAGCCGCTTTCGACGAAGCCATGGCGCGTCAGCGCGAACAGGCTCGCGCGGCAGGCAAGTTCAAGATGGCGCAGGGCCTTGAATACTCGGGCGCGAAGACCACGTTCCACGGCTACGAAGAAATCATCTTCGACGACGCGAAAGTGATCGCGCTGTATGTCGACGGCGCGTCGGTGAAGGAAGTGAATCACGGCCAACAAGCGGTCGTCGTGCTCGACCACACGCCGTTCTACGCGGAGTCGGGCGGTCAGGTCGGTGACCAGGGCGTGCTGGCGAACGCGAGCGTGCGCTTCGCGGTGACCGATACGCTCAAGGTGCAGGCGGACGTGGTCGGCCATCACGGCACGCTGGAGCAGGGCACGTTGAAGGTCGGCGACGTCGTGAAGGCGGAAATCGACGCGGTGCGCCGTGCCCGCACCGAGCGCAATCACTCGGCCACCCACCTGATGCACAAGGCGCTGCGCGAAGTGCTCGGCTCGCACGTGCAGCAGAAGGGCTCGCTGGTCGACGCGGACAAGACACGTTTCGACTTCGCGCACAACGCGCCGATGACCGACGAGCAGATCCGTCAGGTCGAATCGATCGTCAACGCGGAAGTGCTGGCCAACGCGCCGGGCATCGTGCGCGTCATGCCGTTCGACGAAGCGGTGAAGGGCGGCGCAATGGCACTGTTCGGCGAAAAATACGGCGACGAAGTGCGCGTGCTCGACCTCGGTTTCTCGCGTGAGTTGTGCGGCGGCACGCACGTGCATCGCACGGGCGACATCGGACTCTTCAAGATCGTGATGGAAGGCGGCGTGGCTGCCGGTATCCGTCGTGTGGAGGCGATCACGGGCGACAACGCCGTGCGCTTCGTGCAGGATCTCGACGCCCGGATCAATGCGGCAGCGGCCGTGTTGAAGGCGCAGCCGTCGGAACTGACACAGCGCATCGCGCAGGTGCAGGACCAGGTGAAGTCGCTGGAGAAGGAACTGAGCGCACTGAAGTCGAAGATGGCTTCGAGTCAGGGCGACGAACTTGCCGGTCAGGCGATCGAAGTGGCCGGCGTGCATGTGCTGGCTGCAACGCTCGAGGGCGCAGACGTGAAAACGCTGCGCGAGACGGTCGACAAGCTGAAGGACAAGCTGAAGAGCGCGGCGATCGTGCTGGCCTCGGTCGAGGGCGGCAAGGTGAGTTTGATCGCCGGTGTGACGGCGGACGCCAGCAAGAAGGTCAAGGCCGGCGAACTGGTCAACTTCGTTGCGCAGCAAGTCGGCGGTAAGGGCGGTGGGCGGCCGGACATGGCGCAAGCCGGCGGCACCGAACCGGCAAATCTGCCGGCGGCACTGGCCGGCGTGAAGGGTTGGGTCGAAGCCCAGCTTTGATTCGGGTTTGATTGGGCCATGCGGGGCGCTGCTGGTTTTTGCGCTCCGCATGGCCCAAGTTGTTTCGGGCCGCCTCGTGCCGGCTGTGCATTAACCCGGCCGGGTGGCGCAAGTGGCCGTTCTTTGCGATGCCTGCCTCCAACTGCATCAGGAGTAGGTGACCATTGCAGGATTCGCGGCGAACAGGCCGGGTGCGGTGACGGTTAGCGTTCTCCAATACGCAGGCAAAGCCTCAAGCCTCAAGCAGCGCCTACCGGTACAGCCGCAGGCAGTTCCACCGCATCCCCTCCCGACACAAGCGTTTGCCGCAGCGCATTGAGCGCCGACGAAAAATGCCCTCGTCGCCAGACAAGCAGCGTCTCGATCACGCCGATATCGGGGAGTTCGTGAACGGCGATATTGCTCGCATCGGTTTGCAGATCGAGCACGGATCGCGGCGCCACGGCCACTCCCGCACCGGCGGCGACGCAAGCCACGATCGCATGATACGAGCCGAGCTCCAGAACGCGAGCCGGCCTCACGCCATGCTCCAGATACCACTTCTCGATGTACGCCCGGTAAGCACAGCCGCGCTCGAACGCGATCAGCGTCGATAAAGCAATGTCCCGTACTTCGCGAATCGACCGATGGCCTCGCGGCGACAGCATCACCAGTTCTTCGCGAAAAACCGGCACGGTCTCGAACAATTCGCCGAGCACGGCGGGATCCGGCGGCGTGGCGACCAGCGCCGCATCCACTTCGAATTCGCGAACCCGCTCGATCAGCTTGCCGGTCGTGCCGGTTTCGAGTTCCAGCGCGACATCCGGCCAGCGCTGGTGATAATGCGCGAGCAATCCGGGCAGACGCGTCGCCGCGACGCTTTCCATCGTGCCCAAACGCAAGCGTCCGCTCGGACGATCCTCGCGCACGGCGTGACGCGCTTCATCGGCGAGCGCGAGCAAACGCTCCGCGTAGGGCAGCAGCGTCTCGCCGGCCGGCGTCAAAACAAGGCGCCGGCCGTCGCGGATGAACAGGTCGGTGCCGAGTTGCTCCTCGAGCTGCTTGATGCGCGTCGTGACGTTCGACTGCACGCGATTGAGCTTGGCGGCGGCGCGCGTCACGCCGTTTTCCCGTACGACAGCGCGAAAAATGGTCAAGGCGGCCAAATCCATGGTTCTCTCCCGGCGATGGCTTATATCCTAATTATTCATTTTTTGTGATTCGAAGGTCAAGCTACTATGGATCGAACAAACCGGCGACTGCCGGCCAGAATCCTTTTACCGTCTGCTTATGAACGATCTCGCTTCCAGCGCGCACGACATCCCTGCTGAACGTCACGCCGCCCGCCGCGCGGCGCTTGCCTGCATGGTCACCTTGGCCGTGGTGCTCGGTATCGGGCGTTTTGCGTTCACGCCGCTCTTGCCGCTGATGCTTCACGGCAGCGCCTTCGGCCAGCCGCAGATCGATATCCAGCGCGGCGGATGGCTCGCGTCGTTCAACTACGCCGGCTATTTCGCCGGTGCGGTCACCTGCGCGGCGCTGCGGGTCGCGCCAGCGCGCATGGTGCGCGCCGGGCTTGTCGCGACGGTCCTGCTGACGTTGGCGATGGGCACAACAAGCCAATTCTGGCTGTGGGCGGTCGTACGCTTCGTCGCCGGCGCGGTCAGCGCGTGGACCTTTGTATTCGCGTCGCAGTGGGGCTTGCGGCGGCTTGCCGAACTCGGTGCGCACGGGTGGAGCGGGGTGATCTATACGGGCCCTGGCGTAGGTATCGTCGGAACGGGTTTGCTGGTCAGCGCTGCAGGTGGTTACGGCGCGACGGCCGGATGGATCGGCTTCGGGCTCATCGCGGCGGTCCTTTCTATTGCGGTTTGGCCCGTATTCGGGACTGTGACCGACACGGCCTCAAGAGGCGCGAGGCATGCCGCGAACGGGGCGCCGACCGCCGCTCATGCAAGTCAACGCGCGGCCGGGCAGCACTACGCCGTGCCGCAAAACCCCGGCCGGTACGCTGCGAACCAACGTGCCGCAAGCAATCTCTCTGTCGCGAGCCAAAACCTCGCCGCAACCCAAAGCCTTGCCGCAACCCAAGGCCGCGCCGCGACCCAAAATCCTGCCCCAAACCCAAGCGCCGCCGCAACCCACCTTTCCTCCCCGAACCATGCCCCGCACCGCGCTGACGCCTTCTGGCTGATCCTGCTCTACGGCGTGCCCGGATTCGGCTACATCATCACCGCGACGTTCCTGCCGGTGATCGCGCGCCACGCGCTGCCGGGTTCGTCCTGGCCCGATCTGTTCTGGCCGATGTTCGGTGTGGCGCTGGTCGTCGGTGCGCTGCTCGCGGCACGCCTGCCAGTGCATTGGGACAACCGCACGCTGCTCGCCGGTTGCTACGTGCTGCAAGCCGCCGGTATTGCGCTCGGCATCGTCTGGCCCACGGCAGGCGGCTTCTCGTTCGGCAGCATCCTGATCGGTCTGCCATTTACGGCCATCACCCTGTTTGCGATGCGTGAAGCGCGGCGTCTGCGTGGCGACGAAGCCGCCGGCCTGATGGGCTATGCGACCGCGGCCTACGGCGTCGGTCAGATCGTCGGCCCGCTGGTGGCCGCTCCGATTGCCGAACACACGGGGTCTTTTTCGCCGGCCTTGTGGCTGGCGGCGGGGGCACTGCTGCTCGGCGCGGTCGGCCTGATCATCGTGGCGCGCATGCCGCGAGGCCGTGGCCGCGCGCCCGATTGTGGCTGCAACTAACGTATCGAGGTCTTGTCGGCGGTTTATCGGGCGGCGTGGTGCCCGGCGTCAACCGATGTCGCAAGGGCACGTGCCGGCACGGCAAGCTTGTCCGCCACCTTGCGACGAAAGTCTGGGCTCGTCAATCTGCCCGCGACGCAAATGCCAGGCCGAAAAACAAATAACTCACCGGCGCACTAAAATGACCGCTTTCCCGTCATCTCAGTGCGCCTGTCGCCGGGCGCGCCGCCAGCCATGCAACATTTCGCGTCCGACAACTACGCCGGCATCTGTCCCGAAGCGCTCAACGCGCTGATCGCCGCCAACCACAGCGGTCACGAACCCGCTTACGGCGACGACTCCTGGACCAACCAGGTTTGCGACCGCCTGCGGGAGCTGTTCCAGACCGATTGCGAAGTGTTTTTCGTGTTCAACGGCACGGCCGCCAATTCGCTGGCGCTGGCATCGTTATGCCAGTCGTATCACTCGGTGATCTGCCACGAACTCGCGCACATCGAAACCGATGAATGCGGCGGCCCGGAATTCTTCTCCGGCGGCTCAAAGCTGCTGACCGCCCCGGGTGTCGGCGGCAAGCTCACGCCGGATGCGATCGAAGCGGTCGTCACGCGCCGCGCCGATATTCATTACCCGAAGCCAAAGGTCGTCACGCTGACCCAATCGACGGAAGTGGGCACCGTCTACACCGTCGAGGAAGTGCGCGCGATCGCGGCGATCGCCAAGCGGCGTCATCTGAAAGTGCACATGGACGGCGCGCGTTTTGCGAATGCGGTCGCGGCGCTCGACGTGCATCCGTCCGAGATCACGTGGCGCGCGGGCGTCGACGTGTTGTGTTTCGGCGGGACCAAGAACGGTTTGCCGGTCGGTGAGGCGGTGGTGTTCTTCGACCGGTCGCTCGCCGACGATTTCGCCTACCGTCTGAAGCAGGCCGGCCAGCTTGCCTCGAAAATGCGCTTCATCTCGGCGCCGTGGCTCGGACTGCTGGACAACGACGTCTGGCTGCGCAATGGGCGTCACGCGAATGCGATGGCGGAGCTGCTGCAAACGCGGTTGCAGGAAATTCCAGGCGTGAGCATCATGTTTCCGCGAGAATCGAACGCGGTCTTTGCGCAATTGCCCGCGCAAGCCGCCAAGGCAATGCGCGCGCGCGGCTGGAAGTTCTACGAGTTCATCGGCGCGGGCGGCTGCCGGCTGATGTGCGCCTGGGACACGCAGCCGGAAACCGTCGAGCGTTTCGCCGCGGAAGTGCGCGAGCTGTGCCTGGTCTGAAGCAGCATGGGCTGCGCGTCTTCGATCTGGTTGGGACCGCGAGCTTGAGCCGGAAGGTTGAACCCGAAAGCTTGAGCCGGAAGCTTGAACTCGAAGTTTGAGCTCGAAGTTTGAGCCGAAAGCTGGCCCCAGAAGCGAGAGCCCGAAGCTTGAACCCGAAGCTTGAGCCGAAAGCTGGAGCCAGGCGTGCAAACAGGACCGCGCACCACGCGCTGAACCAGCGGCACCCCATTCGACACTGAACAACGCCGTACGCAAACCATAAGAGACGACCCACTCGCCATGACCGAATACCGATTTTGTCCGCGCTGCGCCACGCCTTTGATCGAGCGCGTCGATGCCGAACACGAAGGCGGCCGGATCCGCCAGAGCTGTCCCGATACGGAATGCGGCTACGTCCACTGGAACAATCCGCTGCCGGTGGTGGCCGCGATCGTCGAGTACGAGGGCAAGATCCTGCTCGCGCGCAATGCGGCATGGCCGGAAGGCATGTTCGCGCTGATCACCGGCTTTCTGGAAAACGGCGAGACCCCGGAAGAAGGCATTGCCCGCGAAGTGCTCGAAGAGACCTCGCTGCACGCGGAGACGGTCGAGCTGATCGGCGTGTACGAATTCATCCGCAAAAACGAACTGATCATCGCGTATCACGTGAAGGCGTACGGGACAGTCGCGCTGTCGCCGGAATTGCTCGAGTACCGGCTGGTCGAGCCGGCCAAACTGCGGCCGTGGCGCGCGGGCACCGGTCAGGCGCTCGGCGAATGGATGCGGCGGCGTGGCTTGCCGTTCGAGTTCGTCGAAAAGCCGGGGCAATAAACGATGAACAAGCCCACAGCCGCCGCGCGCAGCGCCTATCCGCATTTCCTGCCGATCACCACACGCTGGATGGACAACGACGTCTACGGCCACGTCAACAATGTCGTCTACTACAGCTACTTCGACACGGTGGTGAACGAGTATCTGATCCGCGCCGGCGTGCTCGATTTCGAGCATGGCGCGACGATCGGCCTCGTGGTCGAGACGCATTGCAGTTACTTCGCACCGCTGGTGTTTCCCGAGCGCGTCGAAGCAGGCTTGCGGGTCGTGCGGCTCGGCACATCGAGTGTGCGTTATGAAGTGGGCCTCTTCAAGGAGGGCGACGATCGACCCGCCGCACAGGGCCATTTCGTGCACGTGTATGTGGATCGCGTCACGCGTCGCCCGGTGACCTTGCCCGCCGACCTGCGCGTGGCGCTCGAGCCGCTGACCGTCGCTGTGCAGGCGGAATAGGCGCGTGCAGTCGTTCGTCATCAATCTGCTCAACGGCCTCAGTTACGGCCTGCTGCTGTTCATGCTGTCAGCGGGCCTGACACTGATTTTCAGCATGCTCGGCGTGCTGAATTTCGCGCACGCGAGCTTCTACATGCTCGGCGCGTACGTCGGCTTTTCAGTGGCGGTGCATGCGGGTTTCTGGGGGGCGCTCGTGATCGCGCCGCTGATCGTCGGCTTGATCGGCGCGGGGCTGGAGCGCTGGCTGCTGCGCCGCGTGCGTGTGCACGGTCATCTCCCCGAGCTGCTGCTGACTTTCGGCGCCGCGTATCTGCTCGGCGAGCTGGTCAAGCTCGGCTGGGGCCTGAGTCCGCTTGGCGCGACGGTTCCCGCCGCGCTCGAAGGACCGTTGTTCACCGTCTACGGCGCGGCCTTCGCACGCTATCGCGCCTTCATGATGGCGGTGTCGCTGGCGATGCTGGCCGTGCTCTACGCGGTGCTGCGCGTGTCGAAGGCAGGGCTGATCGTACGCGCCGCGCTCACGCATGCGAGCGCTGTCGAGGCGCTCGGCCACAACGTGCCGCGCGTGTTCACCGGCGTGTTCGCGGCGGGCACGGCGCTGGCCGCGTTGGCCGGCGTGATCGGCGCGCCGCTCTTCGTGATCGAACCGTCGATGGCGGAGTCGCTCGGCTCGATCGTATTCGTGGTGGTCGTGATCGGCGGACTGGGCTCGTTGAGCGGGGCATTGGCGGCGTCGCTGATCGTCGGGTGCCTGCAAACTTTCGCGGTGGCGAGCGACGTGTCGTTGGGCGATCTCACGGCAGTATTCGGGGGCGCGCTGCCGGCCGCATGGGACGCGCTGACGCTGGCGCAGCTCGCCCCGTTGATTCCCTATCTGCTGCTTGTCGCCATGCTCGCGCTGCGCCCGCGCGGACTGTTCGGACGGCGTGACGATCATGCGTGAGCCGCCCGACAACTTCGCGGTGCCGGCAACCGCGTCGCGCTCGGCGTTGCGCAGGTTCGCGCCATGGCTCGCGCTCGTCCTGTTCCTCTCTGTGCCGCCTTTTGTCTGGCCGCAAAGCTGGCTCCTCGCCTATCTCGCACAGACCGCGACGATGATCGTATTCGCGCTCTCGTACAACTTGCTGCTCGGCGAAACGGGTTTGCTGTCGTTCGGACATGCCGCTTATTCCGGCCTCGGCGCGCTTATCGCGGCGCAAGTGTTCAATCGCATCGGCGTGCCGTTGATGCTGCTGCCATTGATCGGCGGCATGGGCGGCGCATTGTGCGGGGCGTTGTTCGGTTTTGTGTCGACACGGCGTGCCGGGACGGCCTTCGCGATGATCACGCTCGGCATCGGCGAACTCGTCGCGGCGGCTGCATGGACGCTGCCCGACTGGTTCGGCGGCGAGGCCGGCGTGCCGATCGATCGCGCGAGCGGGCCGATGCTCGCAAGCTGGAGCTTCGGCCCGGCGCGCGAGGCGTACGCGCTGATCGCGTTGTGGTGCGTGCTGGCGTGCGCAGCCATGTTCGCGTTGTCGCGCACACCGTTCATGCGGCTCGCCAATGCCGTGCGCGACAATCCGGCGCGCGCTGCCGCGATCGGTTGCTATCCACGCCGCATCCGCTATGGCGTGGTGGTGATGTCGGCGTTTTTTGCGGGCATTGCCGGCACCCTGGGGCTGATCAATGTCGAACTGGTGTCGACGGAAAGCGTCGGCACGATGCGCTCGGGCGCCGTGCTGATCGCGACGGTGATCGGCGGCACGGCGGCGTTTTTCGGACCGGTCGCGGGTGCGATCGTCCTGACGTTTTTCAGCGTCGCGGTGGCGAGCGTGACGCGGGCCTGGCTGTTCTATCTGGGGCTGTTCTTTGTCGTGATCGTGGTGGCGTCGCCGGATGGATTGGCGGGCTTCGCGCAGCGGCACACGGCGCGCGTCGCCGCCTACGGTTGGCGCGTGTGCGGCAAGGCGTATTTATGGGGCGCGGCCTCAGCGGTGCTATGGACGCTGGCCGTCGTGCTCGCGGTGCAATGGGCTTATGCCGTGCAATTCAGTGCGGGCGACGGCGCGGCTTTCAGCGTCTTTGGCGTGCCGCTGGAGACGGCCTCGCCGCATCTTTGGCTCGGCGTCGCGGTGTTCATGCTGGCCGCGCCAGGCGCACTCGCGGCGCACTACGCGGTTCGCGCGCGAGCGCGTCTTGCCGTTCACGCCAGCGCCACGCCGCTTACCGGAGATGCGCGATGATCCCGGCTCTCGCCGTCTACGGCGTCGAAAAGCGCTTCGGCGCCACGCAGATTCTGCGCGGCGTCGATCTTGCTATCGAGCCCGGTGAGCGCCACGCATTGATTGGTCCGAACGGCGCGGGCAAGTCGACGCTTTTCAATCTGATCGCCGGCGGCGCGCGGCCGAATGCCGGGCGCATCGATCTGTTCGGCGCGGAGATCACGCGTCTTGCGCCGGCCGCGATCACGCGCCGCGGCCTCGCGCGCAGCTTCCAGACCACCAGCGTGTTCGCTCGCCTCAGCGTGTTCGACAACCTGCGCTGCGCGGCGATGCTGGCCGAGCGCGACCGCACGCGCTGGTGGCAGCGTTTCAGCGGCTCACGCACGGTCGATGCCCGCGCCGACCAGGTGCTCGAAGCCGTGGGACTGAGTGCGCGCAGACATATCCAGGCCGGCACACTCAGCTATGCCGAACAACGTGCGCTCGACCTCGGTCTGGCGCTTGCAGGCGGCGCGCACACCTTGCTGCTCGATGAGCCCACCGCCGGCATGAACCGCGCCGAAGCGGCGCGCGCCATCGAACTGATTCGCGCGACCACCGCCGGCCGTACGCTGCTGATGGTCGAGCACGACATGGATGCCGTGTTTGCGATCGCCGACCGCGTGTCGGTGCTGGTGCAAGGCCGCATCATCGCGACCGGCACGCCGGCGGCGATTCGCGCGGATGCGGCGGTGCGCGCCGCCTATCTCGGCGACAACGTCCGCACATGACCGCCTTGCTCGACATCCAGCACCTGAACGCCTGGTACGGCGCGAGTCAGGCCCTGCACGGCGTCAATTTGCGGATCGACGCCGGCGAAGTCGTCGCCCTGGTCGGGCGCAACGGCTCCGGACGCTCGACGCTGGCGCGCGCCATCATGGGCCTCGTGCGCAGCGAGGGCGAGTTGCGGTTTGCCGGCTATGCACTCGGCGGCCTGCGCACCTTCGAGATCGCTCGCCTGGGGCTCGCTTACGTGCCTGAGCATCGCGACATTTTTCCGACGCTGAGCGTCCATGAGAATCTGCAACTCGGTGTGGTGCCGCGCGCTCGCGGCCGCATACCGCGCTTTGCCCTCGACGACGCGTACGAACTGTTCCCTGTCCTGCGCGAACGAAAGCGCACGCGGGCCGGCGTGTTATCGGGCGGTGAACAACAGATGCTCACGCTCGCCCGGGCCTTGCTCGGCGACCCCGATCTGCTGGTTATCGACGAACCCGGCGAGGGGTTGGCCAGCCAGGTGATGGGGCAGGTCGCGCACTGTCTGCGGATGCTGCGTGATCGCGGCGTGGCGATGCTGCTGATCGAACAACGGCTCGTCATTGCGCAAGACATCGCCAGCCGGGTTGCGGTGATGGGGCACGGCGAAATTGTCTTCGATGATGCGCTCGCGTCGCTTGTGACGCGCCCGGACGTCATGCAGGAATGGCTGGGCGTGGGGTAGGGGCGATGCCCAAGCCCGGTTTCGCAAGGCCGAACCGCAGCGTCCATGGCGGGTGTCTTGCTATGGCCTTATTGCAGCGCCGCATTCAAGATTGCGACCATTTTGCTGTCCTGACGTGCGCGTCACGCACTGCGCTATGCACGCGCCCCTCATTCCGCGCTCGAGTCCCGCCCAGGATGCCGTTTGAATCCCGTTTGCGTACAGGTCGCTCAAGGCCGACGCGTGGGGCTTCCCAACGACTTGTTCTAACGATTCAAACGCTTGATCGTTTGGTGAGCGTCCTCCAGAAATCTTGTCGGCAGCGCGCCGACAAATCAAGACAATCAGGTCAAAGGCGCGCAACGGCGACGCGGTGTTTAAAGCCGGCGTATGTGCGACCGACCATGCCGTGCCGGGCGCGCGAAAGACGCGCAGCGGCTTCAGGAGGAGACATCGTGAAACAGACAGACGCGTTGCGCGAAGCATCGGCTGACAGTGTGCGGGCCGAGCCCGCGCTCCGGTCGCTTCAAAGGAGGTTGTCGCGCCGAGCGGTGCGAACGCCGCTTGGAGAAACGTGGCGCATGCGTGCCGGCGCCGGTGCCGCGCTGGTGACGGCTGCGCTGCTGATGTCGGCGTGCGCAGACGCGAGTTCCACGACGGGCGATGCTGCATCGGCATCGTCGACACAAACGAACGCGACAGCGAACGCCGTGAGCGACAACGACAGTCCGCGGACCGCCAGATCTCGGCCGGATGAGGGACTCGCCGCCAACGCGACGAACGGTGCCGCCGTTGCGAGCGCGGATCAACCCGCCTCCGCATCGCGTCCCGCACTCGAACTGGCCAAGGCCAAACAGCTCGCTGCCGAACAGCGCGTCGCCGCACGTGTGCCCGCTGCGAGCGGCATGACCGAGAAGCGCAGCCGTCCGTTGACGCTGCGCGATTCCGGCATCGACGGTTCGTTGATGTTCGCGCGCGACGTCGACTTTCGCGTGACCGGCGACATCGGCTTCATGATCCACGATATGGCGGCGACGCTGACTCCTGCGCACGCCGGCCAGCCGATCGTGTTCGACGATCCGACCAGCGTGACGATCAACGTCCACCGCGGCGAGGTCACGCTCGACAGCGCCAGGCTCACGGCGATTTTCGACCGCTACCTGTTCCAGTATCAGGGCTCGCCATTGCGCAATATGCGCGTGGTGCCGCAAGACGGCGGCACCTTGCGTATTACGGGCGAGATGCATCGCGACACATGGGTGCCGATCGTGCTGACCGGCTCGCTGTCGATGCGCAACGCCGACGACCTCGTGTTCCATGCCAGTCACGTCGAAGTGGCCGGTGTCGGCGCCGACAAACTGATGCAGGCCGCGCACGTGAAGATGGCCGACCTGTTGAAGGTGGACACGCCGATCGCGCGTCTCGACGGCGACGACGTGGTGATGCAGGTGGCCAGACTCACACCGCCGCCCGCGTTGCGCATGACGATCACGCAGATCGACGCCAGCGCCGCAGGCGTGCGCTTCACGCTCGACGACCACACCGTGCAGAAGATCGACTGGCCTGCGACGATGCCGCCGCGCGGCATGCTGGTGCAGGGCGGCGACGTGAAGTTCATGCGTTCGATGCCGATGAACATCGACATGGCGCTGACCCCGCTCGATACGAACGCGCCGTTCGTGCTCGACCTGTACCACTACCGCGAGCAGATGGCGGCCGGCTACTTCACCTTCGACGAAGCTGGCGCGCTGGACGTGCACTTGCCGTCATATCCGATGCTAGCCAGCGCGGTGAAGGAAGGGTCGACGCAGATAGGCAGTGCGCGCGCGCGCTTTAACGACAGCTTCATTCGCGCACAACAGGTGTCGCTCGCACAGGCGCGCCTCGTGTGGCGACACGTGCCGCAGACGTTGCGGACGGCGTCGATTGCACGCGCGATGCCGGTCGGCACGCGTGCGGCGTTTTCCGGCCAGAGCATGGCTGCGCCCGGCGCCGCGCTCGGCGACGAGCGGCACTCGTCCGGATCGGCGCCGCTGATTCACGTCGAGAATGTCGACTTCTACGTTTCGGGCCGAGTCGGTTTTCATGTGCGTTCGCTGGATGCGCAGATGGTGCCGAAGAAACCGGGCCAACCGGTCGATCTCGACGATCCCGACCAGTACGACATTCGCATCATCGGCGGCGAGGTGGTCGAACCTTGGCCCGCGATGGCGGCGTTGTTCAACGACTATCTGCTCGACTATGAGCCGCGTTCGCTGAACGATTTGCAGTTGAAGCCGGTGGACGGCAAGTTGCAAGTGACGGGCGGCATCAAGTTGTGGAATCACTTTCCTGGCGTGTGGCTGCCGACGACGATGAGCGGCACGATCGTGGCCCGGGACGAGCGGCATCTTGTCTACGAGCCGACCTCGGTGAAGGTATTGGGGGTGCCGCAGGCGGGGTTGTTGCGGGCACTGGATATTCCGCTGGCGTCGTTGACACCGTTTGCGCGCAAGGGTGTTGCATTGAAGCGTAACGAACTGGTGTTCGATCAGTACACCGTGTTTCCGCCGCCGGTTTTGCAGGGGCGGCTGGCGAGCGCCACGGTGACTGATGAAGGTCTGGTGTTGAAATTCAAGCGCGATGGTTCTGTTGCTGTCGCCAGGCCGCCTGCCGGTGCGGCGAAGAGTTTTGTCTGGATCGAATCGGGTGATGTGAAGATGTTTAATTCGTTGGTCACGAATGGCAGGACTTTTATTAAGGATAGTTCCAATCCTGGGGTGATGAGGTTTGATCTTTATGGGTATCGGAGGGATGTTTCCCGCGGGACTGTGAGGATGGGGGAGGATGGGGGGCTGGAGGTTGATGTTGCGGCTAGGAGATAGTGGTTTTTTTGCCTGTTCGGCGGTTGTTGTTTGTTTGCCTGTGGCGGTGGGCTTTCCTTGATCTGTTTTTCTGTTTTGTGCTTCTTGTCAGTCTGCCTGCGGTGTTGCCTTTCCTTGAATTGCTAGTGGTCTATTAGCGTTCGCCCCTGTGCGGGGCAGGCACTTACTTCTCTTTGCCGCCGCAAAGAGAAGTAAGCAAGAGAAAGCGGCTCACACCGATCCTGCTAAGCGGGTCCCGCAGCTCGCAACGGGTAGTGGTGCATCTGGAATCTGTGTTCGTGCCCCTGCCTATGCGTGTGACAAGGGCGTCATACTTCCGGCGGCGCTACGCGCGCCGAAGCGTACTTCCGAAAACCGATCGCTGCGTTTTAGCGCTCACGCCTCCTTCGGCGCAGTGGCGTGGTGTTTCACCTCTGTCGCGTTGGTGCGTCGCCGAGGCGAAGCCGATGGCTCCCACCGAACCCAAACGAAGCCGCTGGTTTCCCAAGCAGACCCGTCCGCGACGCACGCAGTGCGGAGTGGGAGCTGATGAGCCCCTTGTCACTAACGCCTGAAGGTGCGAGGGCACGGATTCCAGATGCACCACTACCGTGTGCGAGCTGCGGGACCCGCTTAGCATGATCGGTGTGAGCCGCTTTCTCTTGCTTACTTCTCTTTGCGGCGGCAAAGAGAAGTGAGTGCCTGCCCCGCACAGGGGCGAACGCTAATAGACCACTAGCAATTCAAGGAAAGGCCAACACCGCAGGCACACAGAAAAAGCCCCCAAAACAGGCAACAAAATCAAGAAACCCCCAACCGCCGCAGGCAACCAACCCCTCGCTCCGCAGGAGAAACAAAAATCAGCCATCCTTATTAATAATCCACTCATGCGCAGGATCATTATGAAAATGCCACACACGCTGCCCGCCTGCCATCACATTCAAATAATAAGAATCATACCCATAGGGAACCACAACCGGATGATACCCACGCGGCACCATCACGACGTCGTGATTCTCAACCGCCATCGACTCATCGATATCGCGCATATCGGTATACACACGCTGAAAGGCAAACCCTTGCGGCGGATCGAGCCGATGATAGTAAGTCTCTTCGAGCGAACTCTCATGAGGCACATTATCGGTATCGTGCTTATGCGGCGGATAGCTCGACGCATGCCCGCCGGGCGTCCGAACTTCAACCACAAGTAAAGACTCCGCAAGCTCGGTCTGCGGAAGAATATCGCATACGTAGCGCGTATTCAGCCCCTTCCCACGCGTGGAGCGCTTCATCGTGGAAGGTTCGATCAACCTCGCGGGATACAAACCCTTGCCAGGCGCACTCGCCACGCCAACCTCGGCATCGCGACAGGCGCGAACCGTCGTCCGCACGCCTGGCGGCAAATACACCGCATACGGCGCGGAATCCTCGAACACGCTGTCGCGCGACCCCAGCGAACTCCATTTGGCATCGCCGGTTTCAATATCCACCGCGCCGGTGAGCACGACGATGCACACCTCTCGCGACGGCTCAAACACATGCACGACTTCATCCGCGCCCAACCGGTACGCGGCAAATCCCACATACCGCCAGCACGCCGACTCAGGCGTCACCCGCGCGATCGTCTGGCCCTCGCGCTGAGCCTTCACCAATAAACTCATGCTGCCTCCTGCCCAATCTTGTCACCGGCGTCGAGTGGCGCATCCACCAGCGCTCGCAAGGTCCTGAATCCTTTCTGCGCGTATTCGTACGATGGCGCCACCACCGGGTCCTGTTCCGCTTCAACCACCAGCCAGCCGCGATAACCATGCCGCTTCAATCGATCGACGAGCGCCGGGAAGTTCACCGCACCATCGCCCGGTACCGTGAACGCTCCGGCGATCACGGCATCGAGAAAGCTCCAGTTGCGATTGCGCGCCAGTTTCATCACCGCGGGTCGAACGTCCTTGCAGTGTACGTGACACACGCGCCCGATGTGTTTGTCGAGCACCGCGAGCGGATCGCCTCCGGCAAACGTGATGTGCCCGGCGTCGAATAGCAGGCCGACGGCGTCGCTCGTGCGCGACATCAGTTGATCGACGTCAGCCGGCGTTTCGACATACGCGCCCATGTGATGATGGTACGCCAGCCGCACGCCGCGGCTTAGCGTGTAGCGCGCGAATTCATCGACGCGCGTCGCATACGCTGCCCATTGCGCTTCGCTGAAAAAACGCGGGCGCTGGTACAGCGGCTGCGGTGCGCCCTGGATCGAATCGGCGACTTCGCCGTAGACCATCGCGGTCGCGCCGTTCTGTGCGAGCAGGTCGAGATGCGGGCCGACGGAGGCGATTTCCTCTTCCACGCTGCGCCGCGCGAGTCGTCCGGAGTACCAGCCGGATACCAAGGCCAGATCGTATTGGGCGAGCAGCGTCTTTAACGCCTGCGGCTCGCGCGGAAACTTGTTGCCGAGTTCGAACCCCTGGTAGCCGATCTGGCGTCCTTCGGTCAACGCGACTTCGAGCGGCGTTTCGCCACCAAGCGATGGCAAGTCGTCGTTCATCCACGATAAGGGATTGATGCCGATACGTACGTCGAAAGCAGTCATGCGGGCGTCCTCATTCGTTGTCGATGCGGCCGGGGCGGTCGCTGGGCGCGGCGCGTGCGGCGAGTTGCGCGTCGTATTGCGATCGCGCGGCACGCACGGTGTCGCGCGCCGATACCTCGGGCACCGCGACTTCCCACCACCAGCCGCCGTCGGCCGTGGTACGGGCCGGATCGGTGTCGATGCTTATCACGTAGGTGCGATCGGCGGCGCGCGCACGTTGCAGTGCGTTTTCAAGTTCGCCGATGTTCGCGACGTGCTCGGCCTGCGCGCCGAGCGAGCGTGCATGCGCGGCGAAGTCGATCTTCGGTGCGCCGAGCGGGCCCTGCATGCAGTCGTCGAGCAGGTTGTTGAACGGCGCGCCGCCGCAGGCCTGCTGCAAGCGGTTGATGCAGCCGTAGCCGCGATTGTCGAGCACCACCACGATCAGCTTCGCGCCGATCATCACCGAGGTCGCGATCTCGCTGTTCATCATCAGATAGCTGCCGTCGCCGACCATCACGATCACTTCACGCGCGGGCCGTGCGAGTTTCACGCCGAGTCCGCCGGCGATTTCGTAGCCCATGCACGAGTAGCCGTATTCGACGTGATACGCGCCTGGTTTGCCGGCGCGCCAGAGCTTGTGCAATTCGGCCGGCAAGGTTCCCGCGGCGCACACGACGATGTCGTCCGTCGCGGAACGCGCACTCGAACGCTGCACCGCGCCGATCACGTCGCCCTCGTACGGCAGCACGGTGTCGCGTTGCGGCGCATGTGTGAGCGTGCTCACGGTATCGCGCCAGCCCGCCGCGAGTTTGTGCGCGCGCGCGGTCCATGTGCGGTCCGCGTGCCAGCCTTGCAGGGGTTCGGCGAGCGCATCCAGCGCGAGACGTGCGTCGGCTTCGACCACCAGCGCGCGATGCTTGAGGCCGTCGAACGGATTTGCGTTGATGCCGATCACGTCGGCCTGAGTGAACAATGTGTTCGAGCCGGTCGTGAAGTCCTGCAAGCGCGTGCCGATCGCCAGCACGCAATCGGCGTCGTGGGCGAGCGCATTGGCGGCGGGCGAACCGGTCACGCCCAACGCGCCGGCGTTCAACGGATCGTTCCACGCAAGCGATCCCTTGCCGGCTTGCGTTTCCGCCACCGGAATGCCGTGCGCGGCGGCGAAGCGGTGCAGCGCATCGGTCGCGTGGCCATAAAGCACACCGCCGCCCGCGACGATCAGTGGGCGTTCGGCGCGGCGCAGACGGGCAACTGCCGCTTCGATGTCTTCCACGCGTGGCGCGGGGGAATGGAATGTGACGACGCGTGGCGCAAAGAAGTCGGCCGGGAAATCCCACGCCTGTGCTTGCACATCCTGCGGCAAAGCGAGCGTGACGGGGCCGCACAACGCCGCATCGGTGAGCACGCGCATGGCGCGCGGCAACGCATTGAGCAACTGCGCCGGATGCACGATGCGGTCGAAGTAGCGCGACACCGGCTTGAACGCATCGTTGGCGGAGACGCCGCCATCATGGAAATCCTCGACCTGCTGCAACACCGGATCGGGCGCGCGGGAGATAAACACATCGCCGGGTAACAGCAGCACAGGCAGACGGTTCACATGCGCGAGCGCGGCCGCGGTGATCAGATTGGTCGCGCCGGGTCCGATCGACGTCGTGACGGCCATCATGCGGCGGCGGAAGTGCGCCTTCGCATAGGCGATCGCGCTGTGCGCCATCGCCTGTTCGTTGTGAGCGCGCAGCGTGGGCAACGCTTCGCGGTGCTGATACAAGGCTTCGCCGATTCCCGCTACGTTGCCGTGCCCGAAGATCGCGAACACGCCGCCGAAGAGCGGTTCGGTGCTGCTGCCGTCTTCGGTCGCGACGCGCTGCGCGGCGAGGTAGCGAACCAGCGCCTGGGCAGTCGTCAGGCGGACGGTGCCGTCCGATGGCGCGCGGGCCTGGGTGGCGTCGTTGGCGGACGCCGCATCGTGATGCAATACGCGCTGATTCATGCGGCCTGCTCCTGATGTGTGTGGCTCGCCGCGGCGGGCTGCGTGCTTGCCGTTCCACGCGCCGCACGCCACGACGCAATCAGTGTTTCGAACGTGCGGCGCACCCGGGCGATCAGCTCGTCGTCGCCGATCTCACCGGCGAGCCACGCATGGCTCGGCTCGTGAAAAATCGTGCGGCCCACGGTAAAGCCACGGCACGTTGCCGATTGCGCCGCCGCCCGAAAGCCCTCGTTCAATTGCTCGACGCCCGCCGACAAACCGAGCAGCACCACGCCCCGGCAGTACGGATCGCGCTCGGCGATCAGCGCGTCGACGGCTTGCCATTGCGTGGCGTCCATCGGTTCGAGCTTCCACCATTCCGGATAGATCCCGATGTTGTACAGCCGCTTCAGCGCGCGATAAACAATGTCCGGCGCTTGCGGCAAATGCGCGTGTTTCGGCGGAATCACTTCCAGCAGCAATTCGTGGCCGCTCGCTTGCGTCGCGTCGTAAAGCGCACGCAGTTGCGCTTCCTGTTCGAGGCGTTGTTCGACGGGTTCGTCGGGATGAAATTGCACGAGGCACTTGGCGATGTGTTCCTGCGGCCACGCGATCAGCGTCGTGCCGATCGAGCGGCCGTGGTCGAACACGAGCGGCACGGAGCCGGGCAGTTCAACCGGCCGGCCGATCCACCAGCCGCGTCCGGTGGCGGCGTTCAATGCGTCCTGACCGTAGCGGTCGTCGCTCAAGATGCCGATGCGGCCTTGCAAGCCCAAGGCGGCTTCCGTCTGCGCGACGGCGTCGACGAACAAGCCCTTCAATTGCACGATGCGCGCCTCGCCGGCGCCGGTCTGCTGGGCGAGTTCGAAGAACTGGTTGCGGTGGTCGAACGCGAAGCCGAGTACTTCGTCCCATTGTTTGCGGGCAGGGGAGACGCGATGCAGGCGTGCGAGCGTCGCATCGCGGTCGGGGCGGCGCATGCGTTGCGGATCGGCCTTGGCTTCGCGCAGGAAGTAGTCGAGTTCGGCGGGTGTCGGCATCGCGGGCGCACAGCCGTGACGCGAGACGACCAGCGCGCCGCTGGCGTTGGCCGCCCGCGCGCACGCTTCGAGCGGTTGATCGCGCAGCCATCCGGAGAGAAAGCCCGAGGCGAATGCGTCGCCCGCGCCGAGTACGTTGAGCACTTCGACTTCCACGCCGCCGTGAATCGGCAAGTCGTCGAGCGTGGCGGGCACGGTGCCGTCGATGATCTGGCAGCCCATCGGCCCGCGCTTCAGAACCAGCGTGGCCGGCGTCACGGCGCGCACCATCGCGAGCGCGTCGACGAGTTCGGTCTTGCCGCCGGCGATGCGGAACTCCTCCTCGGTGCCGATCACGAGGTCGAACAAAGGCAGGATGCGCTGCAAGTGCGCGGTCACGCCTTCGCTGGCGACAAAGCGGGTTTCGCCGTCCGCCTTGCCTGTCAGGCCCCACAACACCGGGCGATAGTCGATATCGAGTACGGTGCGCACGTTATTGCGCCGTGCATAGTCGAGTGCGCGGCGGCTGGTGCGATTCACCTGTTCGGTCGAAAAGTGCGTGCCGGTAATCAGCAGCGCTTTCGACGACGCAATATACGCCTCGTCGAAATCCGCTTCATCCACCGCCATATCCGCGCAGTTCTCGCGATAGAAGATCAGCGGAAACGTATCGCGGTCTTTCAGTCCCAGCAGAACGAGCGCGGTCAGGCGCTCCTGATCGATGCGGACACGACTGACGTCGCAGCCTTCTTTTGTCAAAGTCTCGGTGAGAAAGCGGCCCATATGATCGTTGCCGACCCGCGCCAGCATCGCTGATGCAAGTCCGAGCCGCGCGCAACCGAACGCGATATTCGCCGACGAACCGCCGAGGTACTTCGCGAAGCTCGACACGTCTTCGAGCCGCGCGCCGACCTGCTGCGCGTACAGATCGACGGCAAGGCGGCCAAGGCAGACGATGTCGCGACTGCGGTCCGGCGCGAAACGGCTGCCGTTCGCGATTCCGGTTCCGCTGGATGTGCTGGAGTGATCCATGAATATTCCTGAATAGCTGAACGCGGGCGTGAGGCGCGGCAAGCGCCGGAAACCCGCGTGAATGAATCAGATCGTCGCGCCGTCGAGTTCGCCGATCATTTTCTGCATTTCGGCGCCGCCGGCCATCATGTCGAGTACTTCGTCCTTGCTGATGGTGTCCTTCGTGAACGTGCCGAGCGATCTGCCGCGATTGAGCAGCGTGAACGAATCGCCGATCGGATACGCGTGATGCACGTTGTGCGTGATGAAGATCACCGAGATGCCTTTGGCGCGCGCCGTGTGGATCAGCTTCAGCACGTTGAAGCTCTGCTTGACGCCGAGTGCGGCAGTCGGCTCGTCGAGGATCAGCACGCGCGCGCCGAAGTGAATCGCCCGCGCGATGGCGAGGCACTGTTTTTCGCCACCGGACATCGTTCCGATCGGTTGATGCGGATCGCGCACGTTGATGCCCATTTCGGCGAGCTTGTCGCGTGCGGTGGTGGCGCTGGTTTCGAGGTCCATCACGTTCAGGAAGCCGAACAGTTTTTTCTGCGGCTCGCGGCCCATGAAGAAGTTGCGCGCCACCGACAGCAATGGCACCAGCGCAAGATCCTGATAGACGGTGGCGATGCCGAGGTCGAGCGCGTCTTTCGGCGACTCGAATTGCACTGGTTTGCCGTCCACCAGATATTGGCCGGAGGAGGGCCGATGCACGCCGGCGAGCGTCTTGATCAGGGTCGATTTGCCCGCGCCGTTGTCGCCGAGCAGGCAATGCACTTCGCCGCGCTTCAGACGCAAGGTCACGCCACTCAGTGCGATGACCTGGCCGAAGTACTTGCTGACGTCTTCGAGCGCGAGGATCACGTCGTCCTGCGGCTCGCTCGTGCTCGGGTGGCTGACGGTATTCGTATCGGACATGGTCGTCTCCTCGTTACGACTGCGCGACGCGGCGGCGCACGTAGTGATTGAACAGCACGGCGATCAGCAGCATCACGCCGAGGAACACGCGGAACCAGTCGGAGTCGACATTCGTGTAGGTAATGCCGATCTGCACGACGCCGAAGATCAGCGCGCCGAAGCAGGCGCCGATCACCGAGCCATAGCCGCCGGTCAGCAGCGTGCCGCCGATCACCGCCGCGATGATGGCTTCGAATTCGGCCTGCAGACCGCGGTCGGCCGCGGCCGAGCCGATGTCGCACACTTGCAGCACGGCGAACAGGCAGGCGCAGAACGCGGTCAGCACGAACAGCGAAATCTTCACGCGCCGCACCGGCACGCCGACGTTCTTCGCCGCGTTGGCGTCGCCGCCAACCGCGAAAATCCAGTTGCCGAAGCGGGTCTTGGCGAGGGTGAACGCGCAGACCGCGGCAAGCGCGAACCACCAGAGCAGCACTTTCGGAATGCCCGGCACGAGCGGATTGCCGTTGTCGAGCATCTTCACGATACCGATGTGGCCGAGCCAGACGAACAGGCTCTTGAAAGCGACACCCTGGAACAGGGTATGGGCGAGCCAGTCGTGAGCGGCGACGTCGCCCACGCCGGAGATGATCGTGCGGTCGGCGAACATGACCGAAAGGGCCAGCGTGAGGCCGCGCAAAATGAACAGGAACGCCAGCGTCACGATGAACGACGGCAGCCGCGTGCGCATCACCAGATAGCCGTTGAGGGCGCCGAGCAGCATCGATCCGGCGAACGCGAACACGATCGACAAGGCAATCGGCCAATGGAAGTACATCGTGGGCAGCGCGACCATCATCCCCGAAAAGCCGATCATCGAACCGATCGACAGATCGAATTCGCCGGCAATCATCAGGAGGCACGCGCCGACCGCGATCAGGCCGAGATACGCGGCCACTTGCGACCAGTTCATCACGCCGTCGAGGTTGAACATGCCGGAGTTACCGGCTGCAATCCCAAACACGAGGAACACCATCACGGTGCCGGCGAGCGCGGCGAATTCCGGACGGTTCAGCAGATGCCGGAACCATGATTCCTGGCGCACGCGCTCATCGGCCGCTGCGGGCGCACCGCCGGACGTCGACGTCGTCGCGGTGCTCGAAGGGGGCTGCTTGCGCGGATGGGGGTGGAAGGGGTTGGCTACGCCCATTGAAGCTCTCCTTGATGCGCCGGTGGGTTGCGGCCGTTGGCGGGCCGCGTGGCGCGTGGTGCACGTAAAACGTGGCGAACGCAGGCGTGGGGCGGCCGGACCGGTCGCGGCCGGCCGCCTCCACCTTCTTCATACCTGCCGGAACGGTTCTCCCGTGTCCGCACTTCCTGCGAAATGCGTTAGCGGTACTGCCCGGCGTACTTCACGACCTTGTCGATATTGGCCTTGGTAATGAAGCCCGGACCGGAACCAATGTTGCGCGGCCCATAGGCAGGCTGCAGGCCGTATTCGGTGAGGCGTTGCTGGAACTTCGGATTCGCCTGCAGGATCTGGCGGATCTTCGCCGGATCGGTGGTGTGCTCCTTTTTCACGATGGCGAGTACGGCGACCGGGATATAGCCTTGCAGGTAGGGTTGCTGGTCGATCGCGAACTGGATCGTGCCGTCCTGGATGCCCTTCGCGATGTCACTGTCGAAGTCGAATGTCGCGAACCAGACCTTGCCGGCGAGGCCCATCTGCTGCAGCGCCTTCATCGTCGGCGCGGCCGAGAGCGGACCGAGGGTGAGCACCGCCTGGGTGTTCGGATGATTGCGCAGATACGCGCTCACTTTCGATTGCACGCCGGTCGGGTCCTGGCCGGCGTCGAGCGTGGAAGACTTGAAGTCGACGCCGATTGCCTCGGCAAAGCCCCGGCAGCGTTCGAACGAAGCCGGGTTGGTCGCGTAGTGGTTGACGCACAGGAACGACTTGATGCCCGCTGCCTTCGCTTTTTGGCCCGCCGCTTTGCCCGCCGCGTATTCAGGCTGGCCGACGTGCATGAGCGCGCCAAGCTGCGAGCTTTGCTCCTCGGTGCCGGAATTGATCGTAACGAGCGGGATGTGTTTCTCGGTGACCTTGGCGATCGCGCTCTTGAGCACGTCGAAGTCGGCGATCGAGACGATCACGCCGTCGTAGTTGCGCGCGGCGGCCTGTTCGACCAGACGCGCCATGTCGGCGATGTCGCCGTTCGGCGGATTGCGGTAGTCGGTCTCGACGTTGAAATCCTCGTCGGCCTGTTTGATGGCGTTCTTGATGGTGTTCCACCACGAATCCGAATCCGGCGCGTGGCTGATCAGCACGAAGTGAGCGTCAGCCGCGCGGGCGGCCGATGCCGCACCGAATCCCGTCGCCAACGTCAATGCCGTCACCAGAATCCTGAGCGTAGCCTTGCTCTTGCAAAGTCCCATTGTCTCCACCTTTCTCAGTCTGTCGTTATTGAAGGGAGCGTCTGGCGGGCGGCCTTCCGATTGCGTGCGTTGCGGCAGACGTCGGCCGATGCACCATCGCTCACGATCAAGATTAGGCGATCTTCCGAAGCGTTGCAATGAAAATTTCATGACAAATAAAAATGGAAAATACATTCCATTTGATGGGGCGGCTGCCTATAATCGGCAGCGTCAGGATGACGTGCGTGGCGTGCCGCAAGCGCCTTCTGCACTGCAATAAAGCGACGAAGAGAGAGCCATGGCAGAAGAGAGCACCGAAGATTTGCCGAGCGTCGAAGAATTGATGCAGCGCATCGCGGAAAACTACGAGGCGTTGCCGCGTCAATTGAAGAATGTCGCGACCTATATCGAGCAGCATCGCTCGAGCGTGATGGTGGATCGCACGAGCGATATCGCCGCGAGCTGCGGCGTGCATCCGTCGGCGGTGGTGCGCTTTGCGCAGCGTTTCGGTTTTTCCGGATTCTCCGATCTGCAGGCGGTGTTTCGTCAGGCGTACACGGGGCAGGGCACGTCCTCGCCGAGCTATCAGCAGCGGATTCGCAAGCTGATCGACGAGAAGCCCGGTGCGTTGTCAGGCGGCTCGGTGGCGCGCGAATTTATCGCGGCCTCGCGCGGCGGTCTCGAAGAACTCGAAGCCGGCCTCGACGACCAGCAGTTCGACGCCGCCGTGAAGATGCTGCAGCAGGCCGACAACATCTATGTGATCGGCGTGCGGCGCTCGTTTCCCGTGGCGAGCTATATCGTCTACGCGTTGCAGCACACCCCCAAGCGCGTGCATCTGGTGTCCGGTTTCGGCGGCATGTACCGCGAGCAGATTCGCAGCGTGAAGAAGAGCGACGTGGTGATCGCGATCAGCTTCGCGCCGTATGGCAAGGAAACGCAGTACTGCCTGCGCGTGGCGCACCATCATCAGGCAAAGACACTGGTTATTACGGATAGCCAACTATCTCCGCTGGCGCGCTACGCCACCACCCAACTGTATGTGAAAGAGGGCAGCGCGTTCGCGTTCCGCTCGCTGACCAGCACGATCTGTTTGTGCCAGGCGTTGTTCATCGCGCTCGCGTACAAGCTTGAACTGAACGTAGAAGAATCCAAAGAGACTGGAGGATACGATGACTGAGGCGGTAAAGACGATCGACGTAGCGGTATTCGGCGCGGGACGTATCGGCAAGATTCACGCCGCGAATCTGGCGCGGCAGCCGGGCGTGCGGCTCAAATACGTGGTCGATGTGAATCGCGAGGCGGCCGCGGCGCTCGCCGCCGAGCACGGCGCGCAGGTTGCGGATATCGACGGTGCGATGGGCGATGCGTCGATCGGCGCGACAGTGATCTGTTCGAGCACGGACACGCACGCGGATCTGATCATGAAATCGGCCGCGCAGAAGAAACATGTGTTTTGCGAGAAGCCGGTCGATCTGACTTTGGAGCGCGCGCGGGCCTGCGCCGAAGCGGTGGAGCACGCGGGTGTGGTGTGCATGATCGGCTTTCAGCGCCGCTTCGACCCGACCTTTTCCGCGCTGAAAGCGCGCATCGACGCGGGCGAAATCGGCACGCCGGAAATGCTGGTGGTGACGAGCCGCGATCCGGGCGCACCGCCGGTCGAGTACATCAAGCATTCGGGCGGCATCTTCAAGGACATGCTGATTCACGACTTCGACATCTTCCGCTGGATTCTCGACGACGAAGCCGACACGCTGCACGCCACGGGGAGTTGTCTTGCGGATCCCGCGATTGCCGAAGCGGGCGATATCGATTCGACCGCGGTCACGATCCGCACGAAGCAGGGCCGCCTGTGCCAGATCAACACCGCGCGGCGTGCGGCCTATGGGTACGACCAGCGTTTCGAAGTGCTCGGCAGCACCGGCATGCTGCAAGCCGGCAACGTGCGGCCCACCGAGGTCACCGCGTATTCGAAAACCGAAGTGTCGAGCGACGTGCCCGAGGCGTTTTTCCTCGAACGGTATCGCGCGGCGTACGCACTGGAAATCGCCCATTTCTTCGATGCGGTCATCCATGGCAAGCGTGTGCGAACCACCGTGGCGGACGGCCTGAAAGCGCTCGAACTCGCCGAAGCGGCCACGCGTTCGTGGCGTGAGGGTCGCGCGGTCAAACTCGGGGAGGCTTCGTGATGACGGCGACTTCGTCTGGGGGTGGGCGGCTCCGTCTGGGTGTCGTCGGCCTGGGGCGGCTGGGCAAGCGGCACGCGGAGAATCTGGCGTATCGCGTGCCGGGGGCGTCGCTCGTGGCTGCTTGCAGTCCGTTGGAAGAGGAACGGGCATGGGCGCGCGAGGCGTTGCCCGAACCGCGTCTTTACGACAACTATGCGGACCTGCTCGCCGATCGCGACGTTGACGCGGTGTGGCTCGTCACGCCGTCGTCCTTGCATGCGCAGCAGATTGTCGATGCATTGCGCGCCGGCAAACATGTGTTTTGCGAGAAGCCGCTGTCGCTGGACCTCGCCGAATGCGAGCGCGTACTGGCCGAGGCCGCGCGTTATCCGCATCTGCAGGCCACCATCGGCTTCATGCGGCGTTTCGATCCGAGCTACAAGGATGCGTTCGACAAGATCGAAGCCGGCAAGATCGGCCGACCGTTTCTGGTGCGCTCGCAAACCACCGATCAGAACGACACCGACGGCTTCTTCGTGCGTTTCGCGGCGACCTCCGGCGGCATCTTTCTCGACTGCACGGTGCACGACATCGACGTCGCGCGCTGGCTGCTCGGCAAGCCGCGCGCCAAACGCGTGTTTGCGGCGGGCGCGGTCGCGCTGCACGAAGGGCTGCGGGAGTTCGGCGACGTCGACAACGGTGTGGCGATCTGCGAATTCGAGGATGGCAAGCTCGCGATGTTCTATGCATCGCGCACGCAGGCACATGGCAACGACACGCACAGCGAAGTGATCGGCACCGCCGGCGCGCTGGCGATTGGCCACAATCCGCGGGCGAATCGCGTCGAGATCTACGATGCCACGGGCATCCGCAACGAATGCACGCCGACCTTCTTCGATCGGTTCGAGGATGCGTTTTTGCACGAGGCGCGCGCCTTCGTTGCAGCGGTGCAGGGCGGCGCGGCATCGAACGCGCAAGCAGGCGCCACGCTGGCCGATGCGCTCGAGGCGACGCGGATCGGCATGGCGTTGCGGCAGTCGCTACAGACGGGAGAGGCCGTCACGTTGTAGTGCCAGGACGCCGCCGGATTGCGATAAGCGACATGACAGCGTCACGTCCGGCGGCTAAACGACGTCTGCGGTAGAATTTGACCCTCTGTCCGGCGTCGCGTACGACGCCTCATCCCGAAGGTCATCGTCGATGCAAATTCAGGTTCACAAGGAAGTCGATGCGCGCGGACTGATGTGCCCGCTGCCCATTTTGCGCGCCAAGAAGGCGCTTGCCGACATGGAAAGCGGCCAGATTCTCAAGGTGTTGGCTACCGATCCGGGCTCGCAGCGCGATTTCGCCGCGTTCGCCAAGCAAACCGGCAACGAAATCGTCGAAAGCTCGGCGCATGACAAGGTCTTTACCTTTTTGATGAAGCGCCGTTGAGGCACAAACCGCTGAAGCACGAACAAAAAGGCGCTGTGCCCGCGAATGCGGGACACAGCGCCTTTTTTATGTCTGACTGATGCCTATTGCGAGAGGCTAACAGCGCAAGGGATTCTGCGCGGCTGTCCAGTTGCTCAGCCTTCCAGCACCGGCGAACGGGTACGCAGATATTCTTCGAAATCGGCGGCCACTTCCGGGTGACGCAGCGCGAACTCGACCGTCGCCTTCAGATAACCCAGCTTGCTGCCGCAGTCGAAACGCGTGCCGTGGTACTTGTACGCCAGCACCTGTTCATCGGCCAGCAGCGACTGAATTGCGTCCGTCAGCTGCAATTCGCCGCCCGCGCCCGGCTTTAGCGCGCGCAGATGTTCGAAGATCCGCGGCTTCAGCACGTAGCGGCCCACCACGCCGAGATTCGACGGCGCCACGCTCGGCTCCGGCTTCTCGACGATGCCCGACATCTTGATGATCGAGTCTTCCCACTCCTTGCCGTCGACGATGCCGTACGACTTGGTTTCCTGAGCGGGAATCTCTTCGACGCCGATCACCGAGCTGTGATAGTGGTCGAACACCTCGATCATCTGCGTCATCACGGGCGGCTTGCCGTACAGCAAGTCGTCCGCGAGGATGACGGCAAACGGGTTGTCGCCCACCAGTTTTTCGGCGCACATCACCGCGTGACCGAGGCCCAGCGCTTCCGGCTGACGCACGTAGAAGCAGTCGACATGGCTCGGCTTGATGCTGCGCACCAGTTCCAGCAGCTTGTCCTTGCCGCGCGCCTCGAGTTCCGCCTCGATTTCATACGACTTATCGAAATGGTCCTCGATCGCGCGCTTGCTGCGGCCCGTGACGAAGATCATTTCGGTGATGCCGGCTGCCATGGCCTCTTCCACCGCGTATTGAATCAGCGGCTTGTCGACGATCGGCAGCATCTCCTTCGGGCTCGCCTTCGTGGCAGGGAGGAACCGGGTGCCAAGACCTGCTACCGGAAAAACCGCTTTTGTAACTTTTAGCATGTGATTACCCTGAATCCTCTGGTTTAGCTTTTGCGCCGTGTCGGCCCGCCATGGGGCGGACACGGAACGTCGATCAGGCCGGCAAACGGGCCAGTTGGGCTTTCAGCTTGCCGATAGTGGTTTCGAATTCTGCCAGCCTTTTCTGCTCCTGCTCAACGACTGCGGGTGGTGCCTTTGCAACAAAACTTTCGTTTTGCAATTTTGCATTGCATTTGGTGACTTCGGTGGCAAGCCGCGCGATTTCCTTCGACAGACGCTCGCGTTCCACAGCGACATCGATTTCCACCTTCAGCACAAGCTTGTCTGTTCCTACGATAGCAATTGGCGCGCCATCCGCCTGCGCATCCAGCGTTGCCTCGTCGGCAATGATCTGCACCTCCGACAAACGAGCCAATGCCTGAGCATACGGCGCGAAGGTGGAGAGGCGCTCCGCGTTGCCGGTCGCGAGCAACGGCACCTTGACCGCCGGCGACAGATTCATTTCGCCACGCAGATTCCGGCACGCATCGATCACGGCTTTCAGGTCGGCTGCCCATTGCTCCGCGTCTTCGTCGATCTTCGACGGTTCTGCAACGGGGTAAGGCTGCACCATGATGGACGCTTCGCCCTCGGCTTTGCCTGCGGGATAACGCTCAGCCAATGGTGCAACTTTTTGCCACAGCGCTTCGGTGATGAACGGAATCACCGGATGCGCGAGGCGCAACACCGTCTCGAGCACGCGCAGCAGCGTGCGGCGCGTTGCGCGCTGCTGGTTCGGCTGACCCGTCTGGATCTGAACCTTGGCGAGTTCGAGATACCAGTCACAGTATTCGTCCCATACGAACTTGTATAGGGCGTTGGCCACATTGTCAAAACGATAGTCGGCGAAGCCCTTGGCGATTTCCGCTTCCACGCGCTGCAGGCGCGAAACGATCCAGCGGTCGGCTGCCGAGAAATTCAGGTGGCCGTCCGGGCCGCACTCGCCGCATTGCTCGGGCTTGCCGAACCCGCAATCGTGACCTTCGCAGTTCATCAGCACGAAACGGGTGGCATTCCACAGCTTGTTGCAGAAGTTGCGATAGCCTTCGCAGCGCGCCAGATCGAAGTTGACGTTGCGGCCCAGCGTGGCCATCGACGCCATCGTGAAGCGCAGCGCGTCCGTGCCGAAGGCCGGAATGCCGTCCGGGAATTCCTTGCGGGTTTTCTTTTCGATCGACGCAGCCTGCTTCGGATTCATCAGGCCGGTGGTGCGCTTGGCGACCAGCGCGTCGAGCGCGATGCCGTCGACGATGTCGATCGGGTCGAGCGTGTTGCCCTTGCTCTTCGACATCTTCTGGCCTTCGGCGTCGCGCACGAGACCGTGCACGTAGACCGTGTCGAACGGCACTTTGCCCGTGAAGTGCGTGGTCATCATGACCATGCGCGCGACCCAGAAGAAGATGATGTCGAAGCCGGTGACCAGCACCGACGAAGGCATGAAGTGCTTCAGCTCCGGCGTTTCGGCAGGCCAGCCGAGCGACGAGAACGGCACCAGCGCCGACGAGAACCAGGTGTCGAGCACGTCTTCGTCGCGCTTGAGCGGGCCCGTGTAACCGGCCTCGGCGGCCTTCTCGCGCGCGCTTTCTTCCGTCTTGGCGACGAAGATTTCGCCGTTTTCGCCGTACCACGCCGGGATCTGATGGCCCCACCAGAGTTGGCGCGAAATACACCAGTCCTGGATGTTTTCGAGCCACTGGTAATACGTGGTGCTCCAGTTTTCCGGCACGAATCTGATTTCGCCGCTGCGAACCACGTCGAGCGCCGTTTCCGCGATCGACTTGCCCGGATTGAAGGTGCCTTCCGGCGCCGGCTTGCTCATCGCGACGAACCATTGGTCCGTCAGCATCGGCTCGATGACGACGCCCGTGCGGTCGCCGCGCGGCACCATCAGCTTGTGCGGCTTGACCGATTCGAGCGCGCCGAGCGCCTCGAGGTCGAGCACGACCTGCTTGCGCGCTTCGAAGCGATCGAGACCGCGATAATTCTCGGGCGCGTTGTCGTTGATTTTCGCGTTCAGCGTGAGGATTTCGATCATCGGCAGCTTGTGGCGCAGGCCGACCTGATAATCGTTGAAATCGTGCGCGGGCGTGACCTTGACCACGCCGGTGCCGAATTCGCGGTCGACGTAGTCGTCGGCGATGATCGGGACTTCGCGGCCGGAGAGCGGCAGCGTGACCGTCTTGCCG